>JANXBO010000061.1 GCA_025057575.1 Candidatus Caldisaccharidevorator malaysiensis
GTCCGAAAAGATATTTCTTTTTTCCAAAAGGTTGGCAAACTGATGTCTTGGTTGTATAAACGATATGTGCTCACGCAGATTAATCCTTTCCGATGGCATAGTATGCTGATATTGTGCAGGAAAGAGAGGTGAGGGCGATAAGCCAGGAGGGCATTGGAATAAAATTAAAAACTGCGCAGGAAGACGAGAAACCAGTTGTGTGGGATGTTTTGTGCCGTGCCTTTGGGGAGGGTCCCAGGGAGCGGTTTCGCCGCCAACTTTGGGAAGATAGCACGGTCACGACGGACCAAATTCGGTTAGCCGAAGTGGACGGTCACATTGTCAGTCACGTTTGGGTCGCCAATCGTCCGGTTTTGTATAGGGGACAAGTGGTTCTACCAATGGGTGGGATCGGCGGGGTCGGCACCCTCCCCGAATACCGGAATCAGGGTCTGGCGACACTCCTGCTGAATGACGCCATTGAGTATATGAGGGCAAAAGATCAACCCCTCAGTATGCTCTTCACGGGCATTAACTTTTTTTATGCCCGTTTGGGTTGGGCGGACTTCCCTCAATTTCGTTTTCGGATCCGCGTGGAACGAGCCCCTTACTTTTCCTCTGACGATGGACCTTATCAAGTGAGACCCTGCCAGGTTCCCGAAGACCTTCCAATCCTGCAAGAAATCTACAAGCGTCACAGCGAAGGGTTGCAGGTCAGTTTAGCGCACTGCCGTCCCTCTTCCTTCTGGCTGGACGGTCATCCCCGCTACCTTGGTCTGCGACCTTCCCACATCGTTATTCACTCCCCGTCCGGTCAGGGCTGTGCTTATGTCTGTGCCGACAAGACCGACCATGGTTTTTTTATCCACGAGTTCAGCTATGATCACCGGCATCCAGGAGTTTTAACAGTCCTGTCCAAGGCACTTCTCTCTGAACTGGCAATTAGTAAGGAGCCCGGGCTCATTGAAGGCGTTACACCGTGGATGCATCCCTTTCCTCAAAAAATAGCCACCTTAGCACAGGCATCTCTTTTTCACGAGGTCACTGAGGCAATGATGCTGAGAATCAATGACCTCTACCGCTGCTTGGAGATCGTGACCCCAGTCCTGGAAAAAGACCTGTGGCTATCGCCCTTCAAAGACCAGGATTTTGCCCTTACCTTTCACCTCACGGACCAGGATCAGGTCGTCACTATTAAATGCACACGGGGGAAAATGGAACTGGTCAGAGGCGACGGCGGATCTTTATTTTTTCGGATCACCACTCGGCTCTTTTGTCTTCTCTTCTTCGGTGTGTGTTCCGGACGGCAATGGTGTTACCTGGCAAATTGTCAAGATAATGAGGACAAAGTGGCGCCGGTTTTATCGGTTTTGTTTCCACCTCATCCGACGGTCTACTGGTCGGGCGATCACTTTTAAGCAAGGTGAGGAAAGGTAACGATGGTAAAGGTCGCGGGTGTCGTTCTCGCCGCCGGTGAGGGGCGAAAGATGTTCCCTTATGAATTAACCCGCCAAAAATGCGCTTTACCGATCCTCAACGAACCGGTGGTCAAAAGGTGCGTCCGGCTCCTTGTCGCCGAGCAGGTCAACCCGATCGTTGTCGTTACTGGTTACCTTTCTGGTCAGGTCCGGGAAGCCACCGCGGCGTTTGCTTCCGTGCGATTCGCCCATCAGCAGCAGAGAGACGGGACAGCAACCGCTATTCTTCTTGGACTAACGGAGATAACCGAATGGGATAACCTGGTCGTTTGCTACGGTGACTGTCTCTGGACACAGGATGACTTAAGACGAACCATAGAGTATCATCACGGAAGCGGATCAGTGGCGACCGCCTTGGTGCAACGATTACAGCCTCCTCTTGACAGTTCTGAGTGGCTTTGCGCTAATTTAAGCGGTGACAGGATCGGTCAGATTGAAGGTCATCCCCGTGGTGCGTCTCACCGATTGGCGGGTGTTTTTGTCCTCAACAAAGATGTGATCCCTTATTTAGAACGAAACCCAGGCGTGATGAGAAGCGTGCCCGTCGGTGGAATGCCACCCCTTGAATATGAACTGGCTCAATCCCTTCAAATGATGATAGAAGACGGCTTACTGGTCTCTGGTGTAGAGGCAAATGGATTTGTTGTGGACATAGACAAACCCTGGCACATTTTGGAAGCATCACATCACGTTGCCTCTGAATTAGTCCAGCAAACGGTGGAAAACCAAATTCATGCGACTGCCCGTATTGATGATTCTTCAGAGATCAACGGGATTGTTGTTTTAGGCGAAAACTGTGTTATTGGAAAAAGAGTGACGATTCAAGGATTTGTCAAGGCAGAGGCGGACACTCAGATCACTGACGGCGCTATTTTAAGAGGGACAGTCCTGACCGGTAAGAATTGCCGGATCAGAGATTATTGCTTGTTAGGGAATGCGGTTCTGGGGAACAGGTGCATTATCGGTCACGGGGCTGAGTTTGAAGGAGTGGCTTTCCATACCGTCTATCTTTATCATTATTGTGAAATTTACGGTGTTTTAGGAGAAGCGGTGGACATCGGAGCAGCGACCGTATGCGGGACCTTGCGGTTTGACGATCGCGATACGGTTCACAAGATCCGCGGTCGTTTGGAAGTGCCGATTGTGGGCGCTAACGCATCTTACTTGGGCGACTTTACGAGGACGGGGGTTAATGCGATATTGATGCCTGGGGTCAAGGTGGGAGCCTATTGTTGTGTCGGTCCTGGTGTCGTGCTTTATGACGATCTTCCTCACCGAACCCTTGCCTTGGTTCAACAAGAGATCGTCAAAAAGGAATGGGGACCGGAGCGGTATGGCTGGTGAGGAGGGATAAACAGTGAACACTTTTTTTATCCCTGCCTATGATGTGGAAACGCGAAGGGAGAGTGTGGAAACTTGCCCCAAGATTGCCGAGATACACCGAAAGATGGAGATTCCGGCTACGTTTTTTGTTGTCGGCATTCGGCTGGAAGAAGAGGGGGAGCAGTTTCGTGCGGTCCTTGGTGATCCGCTTTTTGAGATTGGATCTCATACTTACTCTCACAAAATGCTCAGAGACCATCCTTTTTGCGGTCCCGCCGCTCCGCCCGATGTGATCCGGACGGAAATATGGAAAGGCAAAGAGTTAGTGGAGAAGGTTTTTGAACGTCCTTGCATCGGTCTGCGACCAGGGTGAAGTTTTGTGGATGGTCTGCGCGGTGCGCCGGCAGTTTTAAAGGAAGTGTGGGAAGCCGGCTTTCGTTATGTCAGTTCCAAGGCTTGGGGTCCGGACTGGACGCTGCCAGCCCTTCTTCACAATCCCTTTACTTATGCCGAAGACGGATTCCCTGACCTCTGGGAACTACCGTGTAGTGGGTGGCACGATAACGTCTTGAAATTTGGAATGGGGAACCAGCCGGTCCGTCTGATCGCCTTCCCCGCACCCTATCCCGAGGCAGTTCCCCTAAAGCCGATAGAAACGCCCGAAGAAGAAATCGCCATCAACCGGGCTTTCATTGATCGTGCTCTCGCTGGATCCTACACACACCTTTCACTGGTCTGGCATCCCCGCTCCATCACCCGTTTTGATCCGGATATGAAAATGCTGGTAGAGACCTTCCGATATGCCCAAAGCGTCGGGATGCAATTCGCCACCTATGAGCAACTCTGGAAAATGATGATAAAACAGCAGACGCCGTCAACAGAACAGCAGGGAAATTACTCCAGTTGATCACGGAAACTCAGCCACTCGTCTACACCAAGAATCGTTTTCAGTTCCTGAAAGGAGATCATCCGATCGGACACCGAAAGGGTTGTTCCTTCTCGTCGGAGACAGTTGGACATTTCTATAACGGCTTTCGCCGTGACCAGTAATGTATCAATGGGGTAAACCACTATTTTGTAACCCATCTGCTCCAAGTCCTGTGCTTTCAGAAGGGGAGTCTTTCCGCCGGTCAGCATATTAACGAAAAGAGGGTAGGGCACTTTACGGGGTATAACTTCCAATTCGTTAACGGACTGGGGCGCCTCAACAAAAACAACGTCAGCACCAGCATCGCCATAAAGGCAGACTCTTCGAATGGCTTCGTCCAGACCATAAACCTCTCGTGCATCTGTTCGCGCAATGATGATAAAGTCGGGATCGGACCGGGCTTTCTGGGCTGCCTTCAACTTTCGGACCATCTCGTCAGCATCAATAACTTCCTTCCCTTCAAAATGACCACAGCGTTTCGGAACAACCTGGTCCTCCAAGATGATTCCCGATGCTCCCGCCAATTCAAATTCAGCGACCGTTCGGTAGCAGTTGTGCAGGTCTCCGTGACCCGTATCCCCGTCCGCAATTAGCGGGACAGATAATCGTCTGGACATCCTCCGGACGGCATCACACATCTCGCTCATCGTTAGAAAATTCAGGTCCGGCAAACCCAAAAGGCTGGCGGAAGTCCCAAAACCGCCGATAAAAACCGTTTCAAAGCCCGCTCTTTCTATCAGAAGTGCCGTGAACACGTCGTGAGCGCCGAGGCTTCGGATGATCCCTGGTCGGCTCAACAGTTCTCTGATGAGCCGGTTTTTCTCTTTCGGTGTGACCTTTGCATTCATTACCTCATCATCCTGACCAGAAATTTGTCAATAGGTTAGCATCAGTTGATGATTTTTTGATGATAACGCTCTTTGCGGTCTGCGGCATAGTCTTTCCTTGACAAGGGAAGGAGCCGAAAAGTGAAGGTAAATGAATCGGAGGGAATTAAATGGTGGACGAGATAGCGCAATTTAAGGCGGCGGTGAGAGAAGGAGACTCGGGAAAGGTTCGCGACCTTTTGTCCCGCCATCAATCGGTTCGGGCAGCGATCAACGAGCCGCTTTTTAATTTTGACAGCCCTGCCATTGTTGTGGCGGCATCGCGGGGCGACCTGGAAATGTTGAAGGTTCTGATAGAGTTTGGAGCCCAAATTAATGCCCGAAGTCAGTGGTGGGCAGGAGGCTGGGGAGTTTTGCACTGGCAGAGCCTTCATCAGCGGGATCCCGAGGTCATCAATTTTCTTATTGCTCACGGTGCGGTTGTAGATGCTTACGCTGCTTCCGGGCTGGGTTGGCTGGATCGTCTGGATGAGATCCTGCAAGCCGATCCCGAGCAGGTCAACAGCCCAGGACCGGACGGGCTGACCCCTTTGCACTTCGCCCGCAATCCCCAGGTGGCTCAATTTTTGCTGGATCGTGGTGCCGAGATTGATGCCCGCGACATAGATCATAGAGGCACCCCTGCCCAATGGTCCGTGTCGGACCGACCCGCTGTTTGTGAATTTTTGCTGGAAAAAGGATCAAGACCTGATGCCCTCTTCTTGCATATTGCTTTGGGTAACCGAGACGAGGTGCAGTCCCTCCTGTCCGAGAACCCAACTCTGCTTTCCAGCCGGTCGGAAGGTGAGGCTCCCGGTGGTCACATCAACTCCTACACCGGTGTTGGCAGTTACAGCACTCCACTGATTACAGCAGCACGGTTTCATCAGACAGAAATAGCGGAACTATTGATTGACTTGGGAGCGGACCCTTCGGAGAGGGGAGAGTTCGGCGGCAATGCCCTTCACTGGGCAGCCTGGCACGGCAGCCATCGGATCGTTCGCCTCCTGGTGGCGGCCGGCGCCCCGTTGAATGTTAAGTCCATAGAGCATAGCGCCACCCCTTTGATTTGGGCTTTGGACGGTTGTCTGGAAGGAGAGGGTGTCAGAGGCAACTACTTTGAGACCGTCTCCATCCTGGTTGACGCCGGCGCTGACTTGTCTGAGGTAACCGATCAGTGGCTTACAAAATTGAAGCAAGCCGGTCAACAGGAAATCCTTAACCTTTTGAAAAGCAGGGGAAGGTGACGGTGCGTGCCTTCTGTCCACAAAGTGCTGGGGATAATGGGCAGTTCCCGAAGAGATGGCAACACCAACGATCTCCTTGATGTCGCCTTGAAGGCTGCAGAGGAAGAAGGAGCGTCGGTGTCTAAGATCGTCCTTCTGGATTATACTCTACATCACATTCAGGACTGCAAGGTCTGCAAAATGAGAGGCGCCTGCGTTAACGAGGACGACCTGATGAAACTTATCAGTCCCCTTCTGGAAGCCGATGTGCATATCTGGGCGAGCCCTGTTTACTGGTATTCCGTTAGTGGTCTGACAAAAGTCCTGCTGGACCGGTTCTCTTGTTTCCTCTACTGGTATCCGGAAGTGAGATTTGCAGAGCGGATGGCGGGAAAGGGTGCCGCCATCATCACGGTTCAGGAAGAGACAGGAGTAGAGCGGGCTCAGGACCTTTTGGGTTGTCTTCAAAAGAGTTTTGCTTTTCTCAAACAGGAATACCTGGGGTTCGTGTTGGGTCCTGGCGGGAAGAGGGGAACAGCCTTAAAGGATCAAGAGGCTGTCCGACAGGCAAGGGAGTTAGGTAAGCGCTGCGCCCACTTTGTTAGGAAAAGGGGATAAAAAGCACAGGACATTCTCGGAGGTGTGGCGATGGTGGACGCAAAAGGCGCAACCGAAATCATTGTTGGGGGACTTGATGAAGTAAAGTCTCGGGGAGTGCTGGTCGTCGCCGGTCCTTACTGCCCGATCGCCGTTTTTCATCATAATGGTCGCATTTACGCCGTTGACAACCGTTGTCCTCATATGGGTTTTCCCCTTCATCGGGGGAGCGTGCAGGAAGGGCTTTTGACCTGCCCCTGGCATCATGCCCGATTTGACCTGTCGTCGGGGTGCACCTTTGACCTTTGGGCCGATGACGTGCCGTCTTTTCCCGTTGAGATCCGCAACGGAACGGTCGTTGTCGTCGTGCCCCAACGGAACTTGAAGGCAATTCAGGACCATTGGCTTCGTCGCCTCCGGGATGGGATAGAACATCAACTGGACCTGGTCATTGCGAAAGCCGTCATTCATTTGATCGCTTCTGGGGCTGACTTTCGGGAAATTGTCCGATCAGGTGCCGAGTTAGGTCTTCGTCTCCGCGATAGTTGGGGCTCTGGGATGACGATCCTGGTCGCGATGGCTCATTTGGTTCCACTGCTGGCTCCGGAATGGCAAATGCGGGCGCTGTATCAGGGCCTCAGTCATATAGCGGGCAATATCGCTGGACAGCCACCGAGAAGGGAGCGGCAACCCCTTTTGGGCAGTTCTGCATCTGCGGAAGAGATCCGCCACTGGCTGCACCACTGGACTCTGGTCCGCCATCGGGACGGTGCCGAAAGGTCTCTTTTGACGGCTCTTGACAGAGACTGGTCCCCCCTGGAGGTGACGGAACTTCTCTTTTCTGCTGTTTCTCAACGTCCCTTCGCCGATGGCGGACATTTATGGGACTTCGCTAATAAAGGATTGGAACTGTTGGACCTCATCGGCTGGGACTTGGCGCCCCTCGTGTTTTCTTCACTGGCAGCGCAACTGGTGTCCAGCAGGGGAGGGGAGGAGCGAACGGACTGGCGCCATCCCGTTGATCTGATTCCTCTCGTCCGTGAGGCAGAAGCAAAACTGTCCCCTGCTCTGGAAGAAGGAGCGGCGAAAGAATCCCATCGTCTGGACCTAAACCATTGGCTCTCCATCCTTTTAGGCGAAGATCCGAGGGCGATTCTGGATAGCCTGGTGGAAGGTGTCCGATCGGGAATCCGTCCGTCCGATTTGAGTAAAACCGTTGCCTTTGCTGCGGCAATGCGGATTGCCCGCTTCGGCGAAAACAATGAGTTGGGCGACTGGATCACCGTTCTTCACACCTTTAGTTACTGCAACGCCGTCCATCAGACGGTCAAGCGGTTTGGCGAGGAGGTTCCCGCCTCCGTGTTTCGGGGTGTCCTTCATGGGGCGATTGCCGTCTACCTGGACCGCTACCTAAATGTTCCCCCCGCCCCTCTGCCGGGCGAGCGCAGTTCTCTGGATCAGCTGCCTGCTCAGACCGACGTTCTTGCTAAGGAAATTCTGGAAGCCTGCGACCGGACCGGTTCGGACCAGATGGTTGCCCGACTCGCTGCCCGGTTTCTAAACGTGGGAGGATTACCCGAAGATCTGATCCGCATCCTCGCCGAGTGCGTGCTAAGGGAAGATGCCGATTTCCACACCTTTCAAATGCTGGAGGCAGGACTGCGGCAATACCACGAATGGAATTCATCTGACGGCTTGCCCCTTCTGCTGGCGACAGCCCGCTATGTGGCTGCCCACGCACCGACTCAGCGGGCGACGGAACAGACTTTCAAAATCGCCTGGCGCCTCCACCGGGGCGAAGCCCTTTACGAAAGTGATGAATAAGTAGGCACCGGGAGAAACTGCCACTTTTGCCTCGAGCTCGGCACAATATAGGGAAGGGATCCCTGCCGGGGTGGCGGAAGCGGCAGACGCGCCAGACTTAAAATCTGGTGGGCAACCCCCGTGCGGGTTCGAGTCCCGCCCCCGGCACTTGAAGATGAAGGGTCTCCTCCGCAGGAAACGATCCGCCGTTGATCGGCAAAAAGGTCTAAAGAAACCTTTGATCCTCGGAAAAATTCTCTTTTGAGCCCGCCGTAAAGGTTTAGTGTTTTCTCTACGCAAATTGCCATCGTGAAAGACGGTCTCTTTTCTAAACGATCATATCTGATCTGAAAATATTGCTTTCCTGTAAGGTCGCCGATACAAGCCCATAGGGTATTGTCCCGACATCAGGAATTTGTCAATGTGGGAAAACAACCATAAGTGCGTCCAGAGGACTGACAACCTGGTGACAACAAACTGTAGCCGTCTCAGAGAAAACCCGCGAGGGGTGGGTTCCGAACAATTTCTCCATCCAAGAGGTTGGGTAAGACACGATTAAAAACACATCACAACATCGCATTGAGTCTTGGAAACACGGGAAAATTCAGCATGCATCACCCCTAATTAAGGTTTTGCTCGTAGCAATTGATGGACTGCTTTACCCCAGATACGCTGTTCAGGATTTGGTTGCACAACAAAAACACAAAAAAGATTTTCATCTTATGCAGCGCAAAGGACCGATGCGATCAATGACGCACGAGAGGTGAATAACGATGGTGAGACGCTGGACAAAGTCAATTCCCTTGCGTTGCCTGGCTCAAACGCTGGTTGTCTACGGTCTGTTATTGGTGCTCGCTGGGGGTTGCGGCGGAGGTGGGGGCAATCGGGTCCAAGGGGAAAGTCCGATCAGGCCCATTGCCCCGCCTGGAGAGGAAACTGTCCGGACTTTGTTCCCGTTGACACAGGGATTACGGCGAACTTACACGACAAGTCACAACGCCCGGATGACAGTGGATGGAAGAGTTTACGAGAAAACAGAGACAGGGACGGCAACATCCACGATTGCTGGCACTCAAGGCGCTCCATTCCCCGTAGAGACTGTTATTGACGAATGGCACGAAAGAGAACAATGGACGGCGAAAGAGAACGGGACCCAGAGAGAGGGAACAAGTGAGTCCTGGGTGCGCCATTTTTGGACAAACCAAGGCGGCGAGGTGCGGGGATGGGGGCAACAATCCCGGTCTGGGGCGGACTGGGGAGACATTGTGAGATATGACCCACCACTCCTTCTCCTCAAAGCCGGTGAAACTTCCTGGGACGCCGGATCGGTGTTATTCAGCGTAGACCTTCCAATACCAGGACGGAATATCAAAGTCATCATCGCTCCACGAGGCAGCGCCCGGTTGAGGGGACAGCAGAGCGTGACCGTTCCAGCAGGCACTTTCAACTGTTATCGGTTAGAGGCTGAGTTGAGAGACTTGCGGGTGATCACTCATTCCCCAGGCGTAGAAGTCACTCGTTGTCAGGGCTCCTTGTTAGTTACCATTTGGCTTGCTTCCGGTCGGGGGCAAGTTAAACTGGATTTGCAGGCAAGTGTTTCGTTGGAAGTCAGAGATCTTGCGTCCGGCAACATCATCAGAGTCTCCCTGACCTCATCCAGTACCGAATCCCTTAGAGAATAAGTCTCGGCAAGTCAATTTGGATCGCCTGATGCAAAGGGGAAAGCGTTATCGGGGATTGCATTCGGCAGGTGAAGTAAGATGTAAAGTTTCATTAATCCGGTCTGGGCGGTGGCGCGCCCGGAGGGATTTGAACCCCCGACCCGCTGCTTAGAAGGCAGCCGCTCTTTCCGGGCTGAGCTACGGGCGCTTTGTTTCTTTCTTTGCTCCTGAGATGGGGCGAGCGACGGGACTCGAACCCGCGACCTTCAGGGCCACAGCCTGACGCTCTAACCGCTGAGCTACGCCCGCCACTTTTCTTTTCTATTTTAGCCCTGTAGAAACGCTGTTGGAAAAACCTATCGGGTCTTTTTCCGATCCCCAAACCTCAAGGGATCTGTCCTCTGGCGCGCCCGGAGGGATTTGAACCCCCGACCCCGGGATCCGAAGTCCCGTGCTCTATCCTGCTGAGCTACGGGCGCCTTGCAAACGCAGAAAAAAATTTTGCCACAGGCAACGCTTCGTGCTACTCCACTTCACCGAAAAATTCTCTTGAGCCAGGTGACGATGCCGATGAGGCGGATGCGGTGCTGGCGGGACGAGTAGACGGGAAACTCGGGATTGTCGGGAACCAGTTCAATGTCAGTGCCTGACTTTCGGAATCGCTTGATGGTCACCTCGTCAAAGTCGTCTAAAGTAGCAACGACGATGTCCCCGCTGGCTGCTGTCGACTGTTTTTTGATGCCCACATAGTCGCCCTCTTGAAGGGTCGGGAGCATACTTTCGCCCTTGACCTTGAGGACGAAGTCGGCTCGGGAAGCCTCCTCAGGGGTGACCAAGAGAAGTTCTTCGGGGTCCCGAAAGTAGCCGACTCCGGCGTGGACGTAACTGACGACAGGGAGATAGAGGGCAGAGGGAGCGGAGGGGGATGATCGGGGGGCTTCTTTCTGGGCGTAGAAAACGGCAGGGGAGACACCGAAGATGGCAGACAGTCTGTTCAGATGGCGGGGTCGGGGATGATAGCGGTCCTCTTCCCAGTTAAGGACCGTGGAATGGCTGACCCCAACCATCTTGGCAAGGCGGGCAACCGAAAGCCCCCTGTCCAGGCGCAACTGCTTCAAGACCGATCCCACCGACATAGCCGTCACCTGTCAGGAATACTGACACAGTCTTGACATAGAGGTAATATGTGCGCTAAAATTACTGTCAGGAAAACAGACACACCTCATCCCGAAGGGAGGGACAGGAGGGATGACGGGAACGACGGAGAAGGGCTGGTTAGCAAGGTGGAAGGTAGCGCCGGGAGGACAGAAGTTGCCCCTTTTGGGGGTCGTCGCAGCGGGTTGGCCCAGTCCGGCGGAAGAGGAACTGGTGGACATTCTCTCCTTAGACGATCTTTTGATTGAGAATCGGGAGGCGACCTTCCTCGTTCGCGTCACGGGAGATTCAATGGTGGGGGCAGGGATTCTCCCTGGGGATATGGTCCTGGTGGACACTTCCCAAGTGCCTAAGAGCGGGGACATCGTCATCGCCCAGGTGGACGGCGAGTGGACGATGAAGTATCTGATCCGGAGAGGACAGCAAGCCTATCTGATGGGCGCCAATTCCCACCAGCCGGTCATTCGTCCCAAAAGCGAACTGAAGATCGCTGGTGTCGTCACTGCCGTCATTCGCAAATACAAGTAAAAGAGGGGAAGGAGGAAAGGGGAGGATGGAACAGCCTTTAACCCTTCACTCTTGGCCGAAAGCCATTGTCCATATAGACGCCGACGCCTTCTTCGCTGCCTGCGAGCAAGCCATCCATCCGGAACTGAGGGGCAAGCCGGTGGTAACGGGAAAGGAAAGGGGCATCGTCGCTGCTGCCAGTTACGAAGCCAAAGCCAAAGGCATCACCAGAGGGATACGACTCTTTGAGGTCAAGAAAATCTGCCCTGAGGCGATCATTCTTCCTTCCGACTATGAAACTTACAGTCTTTTCTCCATCCGAATGTTCGCCATTTTGCGCCGATTTTCCCCTGATGTGGAGGAATACAGCATTGACGAGGCGTTCGTGGACCTGACAGGGCTCCGGCGCCTGTATCAGGGTTCCTACGGAAAGATCGCCCAGCAGATTCAGGAGACCATTGAGAAGGAACTGGGGATCACGGTTTCCATTGGAGTGAGCGTGACGAAGGTCCTGGCGAAGGTGGCTTCCCAGACCAGGAAGCCCAGGGGTCTGACCGTGATTCCCGGCACGGACATTCATCTTTTCCTTAAGGACCTGCCGATAGAGGAAGTGTGGGGGATCGGACCCAATACAGCGGCTCTCCTTCAGAAGTTCGGCATCCGAACGGCTCTGGACTTTGCCCGGTCCAGCGAGGCTTTTGTCAAGAAGTATTTCTCCAAGCCCTATCAAGAGGTCTGGCACGAGTTGAACGGTCGGAGCGTCTATCCGGTGGTGCCAGAGACAAAGAACGACTATCAATCCATCAGCAAGACCAAAACCTTTACCCCACCGACAGATCAGAAGGATTTTCTGTTTGCTCAAATGGCTCGGAACCTGGAAAATGCTTGCACCAAAGCCCGCCGCTACGAACTGGTCGCCCGAAGGCTCTTTCTTTATATGAGACGGCAGGATTTTAACGATTTTGGCGTGGAGATCCGGCTGACCCGACCGACGGCTTACCCGATGGAACTCTTAGAGGCTCTTCGGGAAGGATTTCAGCAGATCTACCGCCCAGGGACTCTTTATCGGGCGACCGGAGTTGTCCTTTCCGGCTTGATTCCCGTTAGCAGCCTTCAGTTTGGTCTCTTTGACGATCGGGTCCAGATTGAACGGATCGTCCAAGTTTATCGGGTGATAGACGGCTTAGCAGAGAAGTTTGGAAAACATACGGTCCATCACGGCGCCAGCCATTCGGTAGAACTGCACGCCCAGCACGAAGGCGAGCGAGGGGACATTCCGACACGAAAGAGGGAGTTATTCAAAGGAGAGAATAAAAGGCAGCGGCTGGGCTTGCCGGTTCTGTCGGTGCCCGTATGAGAAACCGGTCTCCCTCAACCCTCCGCAAGGACGGTCCTGATCCGTTCCTGGTCTTCCCGATTAACAGGGGACAGAGGGCGGCGGGGCCGTCCTCCCCAAGCCCCTAAAATGGTCAGGGCTGCCTTTACCCTCGCTGGAAAGTTAGGTCCCTCCAATACCTTCCACAACCGCAGCAGTTTTCGGTGATACTCCAAGGCACTCTTGTGATCGCCTGATCGGACGGCTTCCCACAGACCAACGCACCAGAAGGGCTGCGCCGTGCAGATGCCCCCGATCGCCCCCTGGACTCCCAAAACGAAACTCGGGTAAAGAAGGTCGTCCACGGCTGTCAGGATGACCTTTCCCTTTGGTGCCTCATTGACCAAAACAGCCAAAGAGTGCAGGTCTCCCGCGCTCTGCTTGACGCCGATGACCCTCTCTTCCTCACCCATCAAGCGTATGAGGGCATCGGCGGTCAGGTAAGACCAAGGGATGACATTGTAAACCAGAACCGGACGACCCGATTCTTCTCCGATTACCCGGAAATAATCAAACATCTCTTGCTCACTGGGTGTGAAGAGATAATGAGGCGGTGTGACCATAAGGGCACGGATCGGTAGGTCCCGAACGCTCAACGCCCTGCGGACCGCCTGTTTCGTGCTATTGACGATAATTCCAAAAATGACTGGCAGGTTCCCAGCCTCTTCAACGACAATCGTGGCAACCTGGCGGGCTTCGTCGTCGGAGAGGGTGTGTCCTTCTCCCGTGCTGCCGCAAACGGCGAGTCCGTGAACTCCGGCACGAACCATCAAGCGAACTTGTGTCCGCAGCGCTGTCTCGTCTATCTCGTCTCTGTCATTGAACGGCGTCACCAGCGGAGGAATGATACCTTCTATCATTGCCCAGCCCCCCTGCCCGCGTTTCCGCTCAACCCACCCGGACAAATTTCTGAATTCGCTCGTCTGTCAAGACTTCGCTGACATAGAGACTGCCTTCCGAATCCACCCAGATACCGTGAGGACCTCCCAAAAACTCTCCTGGTTTTTCACTGGGTTTCCCTCCTCCCCAGTGGGTGATCAATTGTCCGTCTAAAGTCCAAACGCTGACTCTTCTTTCCAATTCGGCTACATAAACCACACCCTCTTTGCCATCAATGTAGAGACAACAGGGCTTGTGGAGACCTTTTCTTTCTTCCAAAAACTTTCCGTTGGTGTCAAAGATCTGAATTCGATTGTTTTCTCTGTCGCAGACCCAGACCCTACTGAAGGGGTCCACCCGCACGCTATGGGGCAAATGGAATTCCCCTGGTCCTGTCCCTGGAGCACCCCACGATTGCAAATGCTGCCCTTCCAAAAGAAATTTGTGGATTCGGCTGTTCCTGTATCCGTCGGCAACGAAGAGCAGGGACGGACTTTTCCATCCGTCTGCGGGGGGCACTGTCACACAGTCCGTCGGCTCGTTGAACGGAGCCCCTTCTTCCCCTGGTATCCCCGGTCTGCCGAAAGTCCGGATCAGTTTGCCCGACCGATCAAATACAAAGACGCAGTGACTCTTCCGGTCGGTGCAATAAACAAAGTCGTTTTCATCTATCCACAGACCGTGAGCGTCCTTAAGGATCTCCTGACCCCACTCGGCTATCAACTCACCGTCTTTGCTCAGCAACAGGAGCGGGTGATCGCTCCGACAGTAAAGAAAGACGCGGTCTTTGGAATCGCAGGCAACGGCGGCAATCTGTCCCACCTTCCAACTTTTCAGCGGACGAAACCAGCCCTCTACCACCTCATACCGAAACTTCCCGTCTCCAAAACTCATCCTCTTTTCACTCCTTATGACCAATTATTGAAGCCGCAACCCCGATTGCGTTTGTAGGGGCAGTTCCTTTGGTTTATCATCTTCTCACCGCGCTTTTTGATCCTTCTGTCCAGGGCTTTGTCATTGACAAGTCTATTCTGGAGGAAAGATGGGAACTCCCTGAACAGGGACGAAAAGGTTGACTGTCAGCCAAAAGGCATTGCTGAGAAGTTCCCCCCAGACCATACCGACGAAGACCGGTCTGATGGATTGGTAGCCTCTTAGCCCGTGGAGCCGGACGCTCAGGCTCCTTAAGAGCCACCCGAGGAAGATCGGGAACCACTGACTTCTCATTGTCCCCGTTGTCGCCATCACAAAACCGATCGGGCTGACGGACCACCAGGGGAGATTTCGGTGGGCTTGTTGAAGAAGCCAGGCAAAAAGGAAGCCAAAGGCAAAGTGGCGGAGGTAAAACGAGTCAGTGCCAAAAGGTGCTGTTGCCCAACTGCTCAGTTTATTAAACGCCCACACCGCTTCGTCTTTCGTGAACCAAGTGTTGACCGTTAGACCTCCCCTCTGGTGAGGGATAAGGAAGGAGGTGGGAAGAGAGGTGCCGATGGTGACCAGGTAGGCAATAACCAGGAAAAGGACGTAGCGTGAGAACGACAGGGAAAAGGTGCGCATCAGTTTGAACCCGTCCATCAAGTAGGGAAGAGGAATGGTTACCTGGTCAAACATAAGGATCTGTTGCGGAAAGGCAATGAGGGAAAGATTCTTCCAGCCGACGCGCTCCACACCGAAAATCCGCACCAGAAGGTCCCAGGGCATAAAGGAACATTCCACCCGCATCACGCCACCAGCGCTGACGATTCGCGTTAAGACGATGTGAACGACCGACCAGATGATCATCAGGAGGACCCCCCAGACCACGGACAGTCCCGAAGCCCTAAGGAGGACCACCAGCAGAGCGAGGGCGAGAACCCAGCCGACGGCGCCAACCTTGTCTCGGTAAGTGCCGTTCTCCCTTCTTAGAGCAGAGCGGATCGCAGGAGTGAGGAAGAAACCAGCGAGAGCGAAGAAAGCACCGGCTTCCTGTGCCCTTTGGAGTGTCCCGATGCCGGCGGTGCCGACCCCTGGCACCATCCCCCGCCACCGAAGAATGACCCGGACAATTAACTGAAACCAATAGAAGCCCCAGAAACTGACCGCCACCTCCGCCGGTATCAAGAAGCCGATTCCTGTCAAAGCGGCACTTAGAGTTAAGGTCTCGCCCTGCCAGACATCAAAGGGAAACTGATGGAAAACTTGACCCCATTGATGGCGAAGGTTTAAAGTCGGCAAAAAAGTGACGATTCGGGATAAATTGTTAATCCCGTGCACGACAAACGGAAGAACGAGTCCTGCAAGAAAAGCCGTCGGAGCCCGATCCGATTGGAGTGGGGAAGTAACAATTTGAACGGTCGGGAAAGATAATTTTTCATCTACCACCCACCTTCTCTCCAGCCAAAGAGCCAAAAGGAAAGTGCCCGAGAAGTAGACCGTGCCAAATAAAAGCCAAAACCCTACAGGTGCGACCCAGCCACGCCAATCGGCCAGCGCCCAGGAAGGCAGCCCCTGGTAGAAATCAACGACCAAAGCCTTGTCTTGCACGAGATACCAGGACGGAAGATGCTTGAGAAACAGGTAGTCCCATTGGTTAGTAGGGCTGGCAAAGTATCGGGGAGCCGCCAACATCGGGAGCAGGTAGGCAACGAAACCGCTAGAACTGAGCGCAGAGCAAAAGTTCAAGGCGCTGTAGATGAGGAAAACCTGTCGGACGCTTAGCAGGGTTTGAAGACGGCGGGACACCCCTCTTAGCGCGACCAAAATAGTGAGGAGCCCAAACACTCCTGACGAAAGATGAGCAGCGGTGGGACGATGAATGGGGATCAGCAAGTCCGCATATGGTGTTAAGACACCTAAAGCCGCAGCAGTTATGGTGAGAATCAGTCCGGTGGGGAACCCTTTTTCGCGGCCGTCCCAAATCAGCTTTTCTACTTGGGAAATCTGGACATTGTCAAGGATTTTGCTCATTGGGATTGCGTGATGGGATCACGGATTGAACGATAGATGGCTTTTTGAAGTCTTCTCGTCGGTCACTGCCTCGCAACGCACCGTTGAGGGATCACTGGCACTCAACTGTCCTAATGATTAACGATCCGCTTCGTATAACGGATGAGATAAAGGGCACGACATCAAAAACGGCAAGTGACCAACAGGATTGGCGCAAAGCGTCCGCGTCCCGGCGTTGTCTGATATAAGTCTGTTTTCGCCCAATAAGGCAGAGTGTGAGAGTTTAGTGAATCCAAAAAGAAGGAAAGCCTCTTGCTTGACCGGTGACCCAGCGCACTGCATGTTCAAGGAGGAACGGACCCAAGGAAGACTTATAGGACAGTGGTCCGGCACCTTTCGTCATCATCCCCTTGGGTCCGTTTTGGTCAAACGAACACTCTTGGATGCTCTTTTGTTAGCATTCCACCAGGGGTGCCGCCTCACTTTTCCTGGTATCTGGGAACCGTTTCCCGCTGCTCTTCTTGGGCGCCGGCAGGAGTCACCTCGGTGGGCGTCACCGATTTGGGGCGAGATGCCATCCAAATGACTCC
>JANXBO010000062.1 GCA_025057575.1 Candidatus Caldisaccharidevorator malaysiensis
ACCCTCATACTGGTCTATCTAAACTTTGAAAACTACCAGTTTCAGTGGGACGAGGAGAAAAAAGAACCAAAAGAAGGCTGTCGGCTGGAAGTGTGGGCGATTCGGAGCACCGACGGCGGGCAGACCTGGAAGGACCACCAGAGACTTCTGGGCGGATACAATCCCAACTTCTTTGGACTCATTCAGACCCGGTCAGGGCGGATCGTGGTGCCCCTGCAACATCTGGTCAGCGATCCGGGGCGCTTGATCTGTTGCTCCTTTTACTCGGACGATGAGGGGGTGACCTGGAAAAGGAGCAACTGGATTGACTTAGGGGGGCACGGTCATCACGACGGTGCCTTTGAGCCGACCGTTGCCGAATTGTCCGACGGGAGAGTCTTGATGCTGATCCGGACCAGTCTGGACCGTTTTTGGCAGGCGGTCTCCGAAGACGGTCGCTATTGGCGGATCATTATGCCCAGCAGCATTGACAGCAGTAATTCCCCTGGGCATCTTCTGCGTCTGTCCAGCGGTCGGCTCCTATTGGCTTGGAACCGGCTGCACCCCGAAGGTCGGGTCCTGCCCAAGCAACACGCCATTCAGGCGACCGAGTTTCCCTGTTCTTGGCATCGGGAAGAACTGTCCATCGCCTTTTCAGAAGACGATGGTAGAACCTGGACCAAGCCGATCGTCGTCGCCAAGCAACCGGGTGGTCAAATCAGTTACCCCTATCTCTTTGAGCGTCATCCCAGGACCATCTGGTTGATCGCCGGCTTCGCCTTCCGAAAGTTGTGGGACGAGCCCTTTTCCCTGAAATTAAAAATTGATGAGGAAGCCTTTTTCGCTGAAGCGGTCAAAGGAAAGAACTGACTGTGCTCACTCGCTCTTGCAAATTTGAATCAGTTTGGAGTCCCGAAACTGGGAGGGGCACGGATGCCGGGGTTAAAGTCCGATGTGGTCATTATTGGGGGAGGTCTGGGTGGCTGTGCCGCTGCACTGTCGGCTGCCAGTCTGGGCAGAAGAGTGATCCTGACCGAAGAGACCGACTGGATTGGGGGGCAATGGACCGCTCAAGGGGTTCCACCCGATGAGCACCGATGGATTGAGTCTTTCGGTTGCTCCCGTTCCTACCGATCCCTCAGAAACACCGTTCGCAACCTCTACAAAAATTGGCATCCTCTCCTACCCGACGCCCGCCACGATCCCTATCTGAATCCGGGAAAGGGATGGGTCTCCCGAATTTGCTGCGAACCCAAAATGGCTCTGCTGGCTTTGGAGCAACTGCTGGCATTTCCTCAAGCAAGGGGCAACCTAACAATTCTTCTGAACCGCAAGCCGATCGCCGCCGACGTGGACGGTGATCGGGTCCGGTCAGTCACCGTCGTTGACTTGCAGTCGGGGCGTCAAGAAACCCTGGAAGGGACTTTTTTCCTGGATGCGACCGAACTGGGTGACCTCCTCCCTTTGACCAAGACCGAATATGTGACAGGAGCCGAGAGTCAGAAGGAGACCGGAGAACCACACGCAAAGTCGGAAGCCGATCCCGAGAATGTTCAGAGTTTCACCTGGTGCTTCGCCCTCAGTTATGACCCTGACGGCGAGCATCTGATTGACAAGCCAAAGGATTACGATTATTGGCGCCACTACACCCCTCACCTGAATCCTCCCTGGACCGGTCGGCTTTTAGACTGGACCTTCCCCAAACCCGACACCCTTCAGCCGGTCGTCGCTTGCTTATTGCCGGAGGAAGTCCTTATGGAGCGCCCCATCTGTCTGTGGACCTACCGGCGGATTCTCTGCCGCGATCACTATCCCACCGGCGCCCTCCCTTACGAGGTGACCATCGTCAACTGGTATCAGAACGACTACTGGGGACGCAACATCCTGGACAAAAGTGAGGGAGAGGTAACGACGGCTTTTGAAGAAGCCCGTCAACTGTCTTTAAGTCTTCTTTATTGGCTTCAGACGGAGGCACCCCGACCCGACGGGGGGACCGGTTACCCCGGTCTCTTCCTGCGCCCCGACATTTTGGGCACCGCTGACGGTCTTGCCAAATTTCCTTACATCAGAGAGAGCCGGCGCATCAAAGGGGTTTTCACCGTTACGGAAAATCATATTGGGGTAGAAGCCCGAAGACTAATGGGACTGTCGGGACCGGAAGTCTTTGATGATACCGTCGGTGTGGGTTGTTACCGGATAGACCTTCATCCCACAACAGCCGGCGACAACTACCTGGACATCAGTGCCTATCCCTTCCAGATCCCGTTAGGTGCCCTCCTACCGATTCGGGTGGAAAACCTATTACCCGCTGCCAAGAACATCGCCACGACTCATATCAGCAACGGCTGTTTTCGTCTCCATCCCGTTGAGTGGGGGATCGGAGAAGCAGCCGGAGCACTGGCAGCCTTTTGCTTAGAGAAAAAGGTTCTGCCTCGACAGGTCAGGGAGCAGGACGGTCTTCTGAGGGAATTCCAATCGTTACTTAAAGGAAGAGGGGTGGAACTGGACTGGCCGGTCATCGGACCCGTTTGAAAAGAGCCATATACTTGACGGGTGGACGGAGAAAGGAGGCGAGCAGGGTGGTCCCAATCCTGAAGAAAAGAATTTTTTGCTGGGCTATTTTGACTCTCCTGCTCTTTGTTAGTGTCAACCAGCAGGCTGGGAGCCTGCAAGTCGGGGCAGGGAAGAAGCCCTACACCATCGCCGTTGTTCCCAAAAGTGTCGCCTTTGACTTTTGGCAAGCGGTCAAGGCGGGTGCAGAAAAGGCAGCCAAAGAAGAAGGTGCTCGGATCATTTGGCGGGGTCCCAGCGACGAAACAGACATTGCGGGGCAACAGCAGATTCTGGAAAACTTGATTACCCAACGAGTGGATGCGCTGGTGTTTGCAGCGTGCGATGCCCGAGCGATGGTTCCCGTTGCCCAAAAGGCTCTCAAAGCCGGCATCAAGGTCATCACCATTGACTCGGGTCTGGATCCCGATGTGTCCCTATGCTTCGTCGCCACCGATAACATTAAGGGTGCCCGGATCGCCGCAGAGACTTTGGCGCGCCTCATCGGTTATGAGGGCAAAGTAGGGCTCATCCCCTTTGTCCCGGGAGCGGCAACTTCCATAGAGAGAGAAAAAGGCTTTAAAGAAGGGCTTAAAAAGTATCCCAAGGTGCGCTTAGTTCGGACTTTGTATTCGCAAAGCGATGTCCAGAAGGCAATGCAGGTCACCGAGAATATGCTGACCGCCTTTCCTGATTTGGAGGGGATCTTTGCTGCCAACGAGCCAGGCGCCGTCGGGGCAGCGAGAGTCTTAAAAGCCCGCAATCTGGCGGGGAAGGTGAAACTGGTCGCCTTTGACGCCGCCCCGACGGAGATCAAGGCTCTGGAGGAAGGGGTCATCCAGGCGTTGATCGTCCAAAATCCCTTCAAGATGGGCGAAGAAGGGGTGAAGATGGCGATCAAGGCTCTCAGGGGTGAAAAAATCCCCAGACGCATTGACACGGGCGTCACTGTGGTCACCAAGTCCAATATGCACCAACCGCAAATCCACCGACTCCTTTACCCTCTGGAGGTGACGGGAAGGTGACCAGGGAAGCCGTCGGCAGGAAACTCCTGATCACCCACGAGTTGACCTTAGAACAACTGGAAGAAGTGCGTCAGATACTGGGTGAGGGGACAGTCGTCTATACCCGGGATAAGGAAGAAGCGATCCGGGAGGGGGAAACGGCGGACCTGGCTCTGTTAGGGGCTTATGTCTCGGAAGTCCTGACGCGGGGAAAGGCACTGAAGTGGGTTCACATCCCCTGGGCCGGTGTGGATGGTGTTTGGGAGCCTGTCCGTCAATCCCCTGCCATCATTACCTGCGGCAAGGGGGTTTATGATGCCCCGATGGCAGACCACGTGTTTGCCCTTCTCCTTGCTTTAACCCGTCAGATCCCTACCTTCATCCTTCATAAAGAGACCAAAACTTGGCGCCGAGACTGGAACGGACTAACCGACCTAAGGGGCAGGGTGATGGGCATCGTCGGTGTCGGCAATGTCGGTCGGGAAGTTGCCTTCCGAGCCAAAGCCTTCGGAATGACGGTTTTGGGGGTCAAAAAGCGCCAGGCAAGACTTTCCGACCTGCCCGTGGACGGGCTTTATTTGGGCTACGAAGGTCTGCGGATGATCTTGCCGGACTGTGATGTTATCGTCATCACCGCTGCTCTTACCCCTTCCACCCGATACCTGTTCTCTCACAACGAGTTCGCCGCGATGAAGAGAGGCTCCTATTTCATTAATGTCGCCCGAGGCGCCATCGTTGACGAGCCAGCGCTCATAAATGCCCTCCAATCGGGTCATCTCGCCGGTGCCGGTTTGGACGTCTTTGAGAAAGAACCTCTTCCGGAAGATAGCCTCCTTTGGACCCTTCCCAATGTGATCCTCACACCCCACATCGGGGGTATTAGCGATCGGACCAGAGAACGCCAGTTTGAACAATTCAAAGAAAACTTGCGCCTCTTTCTATCCGGTCAGCCCCTCCTGGGTCTGGTGGATAAGGAGGAGGGCTATTGAGGAGTAAATTTACAACTTATCGGAGAGATTCCCATCACAAGGCTTCTTAAGATCAACTTGGACATTTCCATCAACGAGCCTTTAAAAGGATACTCTTTGAATGACATTTAAAAAACATCTTGACAGCCTGCGGCAAGGATGTGAGGGGATGACTTTTGTCTTTTGACTGACGGCGAAAGAGGGTTATTCTTTTTTGGGGGGTGGTAAGAGGTAATGGAACCGACCGATAGGTCCACAATCAGTGTATCGGAGCAGGAGCGCTTACCTGTTCTGGACCTTCTCCGTGGAGTGGCTATCCTTATGATCCTGCCGGCAAATCTTCCCCTCTTCAGTTTTACTGACCCATTGTTCCATGAGAAGAAACTAATCGGCTTGGATAAGGTCCTTTATGGCTTAACACTGTTTTTGATTTATGGCAAATTCATTACCCTGCTGTCCATTCTCTTTGGAGCAGGGTTAGCAATTCAGGCAGAAAGAGCGGAAGCGAAAGGAGTCCCATTCCGCTCCTACTATATTCGGCGGCTCGGGGTTTTATTGCTTCTGGGCTTAATTCATGGGATCGTTTTTTGGTATGGCGACGTGCTCGCTCTCTACGCTCTGGTCGGAATCATCGCCATGTTGTTAACACCATTAGATCAACGGGCTTTGCTTAGGCTTGTGAAAGTGCTACTGGCATGGTGTTATTTTTGTCTTCTGTTGATCTTTGTTTCAGTTCTGTTAGCACAGTGGGCTAATAGGACATTTCAGCAGTTTCCACAACAGACAAAAGTTTCAGCACCCCTACCGTCTTCTCCTAAAGGAGAGCCCCGTGCCCCAGAGGTTAAAGAGACGGAACGCCGAAGAGAACAACAAAGGAAGGCGGCAGAGGAGTTTGGTAGGAAGATCGGGGAGTATTTTAGTGTCCGCAACCAGATTCGCATCTATCGGGAAGGTGGATGGAAGGAAAAAGTCTTGAATAATCTTCTATTTTTTAGTGGGATGATCTGTTGCTTTGTGCCGTGGCTCATCGGTCCCTATGTGCTCGCCTGTTTTTTATTCGGGATGTATCTGTATCGTCTCCGCGGCTTCGCCGACATCGCTGCCCATCAGTCATTTTTCACAAAGTGGCAAAAGATTGGGTTCGGGGTCGGCATTCCGGTTCATATCGTTAGTTTGGCTCTCTTATTCCTGACTTCTTCCGTGGCGGTGCCCAATCTTTTCGTCGGTTTTGGTGCCTTTTTTCAATCCGTTGCCTATCTGGCGACGCTGGCTCTCTGGTCCCGTCAAAACTTCTGCCCCTGGCTTTTGGAACGGCTCCGAGCGGTTGGGCGACTGGCTTTAACCAATTACCTTCTGCAAACACTCATTTGCACATTCATTTTTTATGGTAACGGATTGGGGTTAGCGGGACAATGGAGCCTGACTCAGGTTTTCAGTTTGGTTCCCGTAATGTGGCTATTTCATCTTCTTATCAGTCCTGTCTGGCTTGGACACTTTTCCATCGGACCCGTTGAGTGGCTCTGGCGAAGTTTGTCCGAAGGTCGCCGTCGTCCCTTCCTGCGACGGTCCTAAACCGGACACGACTTTCAAAACACTTTTTCGCCGGCTGCCCCACCTTGGGCAACGGGAACCAAAACTTTTTCTCTTTCCGATGCGTTATGAGATAGAGATCAGAACAATACGGACCCAACAGGTGTTGTCCTTTGATCGGAAACAAATACTTTTTACCCATTGTCGTTATCCTTTGTATCGCCGGCTGGTCGCTGTGGATTTTTCATCGCCAGGGAGGAAAGAAAGTGATTGAACCTATAGAGCCGACCGCTAACAGATTGGCTTATGAGACAAGCCCCTACCTTCTCCAACACAAGGACAACCCAATTCACTGGCTTCCTTGGGGCGACGAGGCTTTTGAAATCGCCAAGAAATTGGACCGACCGATTTTTCTCTCCATCGGTTACTCCACCTGTCACTGGTGCCACGTGATGGAGCGGGAGAGTTTTGAAAACGAAGAGATCGCCGCAATCCTCAACAAGAACTTCATTGCCATCAAAGTAGACCGAGAAGAGAGACCGGAAGTGGACGAGGCTTATATGAAAGCAGTCCTTTTGTTCACCGGAGGGCACGGCGGCTGGCCGATGAGTCTCTTCCTCACCCCCGATGGGCTGCCCTTTTTCGGAGGGACCTACTTCCCGCCCGACGCCTTCCGTCGGATTCTCTTAGAGGTGTCCCGTTTGTGGAAGGAAGAGCGACAGCGGGTGATGGAAGCCGCCCGATCAGCAGCCGAAGCAGCAGCGGCAGAACTTTCCTTCGTCGCCGAAGATCCGAAGGCGCTGGACGAAAAAACTTTGCGAATGGCAGAGGAGGCACTGCTGAGGGCTACCGATAAGGTCAACGGCGGGTTTGGTCGGGCACCCAAATTTCCCCCTCATCCCACCTTGGAATTTCTCCTGAACCGATACGAGAAGACCCAGCGACTGCCCCTCTGGGAAGTGATCCATCTGACCTTAACCAAGATGGCGTTGGGGGGCATTTACGACCATATCGGTGGCGGTTTTCACCGCTACAGCGTGGACGAAAAATGGCTCGTTCCCCACTTTGAAAAGATGCTCTACGACAATGCCCAATTGGCAGCCCTCTACAGCCGTGCTTACTACCTTGCAGGCGACGAACTCTTCCTTCAAGTTGCCCGAGAGACCTTTGAGTTTGTGTTAAGGGAAATGACTTCTCCCGATGGGGCTTTTTACTCGGCGTTGGATGCCGAAAGTCCCGTCACCGAGGGCGGGCACAAGGAAGAAGGAGCCTTCTACTTGTGGACACCCGAGCAAGTCCTTTCCCTTCTGGGACCCGAAGAGGGTCGGCTCTTTTGCAAGATTTACGGCATTACCGAAGAGGCAAACTTTGTCAATCCCCATACCGGCTACAGAGGCAGTATCCCTAACCTGCTGCAGGGTCCGTTGACAACCCAGGCGCGCCTGGTCGGTCTTTCGGAACAGCAACTAAAAGAAAAGGTGGTGCGATGGAAAGAGACGCTGCGCAGTGCCCGGGAAAGAAGACCCCGTCCCTTCCGCGACGAAAAAATTTTGATCTCCTGGAATGGTCTGATGATCTCCGCCTTCGCCCAAGGATACCACTTCTTGAGGGAGAAGCAGTATTGCGAGGCAGCGGTGCAAGCCGCCGAATTCCTGTGGAAAGCCGCTGGGGGCGCGCAAGGGTCGTTGGTCCACACCATCCAGGAAGGCAAACCCAAAATCCCTGCTTTCCTTGACGACTACGCCTTCCTTGCCGCTGCCTTTCTGGACCTTTACCAAGCGACCAAGGACCCTGTTTGGGTGGAGCGAGCGGAGAAACTGGCGGAAAAAATGATGGAAGAACTCTGGGACGACAAAGCCGGAGGCTTCTGGTTTTCGCAGAGACGAGCAGACCTGTTTGCGGTGAGCAAGCCCTCAGTGGACGGCTCGGAGCCGTCGGGAAATGGCAAAGCAGTGCAAGTCCTCCTTCGCCTCGCCGCCATCAAGGGGAACTCCGCATTTCGTCAAAAAGCGCGGGAGACCTTGGAAACTTTTGGCGGGCTAATGAGTAAGGTGCCCCGCGCTTGCCCCAGTCTGTTGACGGGGCTGGACCTGTGGCTGGCTCACCAACAAGGTCCCATCCCGACCCTGGAACCGGTTCGGGTCAGTCTAGTCCCCCAGCGACTGAAACTGGTGGAAGGGCAACCCGCATCCCTTTCCCTGATCCTTCAGATCGCCCCTGGCTGGCATATTTACGGACCCAAAGCAGTCAAAAACTTCATCCCAACGACCGTTACCTTGAGTTCATCGGAAACGGGTTTGGAGTTAGTGGCGACTTATTTCCCAGAACCCGAGGTCGTCCGTCTGCCTTTTTTGTCCGAGCCGGTCGCCGTTTACCAGGGGCGGGTGGAAATCGGTCTGCAGATAAGGGGAGAAAAGGAAGGTTCCTACATCGCCAAAATCACTTGTCGTTTCCAACCCTGCGACGATAAAGCCTGCCTGTCGCCTCAGGAAAAAACCGTCTCCCTGCCCGTGATGGTTGTCAAAAAGGCATCCCCGCCGAATCGCTAAAATAGTGGGGCGGTGACGGTTAATGACTTACACCTACCGATGCACTCACTGTGGGCAAATCGTGGAGATCACTTGCTCCATATCGGAAAAAGACCAAAAAGAAAAGGAAATGACCTGCCCCAACTGCGGCTCCTCTGACTTTCGGCGAATCTTTAATGCGCTGATTATGAGCAAAAGGGAAGCCGGTTCCATTGCACCGTCCGGTCCCTCCTGAGGGATCGGGGGTTGTTCACCGGGTCGGTGACAGAGCAACAAGGACTGTTCCTTAACAGCACAAACTGGAAAGACAAAGATGAGGATGCGTAAGGGGACGGCGGTGGTGGTTTTTTTGTTCCTTTTTCCCCTTGCTTCCGTCGCCACTGCCTCCCCTTTCACTATCGTCAAGGATGGTAAGGCGGTCGCTGCCATCGCCCTTGTCAACGAATCCGCTCTTTTACGACAAGCCAGCGGAGAGTTGCGTTTTTGGATTCGCCAAATGACGGGTGCCGACATCCCCGTCCTTGCCGTTTCATCCCAAGACATTGGCAACAACCCTGCTCCTCTGATCGTTTTCGCAACCCGAGATCAGTTTCCTGAGATCGCCCGTCGGGAAAAACTTCTATCCCTCAACCCGGAAGGTTTCGTCATTGTGCCGACAGCAAAACGGCTCTGGATTTTGTGCAATAGCGAACAAGCCATCGGTCCCGCTGTCTACACTTTGCTGGACACTTTGGGCTGCCGATGGTTCTTCCCCCATCCCGCCTGGACCATCGTCCCGAGAAACAGCACCATCGTGATCAAGTCTCGGATTCGCCAGCAGCCAGCTTTTCGCTATCGCCTCATCTGGTATGAATGGGGGGCTCCCACCCCCGAATTGCGCGCTCAGTATGAGGATTGGATGAGAAGGAACCGGCAGTTCGGTCATTTCCCCTTTGACACCGGTCACGCCTATGAGCGGTATATTCCCCACCACATATTTGAACAGCACCCCGAATGGTTTGCTTTGGTGGGTGGTGTCCGGCGACCGACCCAATTGTGCGTCAGCAACCCAGAAGTCCAAAGAATCGTCACCGAGAAAGTCTTAGAAGCCTTTCGGTCCCGACCCGACCTCAATATGGTGTCCGTAGAGCCCAACGACGGGGGTGGCTATTGCGAATGCGACCGCTGTCGGCAATTAGGTTCCGTTAGTGATCAAGTTTTCTTTTTTGCCAACCTCATCGCCAAAGAAGTCCGCAAAGAGTTTCCAACAAAATGGGTAGGACTTCTGTCTTATGCTTTTCACAGCGAACCTCCTTCTTTTCCTATTGAAAAAGGCATCTATGTCCAAGTAACGACTGGTTTTCGCTATACTCGTCTCACCTTCACCGAACAGGTGCGTGCGTTTCAGCGCCTGGGTGCCCAGGTCGGAGTCTACGATTACTTTAGTGTTTACCCTTGGGACTTTGACCTACCGGGAGCGGCAAAGGCAGCACGGGTGACTGAACTGGCAGAAAAAATAAAGGAGTATCATCGCCTTGGTCTTACCACTTACTGCGCCGAATCGTCTTTAAATTGGGGACCCAATGGACTGGGCTACTGGATCGCTGCCCGACTAATGTGGGATCCTTACCAAGACCCGAAGCGGCTGGTCCAAGAATTTTGTCAAATCGCCTTCGGTTCGGCGGCTGGTCCGGTCAAGAGAATTTACGAGCGATGGGCGAAGGGCGAGCGGTTCAGCCCAAGGTCTCTTCGGCTGGCTCTGGAAGACCTGTCCGTCGCCTACCGTCTTGCTGCAGACGAATCGGTCCGTCAGCGGCTGGACCACATCGCCTGTTATCTTCACTATCTGCGCCTGTGGTGGGACTATGATCGTCTGTCCCAACAGTATGCCGCCAATCGGGATCCTGTCCTGCGGGACCAACTCTTATCCGCCGCCCGCCATTGCATCCAGTTCATCCGCAGAGTCAGGGACTTGGGTGTTATTCATTCGTATGCCACCCTTTTCACCGAATGGTTTCCGATCCGGTTTGAGGTTCTGGTTAAACTGGCACAGGTGGACCCGTCAGAGATTGAAAGGTGGAAGCAGGAAAGGACTGATGTGCCCGCTGCCGAAGAGATTCGTTCCCTTATTGCCCAAGATTTGAACCATCTCCGCCAAATTGTCCCTTGTGCTATTGAAATTGAGGAATCCCTATCCCCTTCCCAGCATCTGCAATATTTAAAGCAAAAAGACTGGTTGGAGAACCATCGGGCAAGTTCAAAAGCCGTTGGTAGCTTTTTCGTTAGGCAAGCATCTTTTTTCTTCAAAGGAACAAAAGGACGAGCCCTCAAAATCGGTGTTATGCGGGCAGAGTCGTCTGCTGAGCCCCTACCCTTCCGGTGGCGGTTGGGACCTTTGTCCGGAAGGCTGTCGGAGTGGAGAAGGGGCACCCTTGAACACTCTCAGCCCCAAACCGTTAACATTATCTGCCCCATCACCGATATTTGTAGGCTTGACATCCGCTGTGAGCGTCCCGAGGGCGTTGCTCTTGACTTCGGACCTATCCCAGTTGCTGTGTGGTGTGGTCGAGAAGACGGTGATGATGACTCACAACCCCTTGGTCTTCAGATTGACCGAGCCGACTCAACTTTGTCTTTGTTCGTTCCCAAAGAGACCACGGGTATCATCATCGGAATCGTAGGAGGCAAGGAAGTTTCCATTCCTATAGAAATGAGTAATGGTGGACGAGTAGTGTTAAAGGACACCCTGTTTCCGAGAAGCCAGATAACAACGATAGTGGAACGGGACATAGAGGAATACGGCGATATCTCAGAAATGGGGAAACAAGCGATCGTTCCCGCTGACGAGTTGTGTGGGCTCCTTAAAAGAGAAGATTTGGGTAAATTTCTCGCTTTAAAGATTGACGGTTCCCGATTCCGGTTGGAAATTTTCAATGTGCCACCTTTTATCTTTCCTTGATTGGGCGGGAAGGATACAGGACCTGCGCATCCGTGTCGCAATGTTTCCAAGGCACCGTGCTAAAAATAGTTGATCCGTCTCAGACTTTAAGAGGAGGTGGCGATGATGGATTGGGAACCAACCAAAGGTGAGAAGGGGCGTCGTCGGTTCCTTCAGAATTTGGCGGGATTGACCGGCGTTGGAGTCCTGACAGCGACACTGTCACGGGCACAGGAGGGGTCAACGACCAAGGAACTGGGGATCGGTGTGATCGGATGCGGGGGTCGGGGAACCCATCTGGCCCATTTGACCCATCAGTTAGGTCAAAAAGGTGCTGGTGTTCGTGTCGTCGGTGTCTGTGACATCTACAGACCCAGGAGAGAACGGCTGGCGCAGCAACTGGGCGTGAAAGCATACGACGACTGTAAAGAGCTTGTCAGCGACCCGCAAGTGGATGCCGTTATTATCGCCACTCCTGACCGGTTGCACCCTTTCAATGCCTTAGAAGCCATCAGTGCGGGAAAAGATGTTTATTGTGAAAAACCTTTGACTCACTGGGCGCAGTTTTCCCTGCTGAAGAAACTGCGCCGCGAAGCCAAGAAAAGAGGGACCGTCTTTCAAGTGGGGACCCAATTTTTATCGGACAGCATCTGGGAACAAGCCGATGAGTTGATCAGTGCGGGTGTTATCGGTAAGCCGATCCACGCCCAGACGGGTTACTTTCGCCTGGGTGACTGGGGGGAACGGGGAATGCCGATTGACGACCCAAAGGCAAAGCCCGGTCCCGACCTTAATTGGAGCGCCTTTTTAGCTGACGCACCCAAAAGACCCTTTTCTGTCTCCCGGTTCTTTCAGTGGCGAATGTATATGGACTATGCGGGCGGACCCTGTACGGACCTCTATCCCCACATTCTCACACCCCTCGCCCGCGCCTTACGCTTAGGTCCACCCAAAAAGGTCGTTGCCTTAGGCGGAAAGCATCGGTATAACAACGAACGCGAAGTCCCCGACACTTTTGACCTTTTGGTTGAGTATCCTGACGGGTTTCAGTTAGCCATTTTGGGGACCATCGCTAATGAATACGGGATGGAAACGGTCATTCGGGGCTGGGACGGGTCCATCATCTTTACCGCTAACGGGTTGACGATCATTCCGCAGGGTGGTAAGGGCGAGAGGAAGGAAGTTGCCCGGATAAGACACTTTTCCGATGAAGCACACCTGATGAACTTTTTCCAATGTGTCCGCGACCGTCAGAAACCCTACAGCGACTTGGAGATGGGTTACTTTGTTCAGGTAACACTCAATATGGCAATGATGTCTTACTTAAAAGGCAAAGCAGTAACTTACGACTCCGTTAGGGACGAAATGGTTTTGTGAGGGCGGTGAAGATGAAAGAGCGTCCGATCCGAAGGAGGGATTTTTTATCTTTGCTTGCTTGTGCCTCTCTGCCACACAGCCTCTGGTCGTCAAAGGAGCACAAAGAGGGGAGGGAACAGGGTCTGGAAAAAAGACGTGGGTGGGCTGTAGAACATAAGAAGGGGGACCGGTTGATTGCACGGTTGGGGGATCGGGAGATTCTTTCGTATCGGTATAGCCCTGAGGCACCAAAGACCTACATTCATCCTTTGACAACGCCAAATGGAGTAGTAGTAACAGAGGACAGTCCGGAGGACCATCGGCATCATCGGGGTCTCTTTTTGGGCTGGTCTCGGGTGAACGGATATGACTTCTGGGGAGAGTTTGGTGAGGAGAATCAGGGCTGGATAGTGCAAACTCACTGGGATGGTCTGAGCACTAATGACTGGGTCCGCTGGACAGTCCGGCTTCGCTGGAGGGCGGGCGGACGAACTCTCCTCAACGAAAGAAGGTCCCTTGCGGCGACGGTGTGGGATCGGGGTCTGTTTTTAGAGTGGACCAGTGTCCTATCAGCGCCTGCGGAGATGGTCGTCCTGGACGCTTCCCAGCATCCCTACAACGGACTGGGAATCCGGTTTGTAAGAGAAATGACGAAGGGCGATGTCCTGCATAGTGACGGGACAAGTGCGATTCAAGAAGCCAACGGCAGATCAGGGGAATGGTGTAGTTACTTCAGAGAGATGGACAAGGACCGAGTCGTCGGAGCCGCTCTATTCAGTCATCCCTCCAGTGCTCGCCATCCCTGCCCTTTCTTTGTGATGAATGACCCCTTTGGCTTTATTAGTGCGGCACCTACTTTTCACGAACCTCTGACGATCGCCACCGGACAGTTTGTTTCCCTCAAGTTCGGGATCTTTGTGTATGACGGTGTTGCTGAGAAGGAGCGACTCAATGGGGTTTATCAACGATGGGTGGGCACCTGAAAATAGTCAGAACAACCAATCCCTGAGGCATCACCCGTAGGAGTGAATTGGCACTGACAGTTCTGTCTTTTCTTCTTCTCCAGGCAGGCGGTTTCTTTCTTGGGCTTTCCAAAACTGGCTTTGGTGGGGCAGCGGGGATTATTACCACTCCCTTGTTCGCTTTGGCAATGGAACCGAGGCGAGCCGTCGGTATGATGTTGCCTCTCCTTCTCCTAACGGACGTGATGGCTTTATATCACTATCGGGGTCGGGTCAGTTTTTACAATGTGGGGGCTTTGCTGCCTGGAATGTTGATCGGCATCGTGCTTGGGATTCCCGTCCTCAACATCATCCCCGATCGCCTTTTTAAGCAGTTCATCGGCGTCCTTGCCCTATCCTTCGGCTTAATCCAGATTTCGGGCTGGAGACGGCAACCCATTGTGTCTTTAAGGCAGAGACCTCCGCTGTGGGTCGGCATAGCAGCGGGTATCGGAGCAGGATTTGCGTCCACTTTGGCTCATCAGGGCGGTGTTCTGACGACGATGTATCTCTTACCTCAAAATTTGCCCAACGATGTCTTTGTCGGCACCGCAACCGTCATTTACTTCGCTGTCAATAGTGTCAAATTGCTCCCCTACATTCGCCTGTCGCTGATTGATCAAGAAACGCTGATGATCGGTCTGATCACCACCCCTGGGGTCATTGTCGGCGCCCTGACGGGTTTCCTTTTCAATAAGATGTTGACGCAGACTCAATTCAGCCAAATTGTGCTCATTCTGGTGTTTGTTACGGGTATCAAACTTATAGTTTCACCATAATTAAAAAGTCAATCGTAGAAAGTGAAGGGAAACTATCAAAGCTAGCCATAGCGGGGAGGTGCTGAGAATGGCGGCAAAGATGTTGTTTTTCCTAGCGATTGGTTTACTGGTCGGCTGCGTTGCTTTGACCGACGAGGCGCGACCGACGGGTTCAGAAGAGACTCCCTTGATTTGGCCGATCCCAAAGCAAATGGAGCAAAAGGGTTTGTGTTCCCTACCTGAACCCTTTTACATTCAGGCGGACAACGCTTTTCAAGGTGCTAAAAGCCTCTTGGAAGAGGAAATGAAAGCAGCATTCGGTTTTGACAGTGTCCAGAAAAGGGGGAAAACCCTCATCTATCTGTCCGTGGACAAGAAAAATTTCCCTGAGGAAGACTCTTACCACCTCTCTATAGAGCCCGCTCAAGTAGTGATCCGAGCCGGTTCTCCGCAGGGTGCCTTTTGGGGCGTTCAGTCGTTCCTTCAGGTTCTCAAAAGTAGCAAAGTGCAACGCCATAATGAAGGCTGGTTAGTGCCTCAGGTGCGCGTCACCGAAAGAGATATCACAGCGTTCCGCTCGTTTATGATTCAGGGTGCGTGGGCGCCACACCGGAATGCCTTCAAAGATTTCCTCCGTCTTTTAGCGTTTTTCAAAGTGCGCTATTTTGCCCTGGAGTTTGGACCACAGGTCGTTTTGTCTTTTGACCCTTCCATCGCCCGAGGCGAGCGATGGAGCATCGATGAGGCGAGAGATGTGATCAACTACGGGCGCAAGTTAGGATTGGAGCCCATCGGGTATCTCAACCTGTTGGCTCATTTGGAAAGAGCCTATGAAAAGAAAGAGTTCTGTGAAGGGGGCGGCATTCGTATTTACGATCCTGCCGTTTACGATCGGTTCATTTTCCCGATTTTGGAAGAAATGTTGAAGGTGTATGGTGAGATCAAGTGGTTCCACTGCGGTATGGACGAAGCCAATGAACTGTTTCATCACTTACAGGGTAAAGGATTTGACGGGGCAGTCCTCCTTGCGAATCACATCCAACGGATCAGAGACTTTCTCAGTAAAAAGCAAAAGGGAATTCGGCTGGTCATTTGGCACGATATGCTGTTTTCTCCGGACCTCAGCGGGATTCTCGGGGGTGTGGTGGGACCGGCCAATGGAGGACCTCCTTATAACACTTGGCGTGCTCTTGATATGATCCCAAAGGATGTGATCATCAACTACTGGTTCTATGACCCGCAAGACAGGTATCCGGCAATAGATTGGTTGAAGAAAAAAGGATTTGAGGTTTGGGCAAGTCCTTGGCAGTTACCCTTCAGCCTGGTCCGCTACGCTATGGAACGAAAGGTTCCCACGATGGGCACCCTTTGGGCGGACCCTCCGATGTGTTTTGCGACGCCTTCTTTTGCGCCTGTTCCCGCTCTTTACGCCCAAGCGGTGTGGAATCCTGTGGTCGCCGTCCAAACTAAGGAACCAGAGTCGTCCTTGAGGGACTTAGCCATAAAAAAGACGGTGGAACTTTTATGGTCCCGTCCGACTTTAACTTTTTCCGCCCGCCAGGCGATCCTTTTTCATCCGGCGAGTCAAAAGTCACGGATCCTGACCTATCCGTCTGACTGGGAAAAGGCACCGGAACAATTCTCAGGTGTCCCCTTTGATTTCTCTGATCCTCTGCTGAAAGAACCTGTGGACGGCGAGTTTGTTGCAGTCACGGATTACTCTCAAGTCGCTCTCGTCCAGTCTGAAGACGGCAGGAGTGTGAGACCGGATGGAGTTAATCGGATGAGAGGCGGGGATGAATTGATCATTTATAGTGGTCCCCTAAAGACGACAGGGACCAACATTTACGGTGCCGAAGCAGCCGTCTCACCGGAAGGTGTGGTTTTGGAAGTTGCTGGCTACGGGCACGGCAATATGCCAATTCCCGCCGGCGGTTTCGTCCTTTCCGCTCACGCAGGACCCCAAGGAGACAAATATGAGTTCGTATCCCGTTTGAAGAAAGGGGACCGCCTGGCTCTCTACGATGCTTCGGGACGCTGGCTGGGCGGATGGGGTCTCACCCGCCTCGCCGTCCAACTGCCGGACAGAACCCAACTGCCGATTGATGGCTGGGATCAAGACAGAGGCGAGGACGCTTTAATTCTCTATCAGGCAGGCTATGGCGAGGGATTCACCAGGACGAACCAATGGGGTGTGGAGGTGGTCGTCAGAAACGACACCGTCGTGGAAGTCCAGGACGGGAGGGGTAATGCTGCGATTCCTGACGACGGATTTGTCCTGTCGGCACACTACGGTTTCCCGGGCGAGAAGGCGAAGAGACTGTCAGCATTGCGGATCGGTGATCGGGTTGCGCTGATTCTTATCAAAGGCAGAAAGCAGTTTCCGTTGGAGGAACTTGTTAAGACGAGATCGTGGCAAGCGGTCCTCAACTCGCCCGTCACCACATTGTTCATTGCTATTTCCTCTGAACGGCGGGCAGCGATTGGACAATCGTTCGGAACGCTGATCGTTGAATACGCCGACAAGACGACAGTGAAAGTGCCTCTCCGATTTGGGTATGAAGTGGGGACGGAAGAAGAAGGGGTCCTTCCTCTTCCCAAGCGTCCAGAAGTCTGGTGCCTCTACCGGACAGGATCATCGTCTCCCGTCCTGATTTTGGAATGGCAAAATCCCAAACCCACGGTTC
>JANXBO010000063.1 GCA_025057575.1 Candidatus Caldisaccharidevorator malaysiensis
GTGAGGAGAGTGGGCAAGCCCTTCTGGGTGTGTCGGAAGGGGCTCGTTCCGTCTCTGTAGGTCTTCCCCCTGATCCACCAGAAGGGAGTAGGGGGGTGCAAGTGATTCTTTTGAAGAAAGGCACTCCTTTGGCAGTAGACGTCCGCAACGGATCCAGCAGGCGGGAGGAATGGGAAGTGCTGGTCCGGTGGACGGGAGTGCAGCGGATGAATCGGACGGATGATTATGGAGAGGTGGTCCTGACTTTTGACGGGGTCGGGTATGCGCCGAAGGATAAGAGCGTGTGGCTTGTTGATTTGTCAACGGGCAAACGGCTGTATCTTCGGACTCAGCACTCTTATCGTTTCCGACCAGAGAGGGGCGAAACAGAGAGACGGTTCAAAGTGATCGCAGAGACGGGCAATGAGCGATCCTTGCGAATCGTTGGGGTCAAAACCAGTCCGGTAAGAGGCGAGGGGATCGTCTTAGAGTTCGGGTTAACGAAAGAGGCTCAGGTGACAGTGGAAGTATTGACCCTGATGGGTCGGCGGGTGGCGTTGGTGGAGGCACAGAAGGGGCGCTCGGAAGGGACCCATCGGGTGCTGTGGAGGAGGACCAATAGCGACGGAAGGGAACTGACGCAGGGTCGTTACCTGATCAAGATTACCGCAACCGATGCAGACGGCAGGCAGGTGCAGGCGATGACCATTGCCTCTCTTCGGTAAAAGGGTGTGGGAAGCGGAGGAACAGGACAAACAACTTAACTTGGCTTAAACTTGGCTTATAATCAGCCTTACAGAGGATCTAGATAGTCTGCCTTTTTAAGTCTTCCCAAGAAATTGTTTTCGTGATCGTATAACTCAACGACCCCATCACTTCCTTTTCGCTTCACACACCAGTGATGAAAATAATGGAGGGCGGCTTCCACGTGATGGAGGTTATTGAGTAATGGTTCTGTGTAACGGATCGCACCGTAAGGGGTGCCGTCAATATGGTGCTCGGCGCCGACGACATTGTCCCAGTCAACGCCCTCGGTAAGGAAACCTTTATGACCATAATGGTGTTGGGCAATCGCCCTTAGAATCGTGACCGCGTCCTTTAAAAAGGACTCATTGCCCGTATCCGCAAAGGCGTCCAGATAGGCGCTGGCGGCTTCTGCATTTTCCCACAAATAGGCGGTGTTCCAAGAATCTTCCATATACAGCAATCCCTTTGTGGCGACTCCGTTTCTGTTCTCGGTCATCTTGAAACGGTCCAACCCTGCTAAGCAGACATCGTAGGCAAACCGGCGCACTTTGGGATCGTTCAAAAGGTCGGCTGCCCGAAGGAGAGTGCGAAAAGCAATGGCATAAGAGACATTTTCACTAATGTCATAAGTATCGTGATTGACGCTACCGAAAAAGCCCCCGCTGTTGATAAAGGTGGTCACTAATTGAGCGATCGTTCCGGTCGTCCCAATCAGGTCACGAGCGGCCAGTTCAATCCAGAGTTGTAAGATCTGAATTCCATCGCCGGATCGGTCAAAAATCGGGTCAAGGTGGTGTGATTCCGCTCGGTAAGGGTAGGGGGCACCTGATCGGGTGACCCTCCTGGGAAACCAACCGTTGTCTAATCGGGGCACCCGTTGGGCGATCCAGGTCGCACACCATAGGGCTCTCTCTTCAAGGGTGCGACAAAGACGATCGTCCAAGAGTGCATCACACCATTGAAGCATCTGGTAGGCGATCCGCGCCATACTACCGGGGCAAAACCATTCGTTGTTATGCTTAAAGTTCAAAACCTTTTGATCGGTATCGGTCTCCCGATAACCGATGATGAGACCATCATCCTGACAGAAGTCGCAGTCGAGCACGTGCTGCAGAAGTCCAAGGGCTTTTTCTTTGATTGATTCGTCTCCAATGAAGTGACCAAAAAGGTAAAGTTCGTGGGCTCCCCCGACGGCGTTGGCTGCCCAGCCGGGACCTTCCAAAGTCCCGAAATCGTGCCAGGGCTGCGGTTCCCCTTCGGTATTAACGAAACTGCTGATGGCTCTCCAGTGTCGACCGCAAGGTTCCAAGCAGGAAAGGGCAAAGCGGACCGAATCGGCAGCGCTGTTCAGGATGGTATAGTTCGGGTTTTCCTCAAGGTAGAAATGGTCTTTCAATCCGATCTTGCTCCTTTCTTTTTGCTGAAGGGATTGTGGCATCGGGTCATCGTCTCCAGATCGCACTGCGTCAAAGGGTCAGTTCGGCGACCCGATAGGGAGTGGCTGCCAAAATCAGCCCATTGGCGACCATTGCGATGAAGTCTCCCACAGACAGACCGAGGGCGAACGGCAGGACCGCCCGGTAGGCGCTGATGCCACCGTATCGGAGCAGAAGCCCCTTTACCGCCCAAGCGACAGCAAGGGAGTTCCAGAAGAAATGGCAGTTGTAGTCACCAGCAATGGCAAAGCCTAAAGGATGAACGGGCAAAAAGGGAAGTTGAATCCTCATTCCTTGAAAGACCAGGCTGAGACAGACTCCCGTCAGGCAAGCGATGGTCGGTGCCCACCGAAATTGGGGCAAATCCGTCTCCCAATACGCCAAAGACCGATAAGCCCAGACAAAGACATTGTGGTAACCGAGGCTGATTTTCCCTGAGAGAGCGCCTTTGCGAGTAAACACACAAGCAGCCATCAGCATCCCAAAAAAAGACCCGATAAAAGGCGTCCAAGCAAGAGACAGGACCAGGGGATAAGACAAAGAGGAAGCCATTTGGGCTAACCGCATTCCCTCCAGTTGAAGGGGCATCAAGTTGCTCCGCTGAGCGTAAGTGTATCCGTAAGTCAGAATCCCCATCCCGATTGCCAGGTCTCTGGACCGGAAAGGAGCCATTCCGATGGTGCGGGAAAGGATTAAAGGTGGTGCCATCCCCATCATCCCGTAGACAGCGGCACCCAACTCGGCACGGATTCTGGAGACGCTCACCGCCGTCAGGATCAGGATCAAGACAAAGAGACCAAGAAAAAAGACGGAAAGGAGCAACAGGCGACCCCAAAGGCTGTAAAGGAGGAGGGCAGTGACAAATAGAAGGAGACCCACCCGCTCAAAACTTAAGGGAGGCGGACCCTTGACAGTGCCTCCAAAAAGGGCATCCGAAAAAACTCTCCGAGACAGCCAAAGGGCGGCTAAGGCGAGTCCCATATAGGCACCAAAAGAGGTTTCCAGAAGATAAAGGGATAAAGGTTCCTGAAGACCGATAAGGGTGGCTCCGACAGGCGTCAGACGCCAGATCCAATAAAAGAACCAGGAAGAGAACAAGACGTCTAAAGGCACCAGAAAAGAGACGCCAATCATCCACAGCGGCGTGCCGAAAAAGAAATCGCCCAGCGCTGACCAGGGACGAGTCACCAGCGGGTTAGGGACCTGGCGGATGGTTATGGGAAAAACTGGGAGAAAAGGGTAGAGAAAGTGCCAGCGGTTATAACTGGATAATGCACACGAGAGCAGGGCACCGGCGAAGAATCGCCGGGAAAGGATCGGTGAGGGAGGGACCGAGAGGAGGGATAGGGGGATGGTCGTCAGTGGAAACGAAAGCCTCTGATGGTCGGTCCAGCGGCGATACAAGAGGCAGGAGAGGGACAGGTAGAGGACGGAAAAGATCAAATGACCAACTGACCAGAAAACAGAAGGGATAAGCCAGTGGCTCCACACACCATTTGTCCAAAAGGAGCCTCCTCCCTGGACGAAGAGATTTGCCAGGTCCGTATCTGCCAGCATAAAGTCCTTCGGAAGGTGGTTCAACCATCTGTCGGACCAGCCGGGAAAGCGGGCTTGACGACTGAAGGGAAAGGCAAGAAGACCTGTGAGAGCGTGGACGCCGTCAAAACTGTTGAGCGCCGTCCCCATATTGACCAAAAGATACAGGTTGATGTAGTCCGAGGTGGAGAGGTGAAGGGGATGCCGACGAGAGACAAGATGACCGACGAGTCGGATCACGATCATTTCGCCTAAGACAAGGGGAAAAAGGCTCCACATACTGCCCAGGGCGACCTGTTTGCCGATCTCCACCTCCGCAAGAAGCCAGGAATTGAACAGGATGAGAAAAAAGGCGATGACCGTGAGGGTGACGAAGGAGGCGGCGGTTTTGGGGCGTGTGGTTAAAGAAGGTCTGACACCAACGGTTTCCAGACCCGCCGCCTCCCCTCAACCCGATAATGAAAAGCCTTTGAAGGCTAAAAAGGTGGTCGGGTGCTGGTTTCCCTTGCCAGGTCTTTGAGCGACGAAAGATGTTCGGGACCGATGGGAATGCCCTCCTGACGCCACCGCTGTTCCCGTTCCCATTCAATGCCGCCAGCCAGGTAGGCTTTTTCAAAACCGGGCATCGGTTTCAGTTGGTCCACTTGTTGAAGGTAATCATCAACAGTGGACAGGAACTGTTCCATCGGAAGAAAGCGGGACGGGTCCACCGACATTATAAAAGCCCCCTGCGTGGCGCCGGCAAAGCGGCTTAACGAACCTGAGGGGCGGGCGGGCAGACCGGACAAAAAGCCCCCCACGGTTTGGCAGATGGCACCCAAGCCCAGGCTTCGGAAAAAGATGCCCGGTGCCATCTGGTAAATGGCTTCGCTCAGTTCGCCGGTGACGGCAAAGTCCACCACGATGGGCGGACGGTAAAGAGCGGGAACGGCGAAGGCGATCGGCGATCCGCCGGCGGCGGCTAAGAGAGGTCCCCCTGGCTCCAACCGCAGTTGATGACCGGAGGTGACGAAAGTCATCAGATGGTATCGGAGGGGAATCCGAGCGTAGATGCCAGCGGCACCGATATGCCCGTGATGACCCGTTACGGCGGCGGCGACGCCTTCTTGACGGGTTCTTTCCGCCACCCATTCGGCAGCCTGATAGGCGGGGAAGTATCCTAAGCCCCCGTCGCCGTCCAGTCTCAAGGTCGTCCTTGTCTCGGAAACGATCCGGATCGTCGGTCGAGGATTGATTTCGCCCCTCTTCATCTGCCGGACATAGTGGATTGTTAGTCGCGTCCCGTGACTAAAGACTCCCCTCAGGTCATTGGTCACCAGAAGATCACTGAGGAGACCGGCTTGTTCCTCTTCCATCCCGACGGACAGAAGGGCTTGAAAGGTGAAGTCTCTCAGAAGTTGGTGCGGTAAGCGGACAAACTGCTCCGGCGGGCGGTTCACTCTCTCGTCCCTCTTTTCTGTCTAATGGTCAGTCTTTTAAGTCCAGAGGCGTCTGACCTTTTCCAGCATCGCGGGTGGGAGGGGAAAGAGCCAGCCCCGATGGGCGATAATTGCCTGAGCGAGCGCCTGGGGGATGGCGACGATGATCTCTGGTTCTTGAGAAAACCGACCGTCAAAGCCGCCAAGGGCGCTTCGGGCGTGCACTCCCGAAAAGCCACCGGGGTCAATGCCGTCAACCGCAAACTCCCCGATGGGTCCACCGAAGACCGACTGCCACCGGGCGGAGTAGCCATTGACGACCTGAGGCGCCCGACCAAAGGTGCCGCCTCCTGGCGAGACGACCATTCCTAACGCCTTGACCGTGTAAAGGACATCGTTCAGGTCTCCACCCTCTTTTCCGCAGACCAATGCCCAGTGAAGGGTTCGGATATGAAAGTCCGCCGCTTCCCTTCCCGCTTCCTGACCGTGCCGGATGATGGACTCTTCTTCAATCATCGGCAGTTGACCCGTTCCGATTCCCGAAAGGTAAACCAGACCGGCTTCGGTGAAGCAGACGCTGGCGATGTTGGCACCCCTTAAGGAACCCACATTGTCCTCAAAGGTTCCCAAGTTAATGCCCAACTGCCTAATCCGTTCATAGACATCGTAGTTGCGCCTCAGTTCCGCCGGAATGTTGGCTTGATCGTAAAACCGCCCCATCTCCTTTCCTCCTTTCAAGAAACAATCGCATATCGGTGAACCTTCTCCTCGTCCACTTCAATGCCCAGCCCCGGTGATAGGGGCACTTCAATGAAGCCGTCAACAATTTGAAAGGGATGTTTCAAGACATCGTCTTCCATAGAGTAATAGGTCGTGTCGTTGCCGTAGCGGAAGGTCGGGGACGAGGCAGCGATGTGCAGCATCGCTGCTGTCTTGATCCCCAGATCGTGACCGCAGTGCATCACGCAGGTGAGACGGGACGCTTCGGCGATGTGGGCGATCTTCTTGACCGCCCACACCCCTCCCGACTGGGGTGTGTCGGGCATTAACACATCGGCAGCCCTCTTTTCAATGATGGGGGGAACCGTCTCGGGATCCCCCACACTTTCGTTCACCGCAATAGGGACCTTGGTTGCCCGTCTCAATTCCGCCATCTCGTCCAGAGCATCGGCGGGGCAGGGTTGCTCAAAGTATTGGAGCCGGTAGGGCTCCAGTCTCCGGCAGAGAGCCAGAGCGACGTCAAAGGAGTAACCCTGATTGGCGTCTATCCTCAACTGCAACGCATTACCGACCCGGTCCCGAATGCCGCGAACCATCTCTAAGTCTTCTTCAGGGTCCCTGCCCGCTTTGGTCTTGAGAGTGTGAAAGCCCATTTCCACATACTGCTGGGCGATTTTCCCTGCCTCTTCATAAGAGCGAATGCCCATACAGGCAGCTACAGGCACCTTTTCCCTAACGACTCCCCCCAGCAACCGACAGACGGGTTGACCGCACGCCTTTCCGATGATGTCCCACAGTGCCATTTCCGCTGCTGATTTGAAAGCCGGTTCCTTTCTCAGGGGTCCCAGATAGAATTCTTCCAACTGAAACGGATCAGTCCCTATCAACTCCTTTGACCAGGTCTCCTGCATTGTGGGCAGTTCCTTGGGATCAACGCCAACAGTTTCGCCCCAGCCGACAATGCCGGTGTCGGTCGTCAATTTCACGAGGAGGGAAGTGGTGGACCACTGACCTGCTTGGTAATCGCCGGGCTTGCCACTGCCCCGATGGGTGTAAGGCGCCACCGGCGGTCTCTGCTTCATCTCCACAACCCACATCTCCAACTTTTCTATGACCACGGATCGGTTCGCCTCCCATCCGTTGCACTCAGACCTAATCATTGTAGGGACTTAACTGCATAATGACCAAGGTGACGAACGGTGATTGGACGAGAGGGAGAAGGGTCTTGGTGGCTGGAGGCGGGTCGGGCGACCTGGCAGCAGTGCGCATCTTTCCTGCAGCGATGCCCCTGCGCTCTCTTACCTTTGGGTTCCACCGAGCAGCACGGTCCCCATTTGCCCCTTTCCACGGACACGATCATTGCGCAGTTTCTTGCCCTGAGGACCGCTCAACTCTCCTGTGGGCTAGTGTTGCCGGCTCTCCCTTTCGGCTATTCTTGGGTCTGGCGCCATTTCCCCGGCACCGTCACCCTCTCCGATCAAACGCTCCGGGCGATCGTCGACGATGTGGCAGAAAGCCTCCACCGATATGGCTGTCGGGCGCTCCTCCTTCTCACCGCTCACGGTGCTAATCAAGCCCACCTAAAATATGCCGTCCGAGAGATCGCCGACCGGCTACCCCTTAAAATCGCTTACCTTTTCTATCCGGGCATTGATCAAGTGGTGAAGGAGACCGACAGCCCCCTCTGGCTCAAGGGCAGTTTTCATGCTGACGAAATTGAGACCTCCCTGATGCTTCATCTGGCACCGGACTTGGTCCTCAGCGAAAGAGGGGCGCCTTGTTATCCGGAACTATCTCCCGACTACGAAATTTCCTCTCTGGAATTGGGGGCGTTGAGCCCGACGGGTGTTTTCGGGGATCCCACGACCGCATCCACCGAAAAAGGGCAAAGATGGTTAGAGATCATTGCTCGCAGCGCTGCCGACCAGTGGTCTGCCTTTCTCCGGCGCCATCACATTCCCCACCCTCGTCAAGGAGGTGAAAAAGCGTGTCATCCGTGATGACCCTTCAAGGACCAGTTTCGGCTGAGGACCTGGGCATCGTTGATTACCACGAACATCTTTGCTACGATGCCCCCGCCTGGCTGCTGCGGGAAGATCCGGACTTTTCCCTCAATAATCCCGAACTTTCAGCGAGGGAATTGAGAGACTGGGTCGCTGCTGGAGGCAAAACGATCGTTGAGATGTCCGCGATAGACTTTGGTCGCAATGTGCGCAAGGTCCTTCAAATCGCCGAAAAGGTCCCCGAAGCCTTCATCATCGTCATCACCGGTTTTAATAAACCGTATTACTGTGACGAGGCCGTTTGGAAAACGGATGAAAAGGAACTCATCAAAAAGTGTATTCAGGATATAGAGAAAGGCATTGACGGAACAGAAGCGAAGGCAGGTGTGGTCAAGGGGGGAACGGGTTATAACACTTTCAACGAGCGGGATCAGAAACTTCTCCGCATTGCGGCACAGGTCCATCTCGCAACGGGTGTGCCCATCATCACCCACACAGAAGCGGGAACGATGGCGTTAGAGCAGGTAGAATACCTGTGCTCGTTCGGTGTGGCCCCTCATCGCATCTGCCTCAGTCATATGGACCGCAATCCTGATTTTTGGCTCCATAGTAAGATCGCCCGAATGGGAGTGTATTTGGGATATGACTGCTTTGGAAAAATAAAATACGGTCCTGACGAAGTGCGTGTCTCGCTCTTGAGGCGAATGGTGCAAGCAGGTCTGGGTCACCAGATTTTGATTGGCAATGACCTGGGTCGTGCCAGTTACTGGAAACACTATGGGGGTGGACCGGGGCTGGAGTGGCTGTTGAACAAGTTTGTTCCCCGTTTGCGCGAAGAAGGCTTTGGTCAAGAGGTCTTGGATGACCTGCTGATTCACAATCCCCGCCGATTTCTAACGGGGGAGAGGCATTGATGCCGTTTGTCATCGGAATTGATGTAGGCACTTCCAGCACGAAGGCGGTGTTGGTAAGTGATGAAGGAGAGGTAATCGCTTCTTCCTCAGTCCCTTATCGGTATCACACACCCCGACCGGGGTGGGTAGAACAGGATCCGGACGATTGGTGGGAGGCAGTCTGCCAGGCGATCCGAAACCTGTTGCAGACGGCTCATAAGGAGCAAAAAGTTGCCCCTGATGACATCAAAGGGATTTCCCTTTCCGGTCAGATGAATGGTGCGGTGTTGACCGATGCTGCGGGACGTCCTTTCCGACCCGCCATTTTGTGGTTGGACAACCGGTCGGAGCCCCAGTGTCAAAAAGTCAACCAAGAAAAAGAAGACGACCTTGTCTCAGCAACGGGACAGACTCTTAATCCCGTCAACACCCTGGCGAAACTTCTCTGGATTAAAGAGGAAGAGCCAGAAACTTATCGCAGTGCGCGATGGGCTTTTTTGCCGAAAGACTGGATCCGGTTCCGGCTTACAGGGACTGCCACTGCAGAGGTCTCCGATAGTTCCGCAACGGGTTTGATGCATATTGAAAAGAGGGTCTGGAATGAGCCGCTGCTTTCCGCCCTGTCTCTCCGACTGGATTGGTTACCACCGTTAGCCGAGTCAACGGACATTGTCGGTGCTGTTACTCGTGAAGCAGCCGAAGAGACGGGGCTGAAAAAGGGGACCGTTGTGGGTGCTGGGGGAGGGGATATGCCCTGTTTAGCGGTCGGGACCGGCTGCATTGAGCCGGGAATCGTCTGCGTAGGGATCGGGACGGCTGGTCATTGCACGACCTATGCGGAGACCCTGAACCCTGTCGGGTTTCGGAAATTGTGGCCGATGTGCCACAGCGTTCCGGGGAAATACTTTTGGCTGGGCTGCTCCTTCACCTGCGGTGCGGCTTTGCAGTGGTGGAGTTCGCAATGGGATGATCCCTTGGAAGATCTGATTGGGGAGGCAGAGAAAGTTCCTCCCGGCGCCGATGGGCTTTTCTTTGTGCCCTGGCTCCAAGGGTCGGCGACCCCTTATCCAGACGGGACGGCGCGGGGGGGATGGTTGGGGCTCTCTTTGCATCATCAGCGGGCTCATCTCACCCGGGCCCTTTTGGAAGGGGTAGCGTTTGACCTGCGCCAGTCTTTGGACACTTTTCGCCAGGTCGGGGTTGTCATCAGCGAGGTGAGGATCGCCGAGGGTGGTTCCCGTTCTCCCGTCTGGCGTCAAATCCAGTCCGACGTTTTTGGCAGCGACCTAATCGTTTTGCAGAACCCAGACGCTTCGGTCTTAGGTGCTGCCATTATCGCCGGCGTTGGCACCGGTCTTTTTCCCGATTTTCCAACGGCTTGCTCCCGCACCGTCCGCCTCGGTGAGACCATTGTCTGCGACCGGCATCGGGCAGCTCTTTATGATCAAATGTATCATATTTACCGCAACCTTTATCCTTCTCTCATTTCCTTTTTCTCCAGTCGGTATCGGTTAGAAAGGAGTGTGTGAAAGTGAGAAAGTGGCTGATAGGTTTGGGTCTGATGGTCAGCCTTACCGTTCTCGTAGGTGGTGTGATGATGAAAAGAGCAAACAGTTTTTCCCGATCGTCAACACTGTTTCCCTTTGTCCTTCCCTGGGACGACGACAGTCCCGGGATCACTAACATCAGTCACTGGTCCCCAAAGCCTGCAGGAATGAGTGGTTTCATCAGAGTAGGTAAGGACGGTCACTTTTACGAGGGTAAAAACAGAATTCGCTTTTTTGGCGTCAATCTCTGTTTTGGCGCCTGCTTTCCAAGGAAAGAGGATTCAGAAAAGATCGCTGCCCGAATGGCGAAGTTCGGGATTAATGTTGTGAGGTTTCATCATTTGGATATGTTTTCCTATCCCGATGGGATCAGAGATCCCCAATATCCCGACACCCGGCATCTGCACAAAGAAGCCTTAGACCGGTTGGACTATTTGATCTATCAACTCAAAAAGAATGGGATTTACACTAACTTGAATCTGTTGGTGTCCCGACCCTTTAATGCTGCCGACGGTCTTCCGAGAGAGATAGAAGAGTTGGACTGGAAAGAACGACACATTGTTGGCTTTTTCTACCAACCAATGATAGAGTTGCAAAAGGAGTATGCAAAAAACCTGCTGACCCATTATAATCCCTACACGAGGACCACTTATTCCGAAGAGCCAGCGATCGCTTTTGTAGAAATTAACAACGAAAATGGTCTTATCCATTCGTGGTTGGGATACCAAGTGGATCGCCTTCCCAAAGTATTTCTTAAGGACTTGCAGCGCCAATGGAACGATTGGTTGAGGAAAAAGTATCGGACGACGACTGCTTTGCGGAAAGCGTGGGGGGTTGAGGAAAAGCCCTTGGGTCCGGAAATGTTAGCCAACCGTGATTTCTCTAAAGGGTTAGATGGATGGGTGTTAGAGCAACACTTCGGGGCGCAAGGGGTCGCAATGACGGAACCAGTGAGCGTGGGAGACCGTGGACCCAAGTCGCCGTGGTCGCTCAAAATTACCGTCATTAAACGAGGTCAGGAAGATTGGCACGTTCAGTTGAACCAACCTGGTTTGAGGGTTGAAAAGGGGATTCCCTACACCCTTTCTTTTTGGGCGCGTTCGGACCGACCGACTTCAGTAAGTATCGGCATTAAGCAGGCTCACGAGCCCTGGCAGGATTTGGGCTTTCGGACCAGTGTAAAAGTTACTGAAGAGTGGCAGCAGTTTTCTTATACCTTCATCGTCAGCGAAAGTGACACGAACGCACGGCTGGACATCTCTGGGTTGTCGCAGAGAGAGGGGAGTTACTGGTTTGCTGACTTTTCCTTGCGAACGGGAGGCATCGTTGGGCTGTCACCGGAAGAAAAACTGGAGAAGGGTTCCATAGAGATTGTTTTGCGGGGACAGCAGGGGCAGAAATCCTTGCCGGCGCAGAGAGACTGGATGAGTTTTTTGTGGGAGGTGGAAGACCGCTACTGGCAAACTTTGTATCGTTATATCAAGAAGGAATTGAAGGCAAGAGGGTTAGTCATCGGAACGATCGTGGGTTGCAGTAGCCCCAATTTGATGTCTCGGCTGGATGCCGTAGATACCCACGCTTATTGGCAACATCCGATCTTTCCTTCCCGTCCCTGGGATGCTGAGGATTGGATCGTTCCTAACCGGACTATGGTGCAAGCCAGAGGAGGGACCTTGCCTGGGATTGCTTTGAGACGGGTCTTAGGTAAACCGCACTGTGTGACGGAATACAACCATCCCGCCCCCAACACCTACAGCAGTGAAGCCTTTCTGTTATTAGCCGCTTACGGTGCCCTCCAAGACTGGGACGCAATCTACGCTTTTTCCTACAGTCACCGAAGAGACCAATGGGATATTGGCAAAATCCCCAACTTCTTTGACATAGACCAGCATCCGACCAAAATGGTGACGCTGGTCCCGTCCGCAGCCCTCTTTCGCCGGGGCGATGTGAAACCGGCAAAGAATCTCGTCTGCGTTTCCTTGCCGATAGAGAAGGAGAAAGAACTGTTATTGACCGCTTACTCTTGGAACTTAGTTCATGCGGGGCACTTGAAGGTGCCTTCTGAGGCAGCTTTGGTCCATCGGGTGGCGATCGCAACGCAAGGGAGGGTGGTCCCCAGCGGCAGTTTGACTCCACCGTTGAGTGTGCTGAAAGAGAAAATCGTGTCCGATACGGGGGAGTTGGTTTGGGACGAATCGGAGCCGGCAAGACCGGTGGTCCTGATCAATGCCGAAAAGAGTAAGGCAGTTATCGGTTTCGGGGGCGGAAGGACCTTTGAACTTGGCTGGCTGACTGTTGATGGTCTGCAAAGCCTTCAAGACGGTTGGGTGGCTCTGACCGTGACGGAGATGGACGGTGCGGACCGCAAGCCGACCAGTTCGCCGCCGATCCGTCGTTTTCTAATCACCGCGACGGGATATGCGGAAAACACTAATATGGTGTGGAAGGATCCTGAAAAATCTTCAGTCGGTCGCCAATGGGGCGATCCGCCATCCCTTGTGGAAGGAATCGCTGCCCGACTGACCTTCCGCCTTCCGGCAAGTGAGGCGACCGCTTGGGCACTGGACGAGAGGGGACAAAGGAAGAAAGCGCTTCCTGTTCGTGTGCAAGGGCAGGTCGTGTCGCTGTCTATAGGTCCTGATGCGCGGACTTTGTGGTATGAACTGGAAATCCGATAGGGAGGTGGCTGTTCGTTGAAGGGAAAACGGATCGTTTTTCGTGAAAAGAACCGGGTGGAGTTGGAAGAGTTTACCGTGGACACTGTTTTAGGTGAGAACGAGGTTCTTATCAAAACCCTTTTCAGCATCGTGAGTGCCGGAACGGAACTGGCTTGCCTTGCTGGTCTCGCCGAATGGGCTCCCTTTCCTTTTTACCCTGGTTATGGCGCTGTCGGGGAGGTAATAGCGACGGGGAGAGGGGTGAGGGACCTCAAAGAGGGGGACCGGATCCTGACTTATAGTCCCCACAGTAGTCACTCCAAGGCCAGGGTCCTAACCCTACTGATCCCCGACGGATTGGAACCAAAGATAGCCGTGTTCGCCCGAATGGCGAATGTATCAATGACGGCAGTCAGAGTCGCTCAGCCAGAACTGGGCGATCGGGTGTGTGTGATCGGCGCTGGTTTGGTGGGTGTGTTGGCTGCCCAACTGTTTCAACTGTCGGGCTGCTGGACCGTTTTGGTGGACAAGATCGGGGAGCGCCTGGCAAGGGCAAGGGAATGTGGGATTAAGGAAACTTTTCTGTTTGAGTCCGACGACTTGAATGCGTTCATTCGGAACTGGACCGATGGGTGGGGTTGCGAAATCGTTGTGGAAGCCAGCGGAAACCCTCAGGCGGGCTATCGGGCGGGTGCTTTGGCTGCCAAAAACGGGCAGGTCGTTCTTCTGGGCTCAATGTTCCACCGCCCCTTGATGGAGAATGTGACCGAACTTTTGGAGACGATCCATCTGTGGGGCAGTGGCTGCATCACTTATAAAGGCGCCCACGAATGGCGATACCCAGTAGCCAAAGATCGTCAGGGCTTTGTCAAGCACAGCATAGAACGCAACGGAGAGATCATCCTGCGGCTCCTTCGGGAGGGGCGCCTGGTCGTCCTGCCTCTTCTGACTCATCTGGTCCCACCGGAAAGGTCCCAGGAAGCATACGCCGGATTGCGCGAGGACCCTGCCCAGTATCAGGCCGTTGTCTTTGACTGGTCGGGGGATTAAGAACAATTGAGACTCACACGAAGGCGATTTCTCAAGAGCCTGACACTCACCGGGGCGATGGGATTTTCTATGGCAACTCCCCCTGATTCGCCATATGGTCCTTTCGTCAATCGGACCGATTTATGGGGCAAAGGCACTGATGTGCTGTCGGGCTTTCGGAATATGTATCAGTTTCACGTTCTTCACGACGCTTCCGACCCGATTTACCCCTTCAAGGCGTGGTTCTTCGGATGGGCAGTGGAAGACTGTAACCGTCATCTTCCGGGTTTTAAAGGCTGTGATGCTATCTTCGCCGCCAGGAGCCGGAGCCCGGAGGGACCTTGGCAGGTGTTCTGCGGTGAGGGTAAATGGGATCTGACTCAGACGGCTAACTTGTGGAGACCCATCTTCGCTCCCCAAGACAAACCCTTTGATCAGTGGCATAACGGTGATCCGTCCGTCATCAAGGTTGGCAACCGGTTCTATATGGCTTACAGTTCAACGGGGCACAATCGGGACGGCAAGCCCTATGGGGAGCCTGGCGACAAGGACGGAAGCCTCTCCTGCATTATGGGTGCCGTGTCCCAAGATGGACTTCATTGGCGGCGCTCCGAAAAGCCGATTTTAATAAATCCTTCCGATCTGGGGGCACCACCCGTCCCTGAAGGCGATGCCCACCTTTGGGGTTCCTTTCACCGACCATCGTTGCTCTATGAGGAGGGGCGATTTCGCCTTTGGTTTGACTACTGGTCGGACAAGGGCGTGGCGATGGGCTACGCTGAAAACCAAGGTGACTTTCTCAATCCTGACCATTGGAAGATCATTCGGTCGGGCACCAACCCTTGCCTGTTTGAGTTCCCCAACCCCGATGTGGTGAAGGTCGGGGACCTCTATTTTGCTTTCGCCGACCCTTCCGGTTACGACTCCCATCCTTGGAAGGGAAGGAAGATCGTAGAAGCCGTCTCCCTGAACGGTCTGGACTGGCTCGTTTTGGGCTTTTTAGACCCCGACCCAGACACGCCGGCAACCCACGTGCCGGAGGCGTTCGTTTGGTCGGACGGGCAAGACTTCACGATCTACCTCTTTTATTCGTGCCAGCGGGGCGGCGAGCCCTATGACTACCGTTATCACACCATCCGAGTTAAAAAGAGGAGAATGACCGAAAAGGAGAGGCGGTTCTGGCGAGAGGTCTTACAATCAGTCCGGCTGAATCCTTACGGTCGGTCCTGACGGTTGCCGGCAAGACCCTTCATCGCACCGTCGCTGGTTTCTTCCTTTTTCGGAAAGTCGCCAGGATTTCGTCCTTTGTGGTGGGAATCAGGCGGGTTGTCTCCTCACCCTCTGAAGTCTTCTCTAAAACAGCCCAGTAGAGTTTCTCAGCGGTTTCGGTGATCAGGACGCCATCCAAATGGTCGTTTTCGTGAGAAAAGATGCGGGCAAGCCACCCTGATGCTTCCACGACCTGAGGTTTGCCAAGTCGGTCCCGACCTCGGACCCGAACCTTCTCGGGTCGCCAAACGAGCCCTGAAACTCCCGGAATGGACAGACACCCTTCCAGCCCCGAGACTCTTTCGTCTCCGATGGGCTCCAGGATGGGATTGATGAAAACAAATTCTTGCCCCTCCCACCGAGCGACGAAAACTCTCTTCAGGACCCCTATTTGAGGCGCCGCCAGCCCCACCCCTTCATTGGCTTCCATCGTATCAAAAAGATCCTCTATCAATTTTTGTTCGGCACGACCGATGGTTTGAACAGGAGTGGCTTTTTTCCAAAGAACGGGATTGCCCAATTGGAAAATGCGTCGGACAGCCACCTTCGTCACCTGCCAAGATTGTGACGCAAGGAGAGATCGGTTCCGTGCGCATCATCTTTATGGGCACACCGGAGTTCGCCGTTCCGACTCTTGACTTGCTGGTCCAAGAGGGTTTTGACATCCGGCTGGTCGTCACCCAGCCTGACCGCCCTGCCCAAAGAGGTCTTCGGTTATCCCCGCCACCAGTGAAAGCCGCCGCCCTGAAACTGGGTCTGCCCGTTTTTCAGCCGGAAAAAATCAACAGTCCTGAGTCTCTTGAAAAAATGCGTCTCATCCGA
>JANXBO010000064.1 GCA_025057575.1 Candidatus Caldisaccharidevorator malaysiensis
CTGCGGTCCAAAGGTTCCTTCAGCCATCGCCAGCCCACGAAAAGGGTTACGAGGTTAACAGCACTGGCAACAGCAAAGAGATGGTTCATACCAAACTGCTCTATCATCCAGCCTCCCCACTGAGCGCCGACCGCCATCGCTGCCCCCGCTAACACACCCGAAAAGAGACTTTGGCTAAATGCCCGACTCTCCGGTCGCGACCGAAGGCTCACCCAAGCGACCGATGCCGTGTGCGCAGCCCCAAAGGTGAGGGAATGGAGGACTTGGCAAAGGGCTAAGATTCCAAAGGGTAGGGAAAGGGTATAAAGGGCAAATCGAATGGCTCGTCCTAGCACGGATAGAAGCAACAGTCCTTTCAATCCCATCCGTGTCATTAACGGACCGCTGACCCAAGCCATAAACGCCGTCTCCGCCACGACGGCGATGACCCAGAAGTATCCCTGCCAGTTGTCCGAGACCCCGGCTCTGCTCAGATACAGCGGGAAAAAAGCGAAGAAGGCAGCATTGGTTGCCATTGACAGAAAACTAATGAGCAAAAACACCTGCCAGTCGCGATCGGTCAGCCAGTCCGTTAAGTCGCCCCGACCGACCCTTGCTTCGGGTCGGGGTTTGCCGTTGGTAGGAAAGGAGACACAGAGGACGCCCATTGCGATGCGGAGGGCAACGAAGGTCGCCAGTGCGGGAACGAGGGAAGAGGGGCTGCTCTGTCCTTTCAGAGTCAGACCAAACCACAGCATCAGGGCGATAAATCCTGCCGAGCCCCAGGCTCTCAACGGTCCGTAGTCTCTCTTGTCATTCCCCAGCCGTTCCAGTGTGAAGGCGTCCAAAATGGCGATCAGCGGACTGTTGAAGAAACTGAAGGCAACCGCTGCCACCAAGATGAAAGGGTAGGGAGCCTTTAAGAGCCCGATCAGGCAGAGCGCGGAACCGATGGCACCGACGATCAAAGGGAGGCGCCGGTCACCTTGCCGGTCACTCAGCCAGCCCCATAAAGGAGTGGCAACCAACCCCGAAACCGCCATCAACGCCCCGATGGTCCCGATGGTCCCTTCCGAGTAGCCCGCCCGATTCAGATAGAGGTTGAGATAACCAGCGAGGGAGGCGATGGAACCATATAAGAGGAAGTACGCCACCGCTACTCGCTTTCTGAGACTGCTACTTTGACCGTCTGAATCCACCGATTATCCTCTTTCTGATCTCCCTCAAGTTTTTAGACCCTGTTGGGAGGCAAGGGGTAGCGCCGGCGGGAAACGAAACACAGCGCCTATTTTTTGTCAAGATTTCTGAATCTGTCGGATCACTAGTTCCGGCACCTTGCGCAGCGCCTCTCGGAGCCGAGCGGGATTTCTTCCCCCTGCCTGAGCAAAGTCGGGGCGCCCGCCCCCACCCCCGTCCGTTATCTTTGCCAGATCCCTCACCAGATGACCCGCATGACCACCCCTTGCCACCACGTCCTTGGTCACCTTACTGACAAAGATGACCTTGCCGTCGTCCACGGTCCCCAAAACGATGATTCCCGACTGAATCTGAACTTCTAATTGATCGGCAAGCCGACGGAGGCTTTCTATGTCCATATCCGTCACCACCCCCGTCACCACTCGGACCCCCTGCACCTCTTGAGCCGAGGAGAGGAGGTCGGCGATTTTTTGCTGAAGCGATTGCTCCCTCAGTTCTCGCCATTTTTTTTCTATCTCACGAAGTCTGTCTTTGAGTTCTTCTATCGCCTGGAGCAATTGTTCTGGGGGGACCTCAAGGAGTGACGACCCCTGCTTAAGGATTTCCATCCTTTCTTCGTAAAACCGTCTCGCCTTTTCCCCTGTGAGCGCTTCTATCCGACGAATGTTGGCTCCAATGCCCGATTGACTGACAACTTTGAAAAGTCCGATCTGAGAGGTGTTGGAAAGATGACTGCCCCCACAAAGTTCCAAAGAGACCCCGTTGATCTGGATCATCCGGACCCTTTCCCCATACTTTTCACCAAACAGAGCCATTGCTCCCAGTCGTCTGGCTTCCTGAAGGGTCGTTGTGGACGCCTGGACCGGTATGGACGAAAGAATGTGTCCGTTAATTTCGTCTTCTATTGCCTTAATCTCCTCATCGGTCAAAGGTTTCGGATAGGAGAAATCAAATCGCAACCGATCCTCATCAACGACGGAGCCCGACTGAAAAACACTGGGACCCAATCGGTTTCTTAACGCAGCGTGAAGGAGATGGGTGGCGGTATGGGCGCGACGGATTCGTTGGCGTCGCTCTCGGTCCACTTTCGCCCACACCCGCTGACCAACGGCTAAAGTTCCTTTTTCTACTTCCACCTTGTGGGCCACAATGTCCCCGATCCATTGAGCGTCCACCACCCGAAAAATGCCCGATGCCGTCGCTGGATCCGTTGACTCCGCCAGAAGGTAACCCTTATCCGCTAACTGTCCACCTCCTTCTGCATAGAAGGGAGTTCGGTCCAGCGCACACCACACATCTTTCCCCTGAGTCAGGACCTTCAGCACCCGGCACTCGCCTTCCAGGTTCTCTTCCGATTCCGGCATATAGGAGAAAAACTCGGTCGGAGGTAGACCTTCCAAGTCCCTGTCTTCAAAGGGCGAGACGAACTTGGTTTTCAGGCGAGCCCTTTGTCGTTGCCTTTCCATCTCCTGTTCAAACTCTTCGGTATCTACTTGAAGACCCGCCTCCCGAGCGATTTCAAGGGTCAGTTCCAAAGGAAAGCCATAAGTATCGTAAAGGACGAAGGCATCTCTTCCCGAAAGTTTTCGGTTCCCCCGGCGGATCGCCTCCTCAATCTTGTCCTCCAGCCGAGCAAGACCCACTTCCAAAGTCTCTTCAAAACGCGACTCTTCCTGAAAGACCGTTCTCTGAAGGATCTCCCGTCGTTCCTTCAGTTCCGGATAGGCATCCTTCATCTGATCGGCTACGACCGTGACTAACTGATGAAGGAACGGTTCCTCTTTACCCAACGACCATGCCAGGCGCATTCCCCTGCGGATCAGCCGCCGCAACACATATCCGTGCCCTTCGTTAGAGGGAACGATTCCTTCGGCAGCGATGAAGGTGATGGCTCGGATATGATCGGCGATGATCCGGAGGGAGGAGTCCTTCGCCGGGTCCTCACCGTAGGCAACGCCCAACAGTCGGCTGATTTCGCTGACGATCGGGGCGAAAATGTCAATGTCAAAGACCGTCTCTTTCCCCTGCACGGCAGCGGCTAACCGTTCCAGACCCAAGCCTGTATCAATCCCCGGTCGTGGGAGCGGCACTAAGGTTCCGTCCGGTTGCTGGTCATATTGCTGAAAAACGATGTTCCACAGTTCGCCCCATCGGTCACAAGAGCACCCAGGCTGACAGTCGGCTCGCCCACAGCCGAACTGGGGACCCCGATCATAGTGAATTTCTGTGTCGGGTCCGCACGGTCCGGTCGCTCCGACGGGACCCCACCAGTTGTCTTCCTTCCCCAGCCGCACGATCCGCACTTCCTCTAAACCGATATCTTTTTTCCAAATGTCGTAGGATTCCTCATCTTCTTTGTAGACCGATATCCAAAGCCGGTCTTTGGGGAGGCGAAGGACCTCGGTGAAAAACTCCCAGCCGAACCGAATGGCTTCCTTTTTGAAGTAATCCCCAAAAGAGAAGTTTCCCAGCATTTCAAAGAAACTCAGGTGCCGCCAGGTGAAGCCGACTTTATCCAAGTCGTCCGCCCGAAAGCACTTTTGGCAGGTTGCCATTCTCGGTTGGGGCGGTCGTGCTGTCCCCAAGAAATACGGGATCAACGGCTGCATTCCCGCCGAGGTGAAAAGAGTGCTTTTGTCCGACGAGACCAGTGAAAAACTTTCCCGGATCAAGTGGTCGTTTTGCCAGAAATAGTCTAAAAATGCCCTTCTCAGTTCCTTCGTCGTCATAGGTCCAACGATTTTCCTTCCCTTTCTCATTCATACTTATGAGGCAGGGAGCGGACGATGGCAAGTCCCCGGACGGAGTGATGGTCAATGAATTCGCAGCGGGTGGTTTTGGTGCTCACTCTTCTCTACTTGACAGTATCCCTGTCACGCTTTGTGTGGCTGGAAGAACCGAGAGGTCGGCTGGAAGGAAAGGTCGTTTCGGCAGCGACCGGTCAGGTCCTTCCCAATGCAACCATTTTTATTGAAAATGAGAAAGGTCAGTGGCGCCGTTACGCCGATCAAAAGGGTCGTTTCCAAGTTGCCCCGCTGCCTGCCGGTGTCTACACGTTAACCGCCTACACCTTTGCCCATCAGTCCGAGGGGATTGAGTTCACCTTGGGCGAGGGCAAAACCCTTTCCCTTCTTGTCTCTTTGTCCCCCAAAGACCCATTTTTAGAAATCGTTCATCCGCAGCCTGTCTTCCATTTGCAAGAGCCACTCACCATTGCCGTTCGGGGGTTTGTCCCTACCGAGGAACTGACGGTCCGGCTTTGGCGGGTGCTGTGCGACCCTTCCCAGGGACCTGTTTCTGATCTTTTGTCCTTCCTTGACAACCTCCGTTTCGGATGGTGGGAAGGACCTTTTAACTTCCAACACCAAATGCGAAAACTTCAGGCGATGCTCCAGTTCGTCCGGGAATGGTCCGTCCCCATTTCCTCAAAAGACCAAGAGGGAGTTTTCTTCCAGAATGTGCCCCTTGAAGTCCCTGCGCCCGGCATTTACATAGCAGAAGTGCGGGCAGAACAGTTGATGCGACCCGCCCTTGTGATCCGAACTCCTTTCGGGCTGATCGTCAAGGCGGGTCAAAGCCCTGCCGGACGACCTTCTGTCTTCGCCATCGCAACGGACTTGGTCACGGGTCGTCCCCTTCCATCGGTGCCGGTGCAGGTGATCGCCGAAACCCGCCAAGTTGGGCGGGTCAAAGACCGAATGATTGCTACGGGCAGGACCAACTCTACCGGTGTGGTTTCCTTTGACTTGTCAACGGTGAATTGGCAGCAAACGCAAACGGTTTTCGTCACCGCTCACTATCAGGGTTCACCCGTCTGCTGGGTCCGGCTGGACGAGTGGGATTGGCAGGGAGCCCTAACGCCGGAATCCTCCCTCGTCGGGTTCGCCTACACGGACCGACCGATCTACCGCCCAGGGGATACGGTGCGCTTCAAGGGGATCGTCCGCCAGAGGACCACCAATGGCTACCGTCTGCCTGAAAAAAGCCTGTCTTCTGTTAACATCTTGATAAGGGACCCTGACGAGGACTTGGTGGTGAAACGATCCTGTCCGCTATCGCCCTTTGGTTCCTTCTCCGGAGAAGTGACCATTCCTGAGGGACGACCGACGGGAACTTATTCGCTCGCCCTTTTAGATGAGCCGGGGGCGACAATTGGTGAATTCACCGTCGCTTCCTATCGCAAGCCGTCTGTTTTCATCCGTCTGGTGCCCGCAAGACGGTTTTTTTCCCGATCGGACAAAGTGCGGGTGAAAGTGGTGGCACGGTATGGCTTGGGAATGCCCGCCAGCCATCAAATCGTGTCCTATATGCTGAGCCGGACGCCCGTGGCAGAGAACGAAGGGTATTATCAAGGGTATCAAGAAGGTTTTGGGGAACTGATCAGCGGACTGGGCTTTGCAGGAGATGTCCGACTGGATGAGAAAGGTGAAGCCATCTTGTCCTTTGACTGGAACGGGGAGGAAGCAACACCTTTTACGGAGTATGAGTGCGAACTATCTGCTTGGATGAAGGAACTTCCCGAAGAGGCAAGTGCGACGGCTCGGTTCCGTCTCACCCAGGGAGATTGGAACTTAGCAATAAGGTGCTCAAGCCCATACATCTACCAAGGCGAAGAAGTAACCGTCCAAGCCATTGTCCGAGGGTGGGAAGACAAAAAGCCCAAAGAAAAGGTGATCGTTCGCTGGAAAGCCGGGCGCCTGGTGATGACTGGTGACGCGACGGAAGTAACCTGGACCGGTCCCGAGGGGCAATCGGTGACCAACGCGCGAGGTCGGGCTTCTTGGACTTTTCAGCCCGATCAGCCAGGTGACTGGATCGTTCAGGCGATCGTTCAGGACGAAAGGGACAACACCATCGGCGACCAGGAAGGCTTCTGGGTTTTGCCTCGGGAACCAGGCGTCTCCCGACTGCCTTCCGGTCCGGCTGTGCAAATCCGGACGGATAAAAGCACCTGCCGAGTGGGGGAAACAATTCACATAGTCGTCCGCAGTCGGATACCGGACGGCTATCTGATTCTCTCCCTTGAAGGGCGACGACTCTGGGACTTAAAAATTCTTCCCTTGAGGGACGGTCAAACGATCTGGTCTTTTGTCTTCCGACCCGAATATGCGCCCAGCGTTGATGTCTGCGCCTTCGTGGTCCGGCGCAAACGGGTCGGGCAGAGCGAAAGGACTGTGGCGGCTGGGTCTGAGGGTTATCGCCTCCGCATCCAGATGGAGACGGATAAAAAAGTCTACCGCCCCCGGGAAAAAGGGCGGGTGCGAATCACTGTTTCCGACCATCAGGGGCGCCCCATCGCCTGCGAACTGTCTCTGGCTCTTGTTGACGAGGGAATCTATTCCTTGAAGGAAGAGATGCCTGAGGATCTGTTCCAAGCCTTCTATGGGCAACGGACCAACCAAGTCCTGACCCGCTACTCCTTCCCTTGGCTCGCCTGGCAAGGCGATAAGGGGACGGTAACCACAGTCCGGCAATACTTTCCCGACACCGCCCTTTGGATTCCCCACTTAAAAACCGATGAAAACGGGAAGGCGGAAGTCACCTTTCAAGTCCCCGATACCCTTACCTCCTGGCGCCTCAGTGCTTATGCCCACAGTCCGGCAACCCAATTGGGTTACCAAAGAGCGGCTATCTCTTGCACCATTCCCTTTGCCGTTCAACTGTCGGCTCCGAAAGTCTTAACCATTGGCGATAAGACAGTGATCAAGGCAGTGGTTCACAATGATACCGACCAATCGGTGGTTGCGCAGGTCCGCCTTCAGGCTGAGTGGCTGGGAGACCGGCAAAAGGAAGGGGCAAAAAATTTTGGATCTGCGTCTGACTTAGGCTCTCAACAGATTCACCTATCACCCCGACAAAGCCGAATTGTTTCCTGGTCCTGGACGCCCGAATGGGTCGGCAAGTGGCGTCTTGTGGTCAGCGGGGAAGGGGACAACGGTCTAAAGGACGCCGAAGCCAGAACGTTATCCGTCCATCCCCACGGCTCTTACCGAGAACGGACCAAGTCTCTCCTTCTTCGTCCGACCGAAGTTCAGGCGGAATATCGCTTTACTCTCCCCCCCTACAGCGACGAGTCGTCCAGTTTTGTAGCGGTTCGGTTAGCGCCATCGGTCTTGTCCGCCGTCCTTGGGGCGGTGGACTATTTGGCTCAGTATCCCTACGGATGCACGGAACAGACGGTCAACACTTTCCTCCCAACTCTTTTCGTCTGGAACCTTCTCAAAAGTCGGGGCTTATCGGCGGGTCGCTTGGATGAAGAGTTACCCAAGATGGTGACCAATGCCATTGCCCGCCTTTCCTACCTCCAGCACGCCGACGGTGGCTGGGGCTGGTGGGAGGAGGATGAGAGCGATTTAATGATGACGGCGCTGGTTGTCAGGGGCTTGTCCTTAGCGAGACAGGCAGGCTTTGCAGTCCCCCGCACAATGTGGCAGCAAGGTCTGGAAGGACTTTCTCATCTTCTCCGGCTCAAAAAGGGCAATGCCAATGCAATCGCTTTTAGTGCCTTTGCTTTATCAGAGGCGGGGTATCCTTGGCTACCGGACTTTCCCAGGGTTTTTCCTCCACTTCCCAAACGAGGGAACGGTCATTATCAAACCTCTCTTCGGCAATGGCAGTCGTTCGTGGAACGGTTCAGTCCTGAAGGATTGGCTTACTTGACTTTGGCTTGTCTTAACTGGGGAAGAAAGAAAGAGGCTTTGGAACTTGCCGACAGGCTGATTGCCCGATCGGATGGGTTGAGTCCTCACCTTTGGTGGTCCGCAGAAAATAACCAATGGGTCAATCAAGAAGAAAGAACCGCCTGGTGCCTTTTAGCGGTCCTAAAAGCCGGACGAGCCTCCCAGGAAATGGTTGTGGGAACCGTCCATGCTCTCTTGTCCCGCAGAAAGGGGATCGGATGGACTTCAACGAAGGACACCGCTGCCATTTTGGAGGCGTTGATGGAGTTCAGTCGGCGATTTGAGACGCTCAAACCGGCTCCTCTGACGGTGCGTCTTGCCCTTAACGGCAGAGAGAGAGAAGTAACCCTGTCACCGTTGTCGCCCTGGGAAAAGGAGACAGTGGTGCTCCTTTCCGACGGTCTCCGAAAAGGAAACAACCGACTGATTTTGCAAAAGGGCGAAGGGTCCTCCCTAATAGCAACGATTGCTGTTCATCAGATGCTGATCCTGCCGGAAGGGGAAGGTCTGATTCTCTCTGCAGGAGCCGGTGTAAAAAGGACTTACAAACTCTTGAGACCACCCCCAAACGGTTCTTCCCGTTGGCAACAACGAGACCTTTTGTCCGGAGAGGCAGTCCGCTCCGGCGAATGGCTCCTGGTGACCCTTGAAGGGGAGTCGCCTTGGGACTACTGGATCTTGGAAGATCCCGTTCCGGGAGGATGCCTGATACCGACGGACCACAAAATGCTGCGCACGATTGTCAATGCCGATTTTCAGTTACCGATAGAGGTCAGAGACGATCGCATTCTGTTCGTTCAGCGTCACAGAGGACCCTTTTTTGTCCAATATATGATGAGAGCATCTGTTCCCGGAGATTATCATATCCTGCCGTCAAGGGTCTGGCCGATGTATGGGCAAGGTAACTTGATTGGTGGGGAACATCGGCTCCGAATCGTTCCGTAGATGAGCAAGAAAATGGACCAGAACCGAGAAAGTGTTCAAGCAGATGATACGGATCGGATAACGGAGAGAGAGATCCTGGAAGTCGGTCGCCAGGTCATAGAAACGGAAAAAGCGGCACTGGAAGGTCTAAAGGATCAACTGGATGAATCCTTCGCTCAAGCCGTTCAAATGATTCTCAACTGTCACGGGCACGTGGTCGTTACGGGGGTTGGCAAGTCCGGCAACATCGGGGCGAAGATAGCCGCCACTTTTTCCAGCACGGGCACGCCTGCTCTTTTCCTGCACCCTGGGGAAGGGGTGCACGGAGACTTGGGTGCCGTGACCCCCGATGAATTGGTGTTGATGCTCAGTTACAGTGGCGAAACAGAGGAACTTTTGGACATTTTGCCTGCCCTCAAAAGGCTGGGGGTTCCTATTATCTTGATCACTGGAAAAGGCGATTCTTCCCTGGCAAAGGCAGCCGATGTGGTGATTACGGCACGAGTGGAGCGGGAAGCCTGTCCCCTCAACTTGGCACCGACCGCCAGCGCCGTCGCAATGTTAGCCGTCGGAGACGCCTTGGCGATCGCCACGATGAAGTCCAAAAAGTTCTCGCAAGAGGACTTTGCCCGTCTTCACCCGGGGGGCGTTCTGGGTCGGCGGCTCCTCTTAAAGGTCGGCGACTTAATGAGAACCGGGGAGAGACTGGCAAAAATCCACTATCGGGAGCCGACAAAGGCTGCTTTTGCCGCCATCACGAAAGCGAGGGCGGGTGCCTGCGTCGTGGTTGATGACGACGGCAAAGTCTGCGGGCTCGTTACCGACGGGGATCTGCGCCGGGCTCTCCTCAGGGATGTCCAGTTGTTTCATAGCCCCGTGGAGCACATAATGACCCGCCATCCCAAAACGATCAGCCCTGACGCTCTTGCCGTAGAAGCCCTTCACTTAATGCAGACCCACCAAATTGACGATCTTCCGGTTCTGTCAGGATCTGGAGAGCCCCTCGGGATGTTGGACGTCCAGGACCTGTTAAAAGCAGGATTGGCATAAACCAATTTTTTTGCCTTGACGGCAAATGAAATGGCGTTATATTTAAGAAAGGTAACGGGTTGAAGAAAAAGGAGGGACCCGGGATGGAAGACAAAGTAGCGGGCAGGAAGAGGCTCAGCAGTGGTCGGCGGTTGGGGTTCACCCTCATTGAACTGCTGGTCGTGATCGCGATCATTGCAACCCTGGCAACGATTCTGTTCCCTGTCTTTGCACGCGCCCGTGCCAAGGCGTTGCAGAGTTCGTGCAGCAGTAACCTGAGAAATGTGGTCCAAGCGACCGTTCAGTATACCCAAGACTGGGACGAGCGGTTGGTCTTCTGGAGGACACCTTGCTGGGTCGGTGGTCCTCAATACACCTACGATCCGCCGGTGCCGGTCAAAATCAATCACTATGTCAAGAGCCTTCCCACTTTTCAATGCCCCGCCACGGGAAGGGATTGGAGTTGGCCAACCGGGGGCGGGCGCCCCAATTGGTGGACTTGTGGCGGGCGGGGCTATGGGGATCATCCTTGGATTCGCCGCCCCGATTGGCTGATCTTCACCAGTTATGGCTACAACGAGTTTGTCCAGAATGACGGGGAATCCTATACTAAGATGGTGGTCATTAGAAGACCGACCGAGTTTGTCATTTTGGGAGACTCCGAGGCGGCTGTCTTCACCCCTTGGGGATATGACCAGTGGTGGGGCGTTTCCCCGAACGGCGTCGTTCGCCGTCTTGCCTTTGCGGAAGTCTATCCGCCCCCTCTGGACTCAGACATTCGCGCTGATGAATTTACCCGGCATATGGGTGGGAGTGTCCTTGGTTTCGTTGACAGCCACATCAAGTGGTATCCCTGGAGACAGATCCGAATGGTTCGCTACCGAGGCACCCTGCGGTTTATGATTTGCGATGATACGCCCGATCCCCGCTGCTGGGATCCCAATTTCTGGCAATAGGGGATCGGTTCTTTTTTTCTGAGAAAGGAGTGGACAAAGTGGCAACGGTCCTTTCGGCTGGTAAATGGCAGCGTCTGAGATCGTTGACGGACAGTTGCGGTCGGTTCCAAATGATGGCGATTGACCAGAGAGACTCAATGCGGCGAGCCATCGGCAAAGTCTTGGGCAAGGATCCTAAGGAAGTGGCTTACGAGGACCTGGCAAAGGCAAAAGAAACGGTCACGAAAATCTTGGCACCTTATGCCACTGCTGTCTTGACGGATCCCGTCTACGGTTACCCCTATTCCATCCCTCATCTTCCCCCTCGGGTGGGTCTTCTTCTGGCTTACGAGGAGACCGGCTATGAGAAGCCTGGAGACGGGGGCAAGGGGCGCTTGTCTCGGCTCATTTTTGGCTGGTCGGTAGAGAAAGCGCTTAAGGCAGGTGCCGACGCCGTCAAACTCCTGATTTATTATCACCCCGATGCGCCCGAGGCAGTCTGCCGCCACCAGGAACAGTTGGTTCAAAAGGTCGGCGAGGAGTGCGCTGCTTACGACATCCCCTTCCTTCTGGAACTGGTCTCCTATGCCTTAGAAGAGCCCAGCACGGATTCACCGGAATTCGCCGCTGCCAAGCCAAGCATCGTTATCCGCAGTGCTGAGGAATTTAGCAAGCCTCACTACGGCGTGGACATTTTGAAATTGGAGTTCCCCGCTGACCTCAAGTTCACCCGAGAGTTTTGCAATGGTGCATTTGATGGAAAAGCCCGAACTGCTGTCTACTCCCTTTCGGAAGTGGAAGGGTTCTGCAAACAACTCAACGAAGCAGCGGCAACCCCTTGGGTCATCCTGAGTGCTGGAGTGGACATCGCCGAGTTCCTCGTCCAGGTGGAGTTAGCCTGCCGAGCAGGTGCCAGCGGGTTCCTCTGCGGACGCGCTATTTGGAAGGATGCCATCAACCTCTACCCGGACATTGAGAAGATGGAGCAGTTCCTTTCTACCGAAGGAGTCTACAACTTCCTACGGGCGAACGCCTATGCCCAAAAGGCAACCCCCTGGTTCCAACATCGCAAATTTGCCGGTCTGACGAACATCCAATTGGAGCACCTCTCGCCTGCCTGGCATCAGGAATACGCACCACCGACCCTGGTGAAGGTGTAGAATCTTTAAGCCGTTGACAATCGGTTAGTAGGGCATTGAGTGGCAAAAAAAGAAAAGAAGGCTGTATTTTTGCTGCTAGACGGGGTCGGAATGGGCGCCCTGCCCGATGCTGCTGATTACGGTGACGAAGGTAGCAACACCCTCGTCAACCTTGCCGCAGCCGTTGGGGGTCTTCGCCTGCCAACCTTGGAGACCTTGGGGCTGGGTCTCCTTTCGCCCATTGACGGCGTGCGGGCGACGGACCGACCCATCGCCTCCTTCGGAATAATGGCGGAACAGTCCGCCGGCAAAGACAGCACCACTGGTCACTGGGAACTGGCAGGGGTGATTAGCAAATCCCCTTTTCCCACCTATCCCAATGGTTTCCCTCCCGAAATCATTGACGCCTTCACCAAGGCAATCGGCAGACCCATTTTGGGAAACAAACCGGCATCCGGGACCGCCATCATTGAAGAATTTGGCTCCGAACATCTGAAAACCGGATCCCCAATCGTCTACACCAGTGCTGACAGTGTCTTTCAAATCGCTGCTCACGAGGAAGTCGTCCCCATTGACCTCCTTTATCACTGGTGTCAGATCGCCCGCCAACTGTTGACCGGTCCTCACCAAGTCGCCCGGGTCATCGCCCGACCTTTCGTCGGCAAGCCCGGTTCCTTTAAGAGGACCCATCGCCGCAAGGACTTTTCCGTCCCTCCCCCTTATCCGACTTTGTTAGACGCCCTCACTGATGCCGGCTTCATTATCGTTACCGTCGGCAAAGTTGATGATATTTTTGCCAAACGGGGCATCAAAAAAGCCTTTCGTGCCGGCAGTAACGCCGAATGCCTGAAGCAAGTTTCCCATCTTTACCAAGAGGGGGACTTTGACTTCCTCTGGTGCACCTTACAGGACTTTGACACTCTTTACGGTCACCGCAATGATCCGGTCGGTTTCGCATCGGCTCTAACCGAATTTGATAATTGGCTGGGTGACTTCATTAACCAGATCCGGCACGGTGACCTGATCCTCATCAGCGCCGATCACGGCAACGACCCGACCACCCCCAGCACGGACCACAGCAGAGAATACGTCCCCGTCTTTGGCTGGATTCAGTCGGTAACGGGTCAGGGGCGCTCTCTCGGTGTGCGACCCACCTTTTCCGATCTTGCCAATACCGTCGGTGAGTTCTTCGGGCTTTGCACCCGTTTTCCCGGCTCTTCTTTCTTGACAGACCTATGCTGAGTGTCCTAATAAGTCGGGCGTGTTAGGTTTTCCGGTCAAGGATGACAACTATGGTCTCTGGGAAAGGTGGTGAGGAAGTTGCGGATCGTGCGGATCGGGATGCTGGGGAGCGGTTTCGTCGCTAACTTCTATATGGAAGGGCTAAAGGACGTCCCCGGTCAAGAAGTCGTGCTGGTCGTCGGTCGGACAGAGGAGAACGTCCGTGCTTTTGCAGAAAAGTGGCGCATTCCCCAATTCTCCACTGACCTTGCCGGTGCCGTCAGCAGAGACGATGTGGACCTCTTTTTGATCGCTTTGCCCAACTATTTGCATCGGGACGTTGCGGTGGACCTGGCGAAGGCAGGGCGGGCGCAGGTCTGCACCAAACCGCTTGCTCGGACAGCACAAGAAGCAAAGGAGATGCGGGACGCCGTCCGTTCCGCCGGCGTCTTCAACGGCTATGCCGAAACAGAAGTCTTTGCCCCTGCCGTCGTGCGCGCGGAGTCTTTGATCCGAAAAGGTCTGATCGGGAGAGTCCTTTGGGTCCGTTCCCGAGAAGCCCATTTCGGTCCCCATTCCCCTTGGTTTTGGGATCCCGACCTTTCGGGCGGCGGTGCCCTTCTGGATATGGGCTGCCATTGCATTGAAGCCGCCCGATACTTCTTCGGAAAAGATGTCCGACCGATAGAAGTGATCGCTTGGGCGGATACCCTGCACCATTCTACAAAGGCGGAAGATAATGCCCTCGCCATCATTCGGTTTGAAAACGGCGGGATCGCCCATCTGGAGGTCAGTTGGACTTCCCGTGGCGGGCTGGACCTGCGTAACGAAATTTATGGAACGGAAGGGGCGATCTTTACCGATGTGACCAGGGGAACCCCCATTGAGGTCTTCAGCCTGGCGCCCGCCGGCTACATTGTTGAGAAAGCCGACATTGATGTCGGCTGGACCAAGCCTGTGCCGGAAGAGGCGTTCACTTATGGCTACCAGGCGGAGATGAAGCATTTTGTAGACTGCCTCCGAGATGGTCTCACACCAAGAGAAACCTATGAGGACGGTTACATCGTTAACTGCATTCTGGACGCCGCCTATCGGTCCATTCGGTCCCGCCAATGGGAGAAGATTGAATACGAACCCTAACACTTGTGACCCCTTGACCAGCAGAGGTGAGGCTCAATGTCCCAAAAACAACATAAGAGACCCCTTCCCCGATGGGCGCGCACTCTTTTGGAGCGCCATCCCGAAGCGGAGCCACCCACTCCCGATAATTTGATCCCGTCCTGGCTGGAAAAGGAATTAACGCACAAACCCCTTTGGTATTGGATCCGCAATGCGGACCAGCCCAGGACTTCCCATCCCTATCACCTTTACGATGACATTCACCGTCAGCCCGCCATTATGGCTCAAGTTTTGCAGTTGAAAGACCAAATTACTCACTGGGCATCGGAGATCGACCGAGCCAATCCTAAGCAACTTATCTTTGTCGGTTGTGGGTCTGCCTATTACACCTCTCAATTGAGCAGTCTCTTAGTCCGTGCCTTGACAGGCTGGCACAGTCAAGCCGTGGAAGCCTGGGAGTATGTCTGTGATCCAACGGGAACAGGTGACGATTCCATTTTGATCGCTCAGTCGGCAACGGGCGGCAGTTTTGAGGTCATCCAAGCAACGGAAATCGCCCAACAGAAGGGGATCCGCACTTTCGCCCTTACCAACACTTTAGATAGTCCTCTTCAAGCCGTTGCCAACGAAACACTGGTCGTCCCGGCTCCTCAAAGCACCGGACCGGACATCTGCGTCATCACCGCACGCTTGATGGCACTTTATCTTTTAACACTCTCGTTAGCACGATCCCGACCAAAGGCAGACACTAACAGGGACTATGATTCTTTGGAGGAAGAATTGTTGGCGCAACCTGATGCTGCGCAGCGCTTTTTGGCGACACAGGAGCCAGTCATTGCTGCTCTTGCTGAAAGATATTACACCCAACAGTCACTCCTCATTGTCGGGAGTGGAATCAATTGGTTTACGGCTCAGGAAGTAGCACTGAAGATTGAAGAAGAGTCAGAAACTCCCTGCCGAGCCTATTTGACCGGTGACTTTCATCATATGGCAATCTCCCTTTTGTCATCACAACGACCAGTCCTAGTCTTTGCAGCAAAAGACAAGGGTTATGAGAGGACAGTAACTTGTTTAAAAACAGCCCGTGCTGGAAAGTCCCCTGCCATCGCCGTGGTGCAGGACGGTGATGACGAAGCAGAGCGATATGCCGATGCAGTGGTGCCACTAACAGGTGTGTCCCATCCCTTCCTGGTCCCAATTATGGGAACGATCTTCGGTCAACTATACGGTTATTTTCTGGCCTTGAAAAAAGGACGCAACCCAGACTGCTTGAGCACCGATAGCCTGGACCATGCAAAAGCCTGGCTCATTTCCTTTCC
>JANXBO010000065.1 GCA_025057575.1 Candidatus Caldisaccharidevorator malaysiensis
GAGCTACGCCCCCTTAGTCTTCATATTATGGCGCACTTTCCCTGAACTGGCGGTTTAATCAGTTGGCTGACGAAAAAGCCATTGCCAACCCTCCCTAAGGAGGGGGCTTAGGCGGTGGTCTGATCGTGCCGTCATTGAAAAAGACCAGCAAATCCAGTCCTCTCTTTTCTTTTTACGCTGACCTTTGCCATTGCCCTCTTCTAAGATGCTGACGAAGGCGAAGGCTTTAGCAGAAGATTCGGAGCAATCGCCCAGGGTGAAAGGGGTGGGGGAGCAGGGAAGGCGACGGGGTAAGAAATGAGTCGGAAAGAACCACGACAACCTTTGTTACCAAGCAGATTACCCGGATCCCTTGAACCGAATGAGGAAAATGCACAAAGTGGCGAGCGTCACTGCGAACAGTAAGAGACCGGCGAAGAGACGCCTCACTAAAAGGAGTAGTCCACACGCGCCCCACAGCGTGCAACTCAGGATCCAAAGGGTGATCATTAAAGTTGAACTGAACGAATTTTGGTGAAGGATTGCAAGAAAGGCTGAAAAACCTACCCCACTTAAGGCAAGCAGTGCGACAGAACCCCAGTCCTTGAGGCGAATCCAGGTTTCAAGGGTCAGCGGGACGTTGGGAATATAGACCGTCAAATTATGCTCGCCAAGGACCCAGGCAGTCCCCGGAAGCCCCTGTAGACGAAAATTCACGCACACAACATTGACGGACTTGATCGTCAGTTCACAGCGTGCAAGGCGGGTATCTTGCGTTTCCAGATCTTTGGCTTGTGCCGCAAGAAAGTTTACCGCTGTCTGAACCTCTGAAGGCAATTGATCAAAAACAGGTGCGTTTGCAGGATTCACAGCAGACGACACGGTGTCCGTTGCCTCCGCTGCCTTCATTTCCTTGACCGGTAGGGTCCATCGGGAGATGACCTGGTTAAACTCGTAGGGTCTGAAAGCGCAGACGACTGCTTGGTATCGGATGATCCTGCCACAGCCAAGGCAATTGGAGCAAAGACTCACGGTCCTACCGGAACCGTTACAATCGTAGCAAGCATGGGAACCCCCACCACCGCAAGTGCTACATGCTTTGCCTGCGCTCCAACCACTGCCGTTACAGAACCGACAAAGTCTTCTTCCGCCCCCGTTACAAACGTAACAAATGCGACTTACTGCGCCCGCCCCTGCACAGTGTGTGCAAACAGTGACTTGCTGACTGTTGGCAATGGGGTAAATTTGAACAGTCTGGATAAAGCCCGCCGGTGGCGTTGACGGGAGGTCCCAGGCTGACTTTAAGTCTGCGGGTGCTTTGGGGAAGAACACCCCTCTGTCAGGTTTCTCAAACCACCCTATGTGCCGGTGTTCCGTAAGAGCCTTTACTGTAACTAAATAGTCAAGGCTTTCCTGAATATCAGGACTAAGGCTAATCAGCGAGTTCAAATCGCTTCTGGTGAAAATCGTTCTCCTCTGGATATTCTGAGCCATTAAGACTTTTGCTCTGGCGAGGAAACGCCCTTTATCCTTCATCATTGTTCTCCTCTTTCGGATCCCGATAGGCTGAGGTGCCTTCGTTTGAGTTTATCACCGATCGCCTTGTCGGTGAACAACTTGAAAGACGAAATAAACCCCTTTGAAACACAAAGCACTTATATGAATTGTCTTGCTAAATCGTTGGTGCTAGTTCAACGACCATTGGACTCGGCAGTGGTGAGAATAGTATGGAACAGATGATGGCAAGTGTTGCCTTTTTAGAGCGGTTATTGCTGATGTGTCTGGCACGGAACGCCAGCCGTCGGTTTATTGAGAACGAGCCTCTTTCTCGTGTTATGCCTGGACGGCGGTGCCCAGTAGTCCTTATTCCATAGCGGTTTTCCTTATCGGCTCTATTGGTCTATCTGTATGACATGCTACCTAAACCGATATTTGTTGTGGAGCGCCAGTTATAATTAAAGCAAGAAGACTCGACATAGAAGGACACGCTGCGGGGAGATGACCGGATATATCTTGCAATGAAAAGTCCTTGAACAGCCAGAGTATCAGAATGTTTAAGCTGAACGGTGAGGGCAGGCGCCGGATAGAAACCCAGGAGATCCATTTGATGGCTCTGATGACCCGTCCTATCGTCATAGTGATCATTTGATATTGGATCGGTCAAAGGCGTCTGGGATGATGGAGGCGTTAAAAGACATTGAGGTGAGGAGGTGCCGATGAAGTGAGGCGTCGTAGCGATAAGGCGTTTGCTCTTTTGCTGGCGGTAATCGTTGTCTGTTTGGTTTGGTCGGTAGGACAGGGACTTCAAAGTCCCAGTTTGTCCAAGATGATAAGCGGTCCGTTTCCTTTTGTTGATCGCCTGCACGGCTTTTCCGTTCAATTGCCTCCTTTTTGGAGAGTAATGATTGTCGGAAACGCTATCATTATCAAGGACGAGGGGCTTCACTTTATTGTCATCCGCGGCGTTCGCTATAGCGGTGACTTAAGAGAAGTCGCCCAAAAGTGGTGGCAAGAGCGGGAATTGAGCAACAGGGTGGCATCGCAGTTTACCGGAAAAATACCCCGCTACGCTTTTAATCAGACCAAAGACGGCATTATCATTTACGGGGAAGACCTGGGCTACCCGTATACGATTGATCCTCAAACCTCCATTGATTTCTCATTTCTGAGAGGACGGGGCATTGAATTGCCCACGGAGTATCGTGAAGTGACGGCTATCTTACCAGGGAAAACGGTGGCAATTTTGGTCACGATGCTGTTCCCTTCTGAAGCCAATGAACAAAGCCGAAGGCTAATGCTGGAAATCGTCAAAAGTTTTCGGTTTCTTTCACCCAACGAGATGGTGGGTTGGCGACCGCAAGAAGTTCGTTGCCCCGAAACCGGCTTAATAGCAGCAACTATGCACGTTCCGGAGGAATTTGAGTTTTATGCGGGAGTAATCCGACAGGATAAGAAGAGGAGAGTCTCCTGGGTTTTAGGAAAAGGAGAGACGATGCTGCGCAAAGACCATATTGATCTTCAAACGAACATCATCCATTCGCAATTTGGCGGGAACGCATTGAGTGTTCTAATTATTAACGGTCAGGTCCTCCAGCAGGCTCAACCGATCCTTTTGGCTTCCAAAGACGATTGCATCCAGTTGATCTTAGCCCTTTGGCGAGCGGAAACCAACAGGGATTGGTCCCTTTTAGGAAGCGCGGAGATTCCAATGCCGCCGATGCAGAGAGAGTTTTCCCAAAGAATGCTTCAAGAAATTCCCGTCCCGCCAAATTTTCAAGGGAACCGGGAGGACGTGCGAGTGGCGTTCACTGCCAAGAGCAATAACCTAATTCGGATGGGGACGATCAGTGGTAATCTTTTGTGGGCTGTTGATCCACACCCGATAGCACCGACTCAGTCCTCCTTTGCAGCAATGGAAGTGACAGTTACTCAGGCGCCCGAAAAGGAAATGGAACGTGCCGGTAGCATTTTTAACGGTTTTCAGGACAGTTTCCTTTCCAATCCTGAGTGGCTGATGACGACGATGGAAATGTGGGGACGAGAGTGGCGTGAGGAACTCCGTTTTGTGAGGGAGATGCTGCACGGACACCGAGAGTTTAACAGCAGAATGGCTACCGCCTGGACCAATTTGCTGAGCGACCAGACTTATACCAAGGACCCAGAGACAGGCGAGATCTTTCGGCTGCACAAGCGTTCTTGGGAGACTGGCAATTTCTGGCGGGAGCCCGTTTTTGGTGATGTCATTTTGGGGGGAGTGGAAGGAGGCAGCCGATTGGAGGAGTTGCTGAAGATGGAGGGCTGGCGAAAACTCACCGAATCCCTTGAGGGGTTCCCCGAACTTTGGAAGTGAGCCAATCCTTTTTGTTAACAGAAATTGCGGACCGTGCGGAATAGCGGTGCGTTCCTGATTGGCAGTTAGCACGGATCGGTCTCATCAGTCCCTTATAACGGACCATCGTTAAAATGACCTGTTAGGCGCGAAGGAGCGTGTTTGTTGGAAGGCACCAGGGCACAACTTATCGTTTTATTGGAAACACTGATTAGAACAGCAACACCAACAGGTCAAGAAAAAAATTTGTTTCCCTTTTTATCACAGTTTCTTGAGAGCAGGGGCTTTAAGGTTGATGTTGTTCCGGCTGCCGAGGTTCACCCGCTGACCCCGCCGGGCGAGTATGCTAACTTGGTTGCCAGAAGAGGAGAGACAGACCTCCTCATTTCCGCTCACCTGGATACCTATCCCGGTGACGAAGGGTGCTCTTATGAACTTAAGGTGGACGGTGATTGTGCCTTTGGGAGGGGTGTTGTGGATGTCAAGGGGCAAATTGCGGCTCTTTTAGTCGCTGTGAGTCAGACGGATGCCCCTTGCCTTCTGGGTTTCGTTTGCGATGAAGAAAAGGGTGGGGCGGGATCCCGTTCTTTCGACTTGAACGTTCCCTGGGCTCTTGTCTTGGAACCGACAGAATTTGGGATTGTTGTCGCCCACGCAGGTGCTGTGGAGGTATCGGTATCTTTCACGGGAAAGTCCGCTCACGGGTCCGTTCCTGACAAAGGGGACAACGCCATAGAGAAAGCCCTCGCCTTTGTGGACGCCTTGCGGACCCACCCCTACATTGCCCATCAGCGCCATCCCCTTTTTCGGTCGCGGCAATTAATGACGATCGGTCGGCTCGTTGGCGGTCACGATGTGATGCTGGTTCCCGACCGCTCCTCCCTCAACCTGGACATTCGGGTCCTACCGGGTTATTCGGCGGCTCGGGTTCGGGAAATCGTGAGTGAGGTCGCCAATCGTTTCAAAGCAAACCTTGTCGTTGATGATGAAGCGGAACCGACGGAAATCCCTCACGATACGCTCCTGACCAAGGCTCTGCAGGATGCTTGCGAGAGAACCGGCGTCGCCACACCAGGGCTGGTCGGCTATCCCAGTTGGACTGACGCCGTCAATTACATTCAGAAAGGGATGACCTCAGTGGTCTTCGGCGCTGGGGACCTATCGGTGGCGCATACGGAACGGGAGCACGTTTCTATCACGGATCTTTTAAGGCTGGCCGATGTCCTTAAAGAAGTGATCCAGTCCTGGAAACCCTTTGAAGGACCGACCGACCGGAGTGCTGGTCCTCGTTAACTACTTAGCAGGGCGGGGTCGGGGCGTTGCGTCGCCGGGAAGGACTCCCATCGCCCAGAGAATGCCCCCCAGCAGGTGCTCCTGAAATTTGGGGTCCCTCCACACTTCTTCCCGATGCCCCAGTGCCGTGTAAAAGGACCTACCTTTGCCATACTGACGGCACCAGGCAATGGCGAAATCCTTATCGGCTCTCTGAACCCCTTCCCTCGTCAGGTCAACGGAGGAGTTATCCAGACTGATAAGGACCCGGACCTTTTCACGGGAAAAGGGGTCTCGGAATTGATAAATCTCATCGGTAATTTCCCAGGTTTCACCCAAATGACGGGTCGCTGGGTGGTCTCGGTCTTCTACAATTAAGCGAACTTTCTCGTGCCAAGGATGGTTGAGGAAATAAGCACCAATCAGTTCCCCAAATTCCGGCCACTTATACCAAGTGTCCGTCGCCGAATGAACGCCTACAAATCCCTTGCCATTGCGGACAAAGTCCAAAAAAACTTGCTTCTGCTCGTCGCTAAGAGGCAGTTCTCCAGTCGTGTAGAACATAATGGCGTCATAGCGGGGGAGAACCCACTGATTAATCAGGTCCAGGTCCTCCGTGGTGGTTGTGTAGAACCTGGGATTGGATCGCCAGCCTAAACGGGTGACGACTTCCGCAGCCGTTGCGGTGGTGTCGTGTCGGAAACCCAAGGACAGATTGACGAAGAGAAGGCGGCGGGGTCTCTCTTGGACTCCCTCCGAAGGCAAGGTGGTTAAGGCAGTCATCATCAGCCCCACAATCAGTCCCCCCAAACTTAAGATCAACAGCCGTCTCATCAGCCTCACCGGGCTTGATTTTAACATTGCCTTTCAGTCAGCCGAAAGTTTCTTAACCATTCGGATCCATTCGCCCCATCCCCGACCCACCTCCTGAAAACCCAGGCGCCGATACCAGTTTCGTGCCAGCCAGTTTTCCTCACCGACCCACAAACTGGCGAAGTCGCATCCCAAAGCCCGAGCATAGTCCAGAGCGGCATGGAAGAGAGCCGAGCCCACCCCTTGTCCCTGGTATTCTTTCAGAACTCCTAACTCGTGCACCTCCGCTGTCCGTCTTTGAAACCGTTTGTCCCACCAGTCGCCGTGAACACTGACAAAGCCGATGATTTCTCCGTCCTTTTCGGCGACCAGCAACCCGTGCGGATCACCCCGATAAAGCCAATTAATGTAATCCCGCACTTCGTAGACATTCGTGTAAGCGTATTGGGGCAAGTCTTGATAGGCAGACCGGTAGACCTTAACCAGAGACGGCAAGTCTTCTCGCTGTGCCGGGCGGATGATGAAGGAGATGCCGCTTTTCCCTTTTGTTTCCTTTTGCATGGAACGCTCCCTAACCTTCTGCTTTAAGATTAAAAGCACCAGAAGTCAAGAGAGTGAAAAAAATCTCTGCTGATGGAGCAGGCTGATATTAAGATAGTCAAAGGTTTTTCATCCTTGTTCTACGGAACCGCTCTGATCGCCTTTGCTTTGGATCAAGTGAGTAAGGCGATGGTCCGGGCAATGGTCCCGCTGGAAGGCATCGTGCCGGTCGTCCCTGGTTACTTTCAAATTCGCCATACTGTAAACCCCGGCGCCGCCTTCGGTCTGTTCCCCGATGCGGGTCCCTTTCTCGTGGGCGTCGCTATCATCGCTTGCTGGTTATTTCTTCGCATCGGGCGGCGAGGCTTTCCAAAAAGACGCTTGGCGGTCTCTTTTGGTATGATGTTAGGAGGGGCTGTCGGCAACCTAACGGACCGGTTGTTTCGGGGCGCCGTCACCGATTTTTTGGACTTTGTGGTCTGGCCGGTGTTTAACCTTGCGGACACTTTTTTAACACTTGGGGCTTTTGGGGCAATCGTTTGGTCTTTGAAGGGGGAGGCTTCTTCGTCTTAACCGCCTGAGCAAGAGAAGAACCGGTCACCTGGACGAGAGCGTCTGACTACCTTTTGGATGCGTCCCTAAGTTCCCTTCTCAGGATCTTGCCGACGGCGGACTTAGGAAGTTCCTTAACGAACTCAACCTCCCTTGGGACTTTGTAATTCGCCAGCCGCTCCCGGCAGAAGGAGACGATTTCTGCCTCCGTCGCCGACTCGCCGGGCTTGAGGACCACGAACGCCTTGACGATCTCTCCCCTGACGGCATGGTGAACCCCGACAACAGCCACCTCCTGAATCTTGGGATGCTGGTAGAGAACCTCCTCAACCTCTCTCGGATAGACATTGAACCCACCTACGATGACCAGGTCCTTTTTCCTATCTACGATCCGGAAATAGCCGTCCTCGTCCATTGACGCTACGTCGCCGGTGTATAGCCATCCGTCCCGCAGGGTGTGGGCGGTCTCGTCAGGTCTGTTCCAGTAACCTTTCATCACCTGAGGTCCTCTAATTAGCAGTTCACCCTCCTGTCCAGGGGGTAGATCCTGAGTTCCTGTTTCCAAGTCCACGATTCGGCAATCGGTGTCGGGAAGGGGCAAACCGATGGAGCCGATCCTGTTTTCTCCGTCCCATATCGGGTTGACGTGGGTCACCGGTGACGCCTCTGATAGCCCATAGCCTTCCACCAATTTCGCTCCCGTTGCGCGCACAAAGCGATCGTGAATCTCTCTTGGCAGAGGGGCACCTCCAGAAACGCAAACTTTCAGCGAACTGATGTCCAGTTTCTGACGCTGGGCATGGTGGGCAACAGCCAGATACATCGGCGGGACACCCGGCAAAAGAGTCGCACGATACTTTTCGATCGCCTGTGCTGTCTGAGCGGGATCAAAAGTCGGCAGCAAAACCATCGTGGCTCCTTTCAAGATAGCAAAGTTCATCCCGACGGTCATTCCATAGGAATGAAAGAAGGGCAAAACGCACACGAAGACTTCCGCCCCATCTTCCAAGCGGTAAACCCAGGCAGACACTTGGTGAAGATTCGCAACGAGGTTAAAGTGAGTGAGCATAGCAGCCTTGGGCAGTCCCGTGGTGCCACCGGTGTATTGGAAAGAGAGAATCGTTTCCCGGGGGTCAAAGTCCACCTGCTTCCCTTGCGGAGCGGATCTTAAGGACGATTCCAACGGAAGAACCTTGACCGACGCCGGGATTGTCACGCTTCCTTTGGGTCTCGTTTTCTTCTTAACAATGAATCTAATGAACCAAGGGACATAAGAAGTGAGAGACGACACAAGGATCATGCGAACGGAAGTTTCTTTCACCGCCTCCGAGGCTTTATCCAAAAGAGGTTCGGCAACGACCAGACACACAGCACCGCTGTCCTGAAGTTCTGCCCTTAGTTCCCGTGCTGTCAGCAGAGGGTTTAACTGCACAACGGCACCGCCGATCTGAGCGGTTCCATAGTAAGCGATAATGAAGGACGGCATATTGGGCATCAAAAGTCCAATTCGGTCGCCCAGTCCAAAGCCCAGTTCGGAGAGAAGCCCCGCAAAGGAGCGGGCACCATCGTAAAGGTCCTGGTAGTTCATTCGGGCACCGTAAAAGATCGTTGCCGTTGCCCTCGGAAACCGGGCAGCGGTATCGCGCAGGATGGCAGACAAAGGGATTTCGGGATAGGTTAGGGAGGGTGGAACGGCAGCAGGGTAACTGCGAATCCAAGCGGCTTGCTGCTCCTTCACAGTCTGAACCTCCTTTGAAAAAACAGCGTGCCGGCAATGAACCCCGCTATGAAAGGTGTCGTTTATTCTTAAGCACTCATCCCGTTTCGTCAAGGTATTCGCCAAAATCATAACCTGCGTGGCATCCTTAAGAAGGTGATTGGCGGTGCGCAGCGGGTTTACTTTAGTAGAGGTGCTGGTCGTCGTCGGCGTCATCGCCGCCCTGGCGGCTATTCTTTTTCCCGTCTTCTCCTCCGCTCGGGAGAGTGCCCGAAAGGCGCAATGCCTTTCGCACCTGCGCCAGGTGTCTCAGGCGTTCCTGCTCTACGCTCAGGATGCTGACGAGTCCTTCCCCTATCGCATCACCGATTATCATCATTGGGGCGGAGCAGGCATTGGCGAATCCTGGCCTCCCCAAATCATCCCCCCGTGGACCGCACAGGTAGAACCCTACTTTGTTAACCGGTCTTTGCTCGCTTGTCCCAGCACCCGTAGAGACTGGAGCTGGCCCCTTTGGGCGGGTCGCTGGGGTGCCCTCAACCCGGGCGGACCTTGGCTGGCTTACTGCGGCTATCGGGGATACGGCTCAGCCATTGGCTTCCCCCACTGGGATTGCTTCACCTCTTTTGGCTACAACGAGGCGATCTCCAACGGTTTGGACGAGACCCACCTCCTGGCAAGGTTCAAAGCCCCGTCTCAGTTTGTCCTACTGGGCGACAGCGAGGTGGCTTGGTTTACACCGTGGGGGCGTGGGGAGATCTGGGGCTTGACGCCGTCAGGGGTCGTCCAACGGCTGGCGTTTTCCGAAAAGTTCCCGCCACCGATGGAAACAGATCCCGAAGCGTCTAAGGAGACGCGCCACGGGGGAGGCAGCCAGATCGCTTTTTGCGACGGGCATGTCCGTTGGGAAATCTGGTTCCGCATCCGACGCTGGTCTTATGGTGGTCCCTGGCGGTTCCATCCAGAAGATGATGCCTTTTAACCTTTGCTCTTAACTGAAAAACTCTTTTCCGTCCTCTGCGTGAGCGATAACGGTATCGGGGTTCAGTTCCAAACCCAGACCCGGCGCATCGGGGACCCTTATCATCCCCTCTCGGATGATGGGTCCATCGTGGACGACGACATCGTCCCACCAAGGGACATCAATGGCGTGGAATTCCAGTGCCAAAAAGTGCGGAATGGTTGCCATCAGATGAGCCGCTGCCATTGTGGCAACGGGGCTGGAAACATTGTGAGGTGCCATCGGTAAGTAATACAAATCGGCAAGAAGGGCGATTTTCTGTCCTTCTCTCAGTCCACCAACCTTAGGAATGTCCGGAGCAACGATCCCACACGCTTGCTCAATGATCAATTGACGAAATTGATGGGCGGTATAGAGGTTCTCTCCAGTGCAAACGGGAATGGGCGATGAGCGGGTTACAGTGGCGAGGGCTTCAATGTTTTCTGGCGGGGTCGGATCTTCTATCCACCAAAGTTCATAGGGTTCCAATGCCTGCGCCAAACGCAGGGCATCCGGTGTGTTAAACCGCCAGTGGCAGTCCACCGCCAATTCCACGGAAGGATCCAGCGCTTCCTTGGCGGCAGCGATCAGGGAAGTAAGAAAGTCAATGGTCCGTCCCGATAAAGAGCGGCTCGTGTAATCTTCACCGTAGGGATTCGGAACATCTATATCAAACTTAAGAGCAGTAAAGCCTTTCTCTTGAACCTCCCTTGCCCTGCGGGCGTAGCCTTCGGGCGTGTAATCCCATTGACCGTTGTCTTTCTTACCGGCGTGACAGTCGCAGTAGATCCGAACATCGTCCCGGAATTTACTGCCTAACAATCTCCAGACAGGCAAACCCAGGGCTTTGCCGACCAAGTCAAAAAGAGCAATTTCAATGCCACTGATTGCGGTGACGACCGCTCCCGCTTGGGAACCGGATCCGGAGAGGGTGTAATAGAGACCGTGAACCAGCCGATCCAAACCCATCGGATTCTGACCGATCAGGTAGGGTTTCATCTTCAGGATAATGTCTTTGACGCCAATACCCCAGTAGGCTTCCCCAATGCCTTCAATTCCCTCATCCGTCAAGATCCGGACCAGGATCCACTCAAAATTGCCTCTAACGGAGCAAGCCCTAAGGTCGGTTATCTTCATTCTAAGTTCCCTCCCTATGCCACCAAGTCTCCTGTCAGCAGTTGTTGGCAGGCGCACGGGAAGATCGCAACCCGAGCCGCCTTTCCGTGTTTCTGCTTCAGATGTCTTACAAGTTCGTTCCAGTTGTTGTAGAGTCGGCGACCATCCCACCCCCACTGCTCCACATCCCAGTGGTTGACGCTCGGGCAATAGAGCAGGACTTCAGGTCCTGGATGATCGTCCGCATATCGGGGACCGTTTCCTAAGTATCCGAGCGGACCGCCGGGTCCAGCCAAATAATGAACACCGACTCCTTCGCTCCCGGCGGAAGCGACGACGATGGTGCCCTGCTCGTGGACGATCGGTTCCGCCGTGCTCTTCAGAGGCACAAGGGCGTTGACCCACTGATAGAACTCGCTGTCCTTCGGATACGCAGAAGCGATGACCACATCCCACTCCTTAGGAAACGAGGTCCGATAGACCTGACGGGCGGACTCAGCGGCTGCCCGATGGGCTTCAATGGGATCCCCAACAAAGCAGCCGACAATCTCCCTAAGGGGATTGAGGACCACATTAACGATGGCGGTTAGCCCCGCCATCCGTGCGGCTTCTTCCATATCCTGACGGGCTTGGTTACCATCCAACAAATTGAGCCCCCGACGCAATCCATTATCCCCACGATGGTTCTGCTCAATGGTGGCGATACCCGCCACTCCCGGCAGGACCAATTTGGAACCGCCACCAAAACCCGAATGCCCGTGAGGCAACAAAGAACCGATGGCGATCTTAATGTCCGCCCGCAAGAACTGGCGGTTAATCCATACCGGCGTCCCCAGGCTGGTGGTCCCAAGGTTTTCCAAGTTTTCGTAAGGGTTATGATTCTGAATCCAAAAGTCCTTAATCGCCGCACGACCCAGTTTGCGGATGATCTGGTGCCGGTTCATCGGATGGTGGGCAGCAACCCCGAGCAAGATCCGGATCCGATCTTGCGAAAGCCCTCCTGCTAATAATTCCCGAACCACGAAGGGCAACAGCCGGAAGGCGGGCGTTGGGCGGGTTAAGTCGTCAACGACAATGACCGCTGTTCGGCATCCCCGAGCCAGGTCCCTTAACAGTCCCGTTCCGATGGGTCGGGCGAACGCCTGTGCGATGCCGTCCTCGCCGATATCGGGACCACCCTGTGGCGGGAAGAACCTGACTCGCCAACCCTCGGGGAACAGCAGACGCCGGTCCCGATCACCATACCAACAGCCCCATCGTATACTGCCTTCTTCCAAACTACCCCCGCCCTTTCTAACCCAAATATTTTGACTCAGCCAAAAAGCGGGCATTCGGTAACGGCAAATTCCCAGGACGCCTGTGCGATAGGGCCGTGGCGGCAACGGGGCGCCAAAAGGCGGTTGCCCTTGCCATCCTTGAATCCTGGGTTAAAATGAAATTGTGGTGAAAAAGACCGGTTCGGCAGGGACCGAAGGGTAACAGGGTGCCGCCGCGGTGGCGGAACAGGCAGACGCGCTGGCTTGAGGGGCCAGTGGGTTTTACAGACCCATGCGGGTTCAAATCCCGCCCGCGGCACCAGAAAGAAAGGGGCGGTTAGCTCAGAGGCAGAGCGCTTGCTTCACGAGCAAGAGGTCGCAGGTTCAAGTCCTGCACCGCCCACTCTGTCCTTAACTGATATTTTTAGTTCGAACGAAACCATAATTGTGAAGACTGTCTGGTTATGACGGTCGGGCGCTCGTGTGGTCAGCATTGTTCAATGGTATTTTAGGTTTTTCATTCTGTTGCGGACTTTTCGCGATCGGAAATGTAGGCTTGGACCGCCGAACGGATCAGGGCGTCATCTATTTTTTGTGTCAACTGGCGGGCTTCGGCAAACTTACCTTCCTCCACCATTCCTACGACGATCTCTAATAGACCTTCCTGGCGCATCAGAGGGTCTATCAGCGCTTCTGCTATTTTGAGGGCATTGTCAAATTTTTTGCCGCGCACTAAGTCCGTTATTGTCTCTCCCGACTGAAAACGTCGCATTTCGAACATCTTCTCTTTCGCTAAGTATCTTGCAGGCAATAGGCTAAAATGTGTTAATGGTGCTCTCTGAAAAAAGTTGATGTGAACCACAGGAATGGACCAATCCTTTTTAAACACTTCATCCTCGGATTGCTGAAGTTTGAACAACGGGTAGGGGCTTAGACCGTAAAAGCGGGCGATAGCCTGCCAAAATATCTGTAATCGTTTTGCCCGTTCACGACAACGGGAACACCTACTGACTTCCAAGTGGTATTGAATGTCTGTGCGCAAAGGAGTGTCAGGAAGGTGACCAGCAAGAAATCGGCACAACTCAAGAGCCGTTGGGTGCCAGGCGACCTTTCTCACCCGCTTAATGGCTGTGGAGCAAGCAGGGCAATCCTTGAGGTGTTCTCTCTCCAACTCCGACCAGTCGCCTCGAAGAACTACTTCATATATCCGAGTGAGGGGTAAGCACCTATCCGTGCGTCCTGGTGATGCCGGCGAAACTACCTCTGCTCTTTGGCTTTGCTGATGCATCGCCCACCAACGGAGCCAAGAGACGATTTGGGCGGGTCCCTTCTTCAGAATTGTGCTCAATCGCTCTAAAGCACCGGCGTGAACCAGTTGAATCAAAAGGGGTTTCACTTGCAAAATGTCAGCGAGGTTTTCGTGTGAGAAGTTGTGAGAATAGACCCCTTCCACTACAGTTTTTTCAAAAGGTGGAAGGTGGCGGATGGCATCTTCAAGGTGGGTCTTGATTTCTTGTGGTGGCTCCTTAGGAGGGCTATCGGCGATCTGCGGAACTTGCCACTGGAAAGCCGGGGGCTTGGCAGACAAAATCATTTGGGTGAGCCAGTTTTGGTTTTTTTCGGACCTTTTCACGCCTCGTCGCCACCTTTCAGTCACCCGTTCAATTAGATATACGCAAGGTCAGGTCTCTATTTTCCCCTTTCAGCCAGCTACGAAGGGACTCTAAGGCTTTCTTCTGAACCCTGTGAACCTTTACAACGGACAGACCCAACCTCTCTGCGCATTCACTGAGAGTAAGGTCTTCCCAGAAGGTCCATTGGATGATTGTTCTCATCGGCTCCGATAAAGACAAGACTGCCTCCCTCACGACCGCCAGTTTGTCGTCCTCAGAGCCCATTCCCAGTAAAACCGGGTCAAAGGGCTCGGAAGCGTCTTCTTCGTCTTGTTGTAGTTCAGAAAAGGGGCTTTCTAATCGGGAGCGGCGCTGCTGGGACAGAATGCAGTTGCAAATGATGGCTGATAGCCAGCCTTTTAACGACCCTTTATTGGGATCAAAGCGAGAGGACGGCCTGTCTTTTGTTTTAATCACATTTATGAAGACCTCCTGAACGACGTCCTCCGCGTCGGCTTGGTTCAAGCCTTTCGTCTTCACCAAATTCAATAGATAATCCGCTAACTTGCTGTGAAAACTGTCAAAGGCGCGATTGTCACAGCCATAAAAAGCAGCCAGAAGGTCTTCCGCACTGTGATGAGACAAAAGGGGGTTTGCCTGACCTGCCGACTTGAATCGTTTCGCCAATGTCGTCGCCTACCATTCGCCTCCGTCCACAGACAACCGTTGATGAAAAAATTTGCGACTTTGCGCCGTATATAGTATGCGCCCGAAAAAGGGTGAAAGGAGGATTCAATCTATGAAGCAGACGTTGTTAAAGGACCTGAGGCTGGAGGAGCCTCAGGGGGCGGAGGACGGGTTCCGCCTTTTTCCTGTCGTGACGGCAAAGGCTAACGGACGGGGCTACATCACTTTTGAGGAGGCGATGGAGAACGGGCTGGTGACGGTTCCGGAGACCGGTTCCGTTCCGGAACTGACGGTTACTGTCAAGGGTGAGGAGCCTGTCTTGGTTCCTGAAGGAACCCTTTTGATCGGCGGGTTGCAGAACCGAACCGTCAACATTACTTTGCTTTTGGAACCCGGAAAGACCCATCCGATTTCCGTCAGTTGCGTGGAGCGAGGGCGATGGCATCCAAGAGAGCACCGACCAATTCGCCCGGACCTTGACTTCGAGCCCGGTCCTGCTGTGATACCATATGTAGTTCGGGCGGCAAAGGTTCGGAGTCTTTCCAGTCGGTATGCCCGCACCGGTCGGATGACCGCTGATCAAAGTCTGACCTGGGAGCGTGCGAGCAGGCTTTTGTCGGAAGCTGAGGTCGATTCACCGACCGAAGACACGGCATCCATTTTCATTAATCGCGAAGCCCATTTGAGCAAAATAGAGAAGAGCGTTCATTTGATTCCGAACCAGGTGGGAGTTGTCTGCTCCATCGGCAGTCGGATCGTCGGCTTGGAAGTTTTTGACCATCCGCTGACCTGGCAGGTCCTTTGGAAGAAGATTGTCAGGGGCTATGCTGTAGAGGCTCTCGTGTCCTGGCGCAGCAGGGTGGTCAAGGGCGTTGTCTCAAAGCAACAGGCAGAGGACTATCTGGAGAAGACGGACCTCTGTCTGGCGACGGCTCAGAGAAGGAAACCCCCTGTGGGACTGGGAGAGCACCTTTTGATGGCACCGGAGCACGGTCCGGTCTCTGGTTTCGCTCTCGCCTATAACGAGCGTTTGGTACACCTTGTGGCCTTTCCAACGGTGCA
>JANXBO010000066.1 GCA_025057575.1 Candidatus Caldisaccharidevorator malaysiensis
GAGCCCCGCCCAGCACAACTGCTGTCCATCTTGCTGCCTCGCTACTTGGAGCATCAGGTTTACCATCTTCTTTTGGAAAGTCTCGCCAGTGAAAACGCAGCAAGAATGAATGCGATGAGCCAAGCAGCGGACAATGCAGAAGAAATGATCAGGTCCTTGACTTTGCAAGCCAATAAGATTCGTCAATGGACCATCACGAAAGAACTTTTGGAGATTGCAACGGCAGTAGAAGCAATGAAAAAGGCGAGGGATTGAGATGCAGGAGAAGAACCCCGTCACAACCGTGCGGGAAGGGCTTTTAACTTCGTTGCAGCCGCACGCCGGTCTCGTTCCTTTGGCGGACCGGGTGGGTAAGATCGTCCAAATTATGGGCGTCGTGGTAGATGTTCAATTTCCCGATGGTCAGTTGCCGGAGATTCTCAACGCCCTCATCGTTGACGACCCAACGAGAAACCCACCCCTCGTTTTGGAAGTTCAGCAGCACATCGGCGACGATACCGTCCGAGCCATCGCAATGGATGTGACCGACGGTCTGAGAAGAGGAACGACGGTCTACGATACCGGTGGATCCATCAAGGTTCCGGTCGGAGAAGGGACTTTGGGGCGCCTCTTTGACATTTGCGGGAATCCGATTGATGAGAGGGGACCGGTAGAGGCAACGGAATATTGGAGCATCCACCGACCGGCTCCGTCCTTTGAGGAACAAGGCATCGTTGCCGAACAGTTTGAGACAGGCTTGAAGGTCATTGACCTGTTAGCGCCCTACCCCAGGGGTGGAAAGGTCGGTCTCTTTGGGGGCGCCGGTGTCGGCAAAACCGTTTTGCTAATGGAATTGATCCACAATGTGGCGAAAGCCCACGGCGGTATTTCGGTCTTCGGCGGGGTAGGGGAGAGAACACGAGAGGGGAACGATCTTTGGCTGGAGATGCAGGAGAGCGGTGTCTTGAGTCGGACCATCCTGGTCTTCGGTCAGATGAACGAGCCACCAGGTGCCCGACTGCGGGTCGGGCTGACGGCTCTGACGATGGCGGAATACTGGCGAGATGTGAAAGGAATGGACGTGTTGCTGTTTATTGACAACATCTTTCGGTTCGCACAGGCAGGCACAGAAGTTTCCACTCTTCTGGGACGAATGCCGTCCGCCGTCGGTTACCAGCCGACTCTGGGAACCGAGATGGCTCAATTGGAAGAGCGCATCACCTCCACCACCAGAGGATCCATCACCAGCGTGCAGGCGATCTATGTCCCTGCTGACGACATCACGGACCCCGCCCCGGCCACTACCTTCGCACACCTGGACGCCACCACCGTTCTTTCCCGAAGCCTCTTTGAAAAAGCCATCTACCCCGCCGTTGACCCGCTGGCATCCACTTCCCGAATCCTTGACCCGAGGATGGTCGGAGAAGAACACCACCGCATCGCCAGAGAAGTCCAGAGAATCCTTCAGCGCTACAACGAACTTCAGGACATTATCGCCATTCTGGGAATGGAGGAATTGAGCGACGAAGACAAACTGGTCGTCCATCGCGCCCGGCGGATCCAACTCTTTTTGAGTCAGCCCTTCCATGTTGCGGAAGTGTTTACCGGAACGCCGGGTGCCTATGTGCCGTTGGACCAGACTTTGAGGGGCTTTGACGAGATTCTACAGGGCAAATGGGATCACCTTCCCGAATCGGCTTTTCACCTCGTTGGCACCATTGACGACGCTGTGGAAAAGGCAAGAAAGATGGGTGCCAAGGTCTGAAGGTTGGGACGGTGACGGCAAAAAGTGCCCGCAACCTTTTCTGTAGAGATTTTGACTCCGGAAAGAGTTCTTTTTTCCTCAGATCAAGTGGTGTCCCTAACAGCGCCGGCATGGGAAGGGAGCCTTGGGGTGATGGCTCGCCACTTGCCGATGGTTGCCGCTCTCCAAACCGGTGTCATTACCCTTCGGTTAGCCGATGGGGGAACGATTTATATTGCGGTCGCAGGAGGCTTTTTGGAGGTTGCTCACAATAAGGCGGTCATCCTTTGCGACTCCGCTGAGATTGATAAAGAGATTGACGTGGACAGAGCCCGACAGGCTTTGGAAAGAGCCGTCAGGCAGTTACAAACCTTTGAAAAAGGCATTGACCGAGAGGAAGTTCGGCGGGCAAAGGAGCGAGCCATCGCCAGGCTCAAAGCCTCCGGCGCCCTGTGAACAATAGGGCGACTAAAGTCCTTCAACGTCGCTGTTGGACCCGCTGGCAAAAGATTACCGACCGGTTGATGCCAGGGCTGCCTGAATTAATCGCAAAACCTCCACGCACTCCTCGGCGGGGACAGCAAGTTCTGCTTTTCCTTCCAGGACATCCCGCAGGTTCCTATAAAAATCCCGCCAGTCACCCTGCACAAGGGGGAGCGCTTGACAAATAACCTGACCGTTTCGGGCGAGAAACAGGGTTGCCTTTTGCCCTGAATAAGAAGGGGCGGCGTCAATATTGCCTTCCCGCAGCGCTTTCTCTTGAGGGTCCAGACCCGTAATGACCAAACCGCCGTCATCGCCCAAGACATACCATCGGGGCTTTTCGGCTGCCCGAAGGTAATTCACCTCCACCACAGCGGTCCGCCCGTCATTCCATTCCATCTGCACTCTCACAAAACTCTCCACATCGCCACCCCATCGGCGAAAATGCCTTATCAACCTCAAAGATTGAGGTCGGCCCATCAGGAGGAAGACCTGGTCCATCAAATGGACTCCCCAATCGTGAAGGAGAGACCCCATTTGACCTCTTTCTGAGCGCCACCCTCTCGTCGGTCCAAAGCGACCAACGCTGGATTCCATCCACCAAAAGGGTCCAATGACCCCTTCCTTGAAAACCTTTTGGACCGTTAAAAAATCCCAATCCCACCGCCTATTCTGGAAAACGGTGAACAAAACGCCTTTCTCCCGTGCGACCCTCAGTAAATCTTCTGCCTCTTCAACGGTGATCGTCAATGGCTTATCCACGACGGTGGCTTTGCCCGCTTCTATGGAAAGGAGAGCCAGCCGGTGATGAGTCTGGTGAGGAGTGGCGATGATGACCACATCCACGTTCGGGTCGCTCAACAGATCTTCTATCGTCTCATAAGTGGCTACCGACCAATCTTCTTGCGCCTGGCGGCGCCTTTCCGGCGAGCGACTGGCAACGGCGGTAAGCGACAGCCCATCCACACTGCCGATTAAACGGCTGTGGATCACTCGTCCGGCATAACCATAACCGACAATACCGACCCTAACCATTCTTCCTCCTCAGTTGATGCTAAAACTGTAAGTGGGCTTGCCGGTCAAGATAAAGATCCAACTCCAAACGCTTCCCGTGCAATACTGCCCGAGGATCACGCCCACAGCAAAGGGAACCAGGGAATGATAAGCCTTCTGACCCAAGTAGCGGAGGATCGCGACCTTAAAGAGCCCTGCCAGTAGCATCGGGAACCAGCAATAGTCAATACCAAAGTTCATTGCCAGAGCATAGCCCGCGGGATGAAAGGGAAGAAAAGGAAAGCGATTGTGGACGAAGACGAGAAAGAGGGTGAACAAGGCAGCACCCACTCCAAAAGCCGCAGCGGTATAGTTGGGATCCGCCATCTGGCGCCATTCCATTATCCAAGCGCCATAGCCCCAGGGCGCCCCTCGCCCCCAAATGTAGCCTGCCTGCAAATGCGCCCAGAACATTGACAGGCTCCCATATAAGATGGCAAGGAGCATCAGGACAATAAAAGGCATACCCAATCCGCCACGGTCATAAACAACCTTGAACCCATCCGTCATTTGGGGCATCGGATGGGTCCGCCAGATCCGATGAGTAAAGTAGAGGTAACCCATCAAAGTGATTGCCCGATCGCCCAATCTCTTGGCGCCGAAAAGGTCCACAAACCAACGATGAACACCCATAAAGGCGAACTCATGGATCGGCGGACCGATCTGAGCCCGGATCTTAGAAATGGCGGTGCTGATCGCAATGAATAAGGCAAGGTAAAGTAGGAAAAAGGGGACACTGTCCCGAAAGGTCAACACATATAGAAGCACTCCGACGGCGCCAACGAAAAAGAGGGCAACGGCGAATCGGATCAAGGACCGCCATTGATCTGCCCTCAAGTTAGCGCCCAGACCCGACAGCAAGTAATCTCGGGTGTGCCAAAGGTAGACAGCAAACAAGGCGATAAGAGCCCCTGCTGACTGCTCGGTCAGATAGGGCACTCGGGCAGCGCCTGCCATACCCCCCCAAAGGGGCACCACATCATGTCCCAAAGCGGCAGCAATGATCTGTTGAGCCTTGCGGAACACGAAAAAAAAGACGCCGGAAAACGCCATATCAGCCGGAATGAAATAGGAAAGGGCTGCCATAAAAGGAAGAGCGGGGATCGGTGTCCAGCCAATAACATTCCAGGGTCGGGAAATAATCAAAGTGGACAGGTCCAAACCCTTCCACGCCTGAAACATCTGCCCCCGCCACCAGAAGGCAAGACCGAAACCCCCATCATAGAGAACGCCCAACAGAAAGCCCAGCCAGAACCGACCTCTGTTGATCAGACCCCAGGCGCACCCGCCTTCGCTCAAGAGCCGGGGAACTGTCGCGATGGGGTAACTAAGTCTCTCCTGTTCCAGCCATCGGGGCGAAAGGACGATCAATAGACCCAACATCAGCGCCAAGAGAACCGAGATCAACCCGCACCAGCCCAAAGTCGGCACCAGCCAACTTTGAAGATGATCCGGACGATATAAGTCCCAAGCCCGATGACCTCCGTAAAAGGCGTCTAAGGCGTCCCGATAGGTGTTGACCATCCAGGACGGCAGGTGCGGCAGGATGGTCTCATCATACCGATTGACGGGATTGCTAAACCAAACGGGAAAGCCAACGAGACCAGGACCCTCTCCCCATTCGGTGGCAATCCCTGTAGTAACCGCAAGGACAGCCCAGATGAGTGCTAAATCGGAAGGCGACAATGCCCACCGGCGCCACCATCGTGCGAAGGGACAATTAAGAAGACCCACGAAAAAAGTGAGGACGACGGGCGCTGTCCCAAGGGACATTATCCCGTCCTGACCTCTCCTTGCCATCCAGTAAGCACTAATGGGTATGAAGAAGACAAGAAGGACCACGACGACAAAACTGACTTTTGCTTGTTGCCTGCTAGCGATCGCTAAGACCTTTGGTTCAGCGGCGACCATACTGTGCAATAATTTAACCAAACTTCGCCCTGTAACGAGGGTCTTGATGCAGCAGTTTTTTCGTGTTAGAATAAAACGAGAAAGGGGGAATGCGCGATGAAGCGGGAAGTGCCGACATGGCTTGCCGTCGTCGTTGTAGCGGTCGTTATCGTCGTTGCCGTCGTCGTCGGTTACTTTTTCACTCAGCGAACGCCCCAGGTGGAGCCAGCACCCATTGAGCAGGGTGGCGTGGCGACGGCTCGTCCGGAGATGGGACCGGGTGGCGGAGGTCCAGGACCCCAGGCGCCCCAGTCCCGATAGGGGGAGGTATTCACTGTGCGCTCGTCATCCCTGGGCGCTGTGCTCTTTCTCGGCGGGATGGCTTTATTTGCCTTGTGGATGAATCTGCACCACCGAAGGAATGCTCCGAGCCAAGAGTCGCTGGAACAGGCACAACTTCGGATAGCTGCCGATTTGTCTAACCTGCCGGACGCCCTGGGTCCTGCTGATGCTCCGGTGACGGTCTCGGTGCGGATTCACCCCAAACTGGCGGGACCTTGTGATAAGGGGACGGTTGAGTTTGTGCGTCAAATGATCCAAGCGTTTCATCCCAGGGTGCGTGCAGTTTTCCACAAGGTTTACGATCACGCCCACTCGGGTGCGGGATGTTCCGCCAGTTTGGAAATTAACGGCAAAAAGACCTTTACCGTCACGATGGGCGGCAGAACCTTTAAGGCGACCATTCACGGTGTCGCCCGTCCCGGCGATCCGATGTCGGACATCGTCCGCCAAGCCATTGAGCAAGAGATTGCTCTTGCCGAGAGGAAAGGAAAGGAGGTGCAGAAAGACCGAAGCAAAAAATCGGCATCGCTAACCCGCGATCGCTCGCCTTTTGCGTCTTTCTTTTGGGATCGTTTAATGTAACAAGTAATCTTGAGGAGGCGATGTAAGGTGAAGGTGAGAGGGTTCACCCTCATTGAGTTGCTGGTCGTGATCGCGATCATCGCGATCTTGGCGGCTATTCTTTTCCCTGTCTTTAGCCAAGCCCGTGAAAAGGCAAGACAGGCGACCTGCACTTCCAACGTGCGTAACCTCGCGATGGCACTGGCGCAATATGTTCAGGATTACGATGAGCGGTTTCCTTTCGTCCGCGTCGGAATCGGTCGTCCTTGCTGGGCACCGCAACAGACGCCTTATTACAGTTGGCGAATGACCACCCAGCCTTACATTAAAAACTGGGGCGTGATGGACTGTCCGACGCAAACCCTCACGAACAACGAAGAGGGAGGCGATATGGCCAGCCCCGAACAGGGCGGCTGCTGCGGCTCCCACATCTTCAGGAGCTCGGACCCGCTAAGTTGGCCCTTAAGGCGAATGACGGGTGGTCAATGGGTGACCTTGGAATACCATTTCAACGGTTCGGCATTCTGTGGGGAACCGAAGCGGATGGCGGAAATTCAACGCCCTGCCAATATGATCCTGGTGGGGGAGCCCGGTATTCCCTGCCCGGACGCTGGCACCTGGTGCAACTGGTGGTGGCGCAAGGACAGACAGTGGCACTTAAGCGGTAAACTCTACATCTTTGCTGATTCCCACGTTAAGTGGCTCCGCCCCAGTCAGACCGTTCGGGGCTACACCTGGTTCTTGGACGGGAGGGAGGTCAATCATCCTTACGATATGAGTTGCAACGACAATTACGAGATTGAGTAAGACGGCTGGGGGCGGTGCCTCAGCCGCCCCCCATTTTTTTCTGCTGTGCTTGTCATCCCCACTTAAACTCAGTGCGGTGATAAACATCTGGCGATCACCGCTACTCCCGTAAGAACGGAGCCTACAACAAGCATCATTCAATTAGTGCGTCCCGTCGTCCTTACCCTCTTCCTCGTCTACCCGAATGCTTATTGGATTACCCAGATGGAGTTGGTCCGTTATAACGGACATCCCACGACCCTTGCCCCGTTCGCCAATGTCATTTTCCTAATGATAATCGTCAATGGGGCTTTTTTTCTCTTAAGCCGAGTGACTCGGCTATCTTTCCTGCAACCCCTCTCCCCTGCCGAGAATCTAGCGTTCTACATCCTCGCTTCCATCGTCACTGCCTGGGTCGGGCACGATTCCATTCAAGTATTGATGCCTCAGATCATTTATCCCTTCCGCTACGAATCGCCCGAAAACCGATGGCGGGAACTGTTCCTTGATTTTCTCCCACGATGGCTCTATGTCAGTGATCGGACTGCCTTAAGGCATGCCTATGAGGGCGGACACGACTTTTGGAAACACGAAAACTTAAACCCCTGGCTGGTGCCTTTGCTGGCATGGGGGACCTTTGCCTTTTTCCTCGGACTCTTTATGATGGGGCTGAGTCTGTTCGTCTTTCATCGCTGGACCAACGAGGAGCGGCTCAGTTACCCAATTCTCTTTCTGCCTCTGGAGATCAGCAGGCGCCCCAACCGTCTGTGGACGTCTACACCTTTTCTTCTTGGGTTTCTCTTGGCGACTTCTCTTGACCTTCTCAACGGATTCAGTGCCCTTTATCCGTCGGTGCCATCCGTCAAGGTCCGTGTAACCGACTACGACCGTCTCTTGCCCTTGTTCTTTGTCGGGCACCCTTGGTCTGCCTTGCAGGGGACCCGAATGGGGTTCTATCCCTTTGCCGTTGGTCTGGGTTTTTTGTTGCCACCCGAACTTTTGCTCTCCTGTTGGTTTTTCTATTGGGCGGAGCGGTTGCAAAGAGTTTTGGGTCTGATCGTGGGCTGGTCGCAACTTCCCGGTTACCCCTGGACAAACTTTCAGGCTTTTGGCGGCTATGTGGGGATTACTTTGTTTAGTTTGTGGGCGGGTCGCCAATCTTGGCTGGACATTCTTACGAAGAAAAGCAAAGCCTTTCGGGTAGGACGGGTCGGTGCGGTCCTGATCGTGCTCAGCGGTGCGTTCCTCGTCTTTTTTGCCCGCGCAATGGGTATGTCCTTCAATGTTGGCATCGCCTTCTTCGGTATCTACTTTCTCCTTGTCTTTTCCATTCTTCGGATTCGGGCGGAGTTGGGACCTCCCGCTCACGACCTGCATTACGCAGGACCCGACGAGGTTTTGATTAACCTGTTCGGACCACAGGGTCTCGCCAAGAGGGATTTGGTCGTTGCCAAACTCTTCTACTGGTGGAATCGTGCCTACCGGTCGCTGCCAGGTCCTCACTTTCTTGAGGGCTTAAAGGTCGGGTCGTTGTTCTCCTTTCGGATCAGCAGTTGGGTTACGGGTATGCTTTTCTTTAGCGGCGTCGGCATCGCTGCAGCGATGATCGCCCACCTTTACTGCTTTTACTCCTTAGGCATCACCGCCAAATTCGTGGGTCCCGCCATCACTGCTTTTGGAGGCGAACCCTTTTGGCGCCTTCAGGGTCTTCTCGCAGCACCGCCGTCGCCTAATCCCTATCCACCCTATGCCATGGCAGCTGGTATTCTGTTCACACTAACCCTTATGGCGCTTCGGATTCGCTTTCCTTGGTTCCCTCTCCATCCAGTGGGCTATGCCATTTCTACCAGTTGGAGTATGAATGTCCTCTGGATGCCGCTCTTTTTGTCCTATCTAATTAAGATGGGGGTCGTCCGAATCGGTGGTTATCAAGCCTTTCGCCATTCATTGCTCCCTTTTGGCATTGGTCTGGTCCTTGGTGAATTTCTCGTCGGCAACCTATGGCTTCTTTACGGAGTCGCAACGGGAAAGAACACTTACCCTTACTGGGTTTAAAAAAGACCCGATGAGGGCTTACGGCTCCATTTCCAGAAAACCCTCGTCAATCAAGCGAGCCTGCCCCACAAAGGCTGCTAACAGGACGACCGCCCGCCTTTCTACTCGGTCCACAGGTTCTAGCGTCTCGGGGTCTACAATCTCCACATACTGGGGACGAATCATCTGTTCACGGGACAAAACACCCCAAATGACCGCCTTCAGTCCTGCAGAACAAGTGGTGCCGGACTTCAATGCTTCTCGGGCAGCCTCAAGGGACCGATACAAAACTCTCGCTGCCCGACGCTCATCAGGATTCAAATAAACATTTCGGCTGCTCATCGCCAGCCCGTCAGGCTCTCGGACCGTCTCGCAGGCAACGATACGAACCGGAATGTTTAGGTCCTGAACCATTCTCTCAATGACCTTTAACTGTTGGTAATCTTTCTGACCAAAGTAAGCAAAATCGGGCTGGACGATGTTGAACAACTTTAAGACGACTGTCGTGACTCCTCTGAAATGACCCGGTCTGTAAAAACCTTCCAGTCCCCTCGTCAATTGCGTCACTTCCACGTAGGTCTGATACTCAGGAGGATACATCGCCTTCTCCTCAGGGACGAAAGCGACATCAATCCCAACCTCAGCAGCTAATCGGAGATCTCGGTCCAAATCTCGGGGATAGGTTTCAAGGTCCTCACGAGGTCCAAATTGTAGAGGATTGACGAAGATGCTCACGACAGTCCAGTCGCATTCTTTGCGGCATCGTCGCATCAGCGACAGGTGTCCCGAATGGAAGTAACCCATCGTGGGAACGAAACCGATGATCTTGCCCTGACGCCGAGCGTCAAGGGCTAAGTGCTGCATTTCCTTTGGATCTTTAATGACCTTCATCCTATTCTCACTTCATAATGATGTTAGCGTCATCGCATTAAGGTGGGGGAAGGGACCCCAATATGATCGGCATCGTTACTCTTTTGTTAGCCGGACCTTTTCAATGGACGGAACGGGACCAAAGAATAGCCACTTTCTCCATCGTCGCCATTGACCGAAAGACAGGGGATTTGGGGGTCGCTGTGGCGTCCCGATTTTTAGCCGTCGGAGCGGTGGTTCCTTTTGCTAAATCAAAGGTCGGCGCTATCGCCACCCAGTCTTACGCTAATACAACTTATGGACCCAAAGGACTGTCCCTCTTAGCGAAAGGATGGTCGGCAACCCAAGTGCTGTCCCGATTGCTAAAAGACGATCCAGAAAGGGAACTGAGACAGGTCGGCATCGTGGACGCTAAGGGTCGGGCGGCTGCGTTTACTGGGAAGAAATGCCTCCCCTGGGCAGGGCACATTGTCGGTGACGGTTTCGCCGTTCAGGGCAACATTTTGTCCGGACCCCAAGTCATTCAGCAAATGGCACAAGTTTTTCAAAAGTCCACAGGCTCCCTCGCTGAGCGCCTTATGGCTGCCTTAGAGGCAGGGGAGGACGCTGGTGGCGATGCACGAGGAAAACAAAGCGCTGCCATCCTGGTCGTCCGACAGAAAGGCGGTTACCTTGGATTGAATGATCGGTTCATTGACCTGAGAGTGGACGATCACCCCGAGCCCGTGAAGGAACTCAAGAGAATTCTCGGTCTCCAGATGGTCTGGAACTTTTTGAGAGAAGCTGCGCAACTGCGGCAGAAAAAACGATTGTCCCAATCAGTCGCCATCATCAAGACAGCATTGCAGAAGTATCCCGATGCTGGTGTCCTTCACTACGATCTTGCCTGCTACCTGGCTCTGATGGGACGCCAAAAAGAGGCGATCGTCGCTTTGGAAAAAGCCATTCATTTGGATCCTTCCCTTCGCATCCTTGCTGTCAAGGATGACGACCTTTCGTCTCTCCGGACATTACCAGACTTTGACCGCATTGTCAGTCTTGCCGGAAAACCCCACCATTAAAGAGCCAAGTTGCCGATGGGCTTATCAACACAAGGGGGCGAAACCCGATGCGTTTCCTCTTGCCATTTCTTTCATTCCTATCATTACCGGTTTCGGACACCAAATTGGGGATTCATTTGATCGGCTCCTTTAGCGAAGGCGCTCGCAAAATCGTCGTAGAAGGTCCACCCGTCATTAAGGTCCTTGATCCCCAGGCGATCGGACCGATGAGAGAAGCAATGGCGCTTTACAAAAAGATGTTCCCAAATGGCGTCGTTGTCGCGCGCATCTGGGAGGGCACGCCAAGATTGCGCTTCCAACTCTCCGACGATTCCGAAGAAAGCGCCAACCAGTTCTGGCATACCGTTCTCCAGCCGGCCCTTTTAAGGCTTTCACCAGAAGAGAGACAACTCATTGACTTTTTGGAAGGTCCTAACGAAGGAGAGAACTGCCCGACTTGGGAGTCTGTTGAATCTGCCCGATGGTTTGGGCGATTTTGGGTTCGTCTGTCCAGAAGGATCAGCCAGTTCTCCCTGCGCCCTTGTGTCGGCAGCATAGCCGTCGGCAATCCACCCGGCACCATTGAGGAGATCCAGGCAAAACTGACAGCCTTCGCACCAGCCCTTCAAACGGCTTTAGAATGTAACGGAACCTGGTCCTATCACGCTTACTCTCTGGAATATACCACGGACCCTTCTGTTGAAAGGTGGTATTCCTTACGATACCGTCTCTTTTATGAATGCCTTTCAAAAACCAATCCGAAACTCACCAAACTGCCCATTATTCTCACGGAAGGTGGCATTGATCGGGCGGGAAATCCCCAGACCGATGGCTGGAGAGCCCGGGGCGATGTGAACACTTTCCAGCGTTGGTTGGAATGGTTTGACCAAGAACTAAAAAAAGATCGGCAAGTGATCGGCGTCACCCTGTTTCAAATAGGTGATCCCCACGGATGGACCTCTTTTGACTTAGAACCGATTGCCGAATGGCTGGCGGGATACATAAGAAAAAACCGACGCTCCTGAGGTCCCTCAGCAAGTCAAAACGGTCACAGTGATTCCTCTGGTCCAACGATTTGATTAATTTTTGTTAGTTCTTTTTCAGACAGGGTCCCCTTTCCTGCCAGCGCATTCTGCTCCGCCTGAGCAGGGGATTTGGCACCAGGGATCGCGCAAGAAACCGCTCGGTGGGACAAGACGAACTGGAGGGCTATATGACTGAGGGGTCGCTCAGGGCTCGCCAATGGTTTCAGCCGGTCAACAACCTTCAATCGCCTGATAAACCGCTCTCTTCCGGGACCGTCGTTCCAGCCACGGCGGACGGAATCTGAAAACACCGTTTCCGCAGTAAATTTTCCCGTTAAGATTCCCATTGCGAGGGGACCACGAACCATCACACCGATCCCATTTTCGGCACAAAACGGTAACAGGTCTCTCTCTGGTGCCCGATTGAGAATGCTGTAGTCAATTTGGCAGCCCTGACAGCCGCCCCATTGAGTGAATTTCTTAAGGGCTTCAAAGTTGTTGGTGGATATTCCGTAGGCTCTGATCAGCCCCTGACGGTGCAATTGACCAAAGGCTTCTAAAAAAATCTCAATCTCTTGTTCCGATGGATCGTGAAGGTGTAAAAGATACAAATCTATGTAATCACTTTTAAGGCGGTAAAGACTGGCGTGACAGCAGCCGACGACGTGCAAGGGATGACTGAAGGGGAGGGGATGACCCAATCGTCGTGCCCAATTCCCAACCTTTGTTGTGATGAAAACCTCCGAGCGTAAACCCCTAAGAGCCTTGCCTAAAAGTTCTTCCGTTAGTCCGGGTGGCTCGCCATAAGCATCAGCGGTATCAAAGAAGTTAACGCCACATTCAAAGGACTTCCAAATCGTCGCCAAGGCGGTCTTTTCATCTACAGGACCCCACTGACCGCCAATGCCCCAGCATCCCATCCCGATAACCGAAACCTTCCAGCCCGTTCGCCCAAACTCCCGAAATTCCACAACTGATCACCATTAACCTAATCAATCATTGATACCGGCTTTTTCCATCACTTCCCGTCGCGTCACCGATCGTCCTTCTTCCGCCGAGAGATAAGCCCCTTCAATCATTGCAATGGCATTAAGATTATCTCGTCCGCTGCACAAAAATGGCTTTCCCTGATCCAAACAATCAATAAAATGAGTCATTACGTTAGCAAAGGCATCAGGGAACCATTTTCCTTGAAACTGGGGAAAAATCCGTGCTGGCGGGTCAGTCGTAACGACACAAATCTCCTCGCTGTCACCGCTGATAACTCCCCGGTCTCCTTGAATGATAATTTCTTCCCTACTATGAGGTTTGGGACGGTGACCTCTGTAAGCCCAATTGTTAATGACTGTTGCCTTTACGCCGTTTTGAAAATGGATTTGAACCACGCTCCAGTTGTCTCCCACCACTCCGTTTTGAGACGGATCTCTACCCATTTGGGCATAAATTGTTTCCCACACCCCAAACCAGTGGTGAACCAGGGCAAAGTGGTGAATTGCCATATCGGAAGTAACCCACCGTTTATCCTTACCAAACCACGAGTGGGCACTTACATCCACCCAATTTCGATTTTCAATTTGACAATAGTAGGGAATACCAATGGCACCATTTCGTAAGTAAGGTTCCATTGCCTGAAATGCTGGGACAAAAACAGAATTCTGATTGACCATCAACGGCACGCCCAACCGCTCAGCGGTGTCTACAATCTCCTTCGCGTCTTTCAAGTAGGGACAAAGAGGTTTTTGGATTAACAACGCTTTTTTCCGTAAGCCGGCATATTCAACAATTGGTAAACGAATTTCCTTTTTATGCGGCGCGGTAATGTCTAAAACCCGAACATCGGGATGGTCGACCAGTTCCTCCCAATTGGTCGTTGCGATAGATAACTCCCATCTTTCTTTCATCAAACGGAGCCGTTCTTTATCTACATCAGCACCGCCGACCACTTTTAAGCCAGCGTTCAAGTAGGCTTGTAAATGCGTGTTGGCGATGCCCCCAAGCCCAATAAGACCAATGCCCCAGTCCTGCCGGCTCATAACCACCACACCTCCAGAGATAAGTGCTAACTTTGTCAGCCACTACGGAAAGAAATCACTCGCTAATTATTCTACCATCTGTTTACAGAACCAGTTTATTGTCTTACGGTGCCCATCTTCCAAAGAAGTTGTAGGACGAAATCCTATGGTTTTCTCTGCGGCTCGTAAATCAGACAGGGAGTGGAGGACATCTCCGAGGCGAAAGTCTTCATAAATTGGTTCTGTTTCTACTCCGATGATTTTCTGCAACTGGCTCAACAAGTCCCGTATAGAATGCCGGGAGCCAAAACGGATGTTGAGAATTGAACCCGCTGCCTTGTCACTTAAGCAAGCCAGGAGATTTGCGCACATACAAGCACCCACGAACAGAAAGTCGCGGGTTTGTGAGCCGTCACCATAAATGACGGGTCGCCTGCCTGAAAGGAGTGCCTCAATAAAACGGGGGATAACGGCAGCATATGACGACCGCCGATCTTGTCTCGGCCCATAGATATTGAAGTAGCGCAAGCAAACGGTCTCAAGATTCATCACTCTAAACGCAAACAAGGCTATTTGTTCCATCAAAAGTTTACTTAAGGCATAAGGCGATGCGGGCAGGGGAGTCAGATCCTCGGAAAGGGGCAGGATCTCACAATTCCCATAGACGGCGCAGGACGAAGCCAAGACGACCCGTTGCACTTTTTGTTTTTTGCACTGAATCAATAGTTTCCAAGTGCCGGTGCAGTTTACTTCGTTCGTGGTCAGCGGGTCTTCAAAGGAAAAAACCACTGAGGCGATTGCGGCTTGATGAAAGACGAAATCACATCCCTCAACGGCTTCTTTCAGGACTTGATCATCGCGAAGGTCGCCGTGGATAATAGTGACCCTCCCTGCGACTGACTTTAGGTTTTCCAGTCTGCCTGTAGAAAAGTTATCAAGGACGCGAACGTTTGCTCCCTTTTCAACCAATGTCTCTGCCAGGTGGGATCCAATAAAACCGGCACCACCTGTCACCAACACTCTTGTTTGACCCCAAGACCAATCGTTCATCCCTTGCCTCCCAAAGGTTGCATTTCCTGCGGTCTTAAAAAAGAAGTTGAGTCTTTAGATCCCTCAGCGGCTTTGATGATGTAGGGGATCACCGTTTATAAGTGGTTGCGAGCGCGGCACGTCCCACACCATAATAATCGAATCCTGCCTCCTTCAAGGTGTTCGGGTCCAGCAAGTTGCGTCCGTCAATGATGATAGGAGACGCCATTCGGGACTTGACGAGGTTCCAGTTGAGATGGCGAAATTCTTCCCAGTCGGTTAAAATCAGAAGGGCGTGAGAACCATCTGATGCTTCCAAGGGGCTGGAACAAAACACCAAATTAGGATCGCAACCACCCACAGCCTGTCGGAAATTGTCCATAGCGACGGGATCATAAACCCTTAAACAGGCA
>JANXBO010000067.1 GCA_025057575.1 Candidatus Caldisaccharidevorator malaysiensis
ACTCCAAACTCTTTCCCAACGAAATTGCCGATAATATGAACGATGAGGAATCAAAGTAAAGGTGCTCTGATCCAACCACTAAACCCCAAACACTATACAAATAAGCAGACAACGCACCCAATGAGACCAAGGTATCCATACTGCTTTGCAACTTAAGAGCGGAACGGACTGCCCGATCAAAAAAGGGCGTGCCCACGACGATCAATACTACCGTTGCCAGAACCAGACTCAGCCACCGCGCCCAGACCAGATGATGGAAGGGTGGTATCATCGTCAGTGCCATTATCACAAAAGAAATCCCTAACCCGAGCCACGATATCAGCCAAGTGCGCTGGGGATTCTCTCGTCCGCTGCGAGGCGCTGCCTCTTCTACCGGGTGAACTTCATACCCTCGTTCCTTCAGCCAGCCGATCACACGGCGTCCTGTCGCCACTCCGTCCAGCATCCGAACCCGCCAGCCCGACTGGCTTTCCCGTAAGGGCACCGCTTCAACAGATAGAACGCCCTGCAGATCGTCAAGGGACTGCCGATCTTCCTCAGACAAAGGTGGGCTAATGAGAAAGGAAACAGAAATCTCTTTCAGCCGGTAACCCGCCCCTGTGACCGCATCCTGAAGGGAACGCAAGACCGCAGGGTCTCGGACGACAACAACCACACGCTCTGTCGCCAAATTTGCCTGTGCCCGTTCCACCCCCTCAACGCTCAATAGCGCCTTCTCCACCGCCCCCACACACGCCCCACAATGCATCCCTTCAACGCTCAAACTGAAGCGATAGGACATAAGATCTGTTTTCATAAATCCAAGTTTATCTTGTCACAAAGCCACTAAAGTTACTGCGCGCTACTGCCACTCTACTGTGCAACCGTAATCTTTAAAAAGTTTGTCCAACTCGTCCCGAATTTTCCCCAGTTCACCAGTTTCATCAGACACTTCCAGCAAGACCTGTGCTGTCACCTTCAGCAATTGCTGTGCTCCTCGTAAGATTGGGTAGAGCATTTGGGTGTCGGTCCGAACACGCAAAGTAAGCGCCTGTGGAGGTGGGGGTGGAGGTGGCGGTGGGGGTGCTGTTGTGGAAACAATTTTCGCATCGGGTCTCTGAAGCTCTGAGGTCGGAACTGTTTGGTGGCTGTAAAAATTGTCATCGGTCTCGAGAGCAAAAAGACTTTTCTGGACTCCTTCCTGAATTGCCTGGCGCACGGCTTCAGGAGGATCTGCCAATAAAGGATATCCAGGGACATCAGTTAGGAGTTCCGTCACCTGCCGGACGCCGACCGGACCGCACTTGTCTATTTTTAGAATCTCTTTGAGAAACTCTGGAGCAATCTTGTCAATCAAAATGCCGTGTCCTCTCAGAACCGCATCAGCAAATTCGGTTAAACTTTTCGCCTTGATGGCTTCGGGAACCGATTGCGCTGGCACTTCTTGAACGCCTTCACCACTTGGGCGGTAGAGGAGAGAATAAGTTTTCAAAAGCAAGGTCTTTAACTGCTTCTCTTTGTCTCTTTCTTGCCCTCTGACCTGGTCTTTGTCGTCCGTTTCCAATTCTTGAAACGAGGAAGATTTCATCAAAGTTTGAATCGCCAACCATCGCTTCAGGATGCTCTGGACTTCTGGCATATGTTCCTTTCGGGGTGCCAAGAAGACGAGCATATTTTTATTGCGGCGAATGGATTCGCCGGCATATTGCACCGCCTTGTTCATCCATTCCTGTTCATCTTTGACTTCAGGGCTCAGCACCACCAGCGTCGGGCGTTCACGGTCGGGCACGTCGCTCGGTTCTGAACGAGCGATGATGATTTGGAAAGTTCCACCCTTGCCAGAGATTTCTTCCAGCCGCTGATTGAATTCGTTCGCCAGTCGTTCGGAATCGTGGGCGATCTCTTGTTCATAATCTAAGATCAGTTTGTTAAGGTTGGGTCGGGCGGTGAAGTAATAGCGGTGATCACGGTAACGGAGATACCACAACCCGTCCCGCAGTCTTCCTAAAACCTCCGAAACCATCGCCGGGTTGATGTCGGGTCGCAAAAGGGCGGTGCGAATCTCTTCCTCTGTCGCACCAATTTCACGGGTGCCTGTCGTAACACTGTAATAAAAGGCGCAGGAGGCTGCCCCCTTCCCTAACCGTTCTCGGGCATAATCGCCACCCAGCCCCCGCTCAATTTCATCGGCTTTCTGTAAAACATCGCCTGCGATAATTGCATCAAACCCGCTATCCAAAAGCCGCAAGACTTCCCCCCGAATGTGACGGTCCGATAAATCAATATGATGAGGCTGAATGAGAAAGGCGGAGGCGAGGCGCTGATTCCAGACACGCCGAAGGACCAGCGCCAAGAGCCTCAAGGCGCCTCTTGTCCGTTGAAACTGGGGATGAGGTCCCCAACGTTCATACATTAGGTCAATGAGGGCGGGATGAAAGGGATAAGCGTCCAGCATCCGTTGCCTATATTCGGGAGAAAGGAACCGCTCCGGAAAAAAGCGAGAGTATTGGGCATAGTACTCTTGAAACGCCTCCACCGTTTTTTTGCGCTCTCGCTCCGTCCCGGTGTGGTGAAACAGCCGCCGGCGCAGGACTCCAAACACCTCATCCTGGGTAACGGGCGTCTCTACCAGTTCCCACCGTCCTAACAGTTTTCTGGTGCGCTGGAACAGTAACTCAGCAGTCTCAGAGTCCTCAGCAGACACTTCCAACGAAGAGGCAGGTAAAGCGACGACCAGGACCGTTTTGGGGCACGCGCTGACTGATGCTGTCAATGCTCCCAAAAAGGTGCACGTTTGCTCCATCAGGCTGCTCTCCCCAACTTTGACCGCACGCGCCTTGATCAAATACTCCAGAAACTCGTCCACTAAGATAACGAACGGTTGATAGGGCTGAAGCAATTTGGTCAGCCGATCGCTGCCGGGAGCCTGACGGTCCTTGTCCGCATCTTTCAGCAACTCATAGCCGTCTTTTCCTCCCAGCCGGTAGGCGAGTTCGCCCCAGAGGGTTCGGATGACAACGCCGTCTTCTGTGCGCCGCTCGCCCACATCCAGACCCCGCCCGTCCAACACCGCCACCCGAATGTCGCTGGGAATAAATTGTCGGTTAAGGGTCGTTAAGATCCGGCGGACGGCTTCCTGTTCCTGAACTACTTCTGGATGGCGCGCCAGGTGGAACAGGGCGGTCATCGTGTGCGTCTTGCCACCCCCAAAGGGTGTTTCCAAACGCAGGATAGGGGTGCCTCGTCCTTCCGCACCCGCCAGCCGCGCCAGCACCCCTTCCAAAAGCCTCTCAAGACTTTTCGTCATAAAAGTCTTCTGAAAAAACGTCTCCGGATCGGTGTAATCCTTGTCGGCAACACCTTGCTCCACGTGGTGCAAACTAATGGCAAATACCGACGGGTCGGGATCTCGTGCGAAAACATCAGGGTGCGGCTCGCAAACTTCCCAAACCCGTTTGGTTCCTTTTGTCGCCATCCTAATCACCTCGGTAAGAGAATGATACCCCTCGGGAAAATACCGATTGGACGATACTTCAGAATTCTAACTTTATCTGTCGTGCGTTTTCGGTGAGCCGCCTTGCCTGATGCAGGAGTCCCTGTTTGCTCCCCATCAATTGCGAGAGGGCGCGGGCTTCTTTCTCCGGGGCACCCTTTGGATGGGCTTGCTCAACCTCCAAAATCGCTTGCGCCGTCCGCCAGAACGAATGATTCTCGTCAGCGACACCAAGTGTCGCCAGGTATTGCGCCAGCATCTCGCGCTCCCCCTTGTGCCACCACCACAGGGCGAGATGCAGGTGATCAATCTGCGGCAATGACAGCACGTCGCCTGCGTCCACCGCCTTCTTCAACCGCTGGGCAGAGACGCCGTCGGTGAGCCGGTCAACGAAAACGGGCACGCTCACCTCGTCCCTTTTTCGGCGAATCAGCCCGTGCGTTTGCTCTAACTCGTCCAGTTCCACACCTACCCCCTTTGACAGTTTGTTGGCGTCGTCAAAGTCCAGGTTATCGTCGCCGTAAGCCCAACGGTAGAGGACATAGAAGCGCCTCGGTGTATCCAGCCCGGCAAGCCCCAATTGCTGGAGAGCAAACTCCATCACGATCCCTCGGGCTTGATCCAGAAGGTTGGCGATCGTCACCTCGGCGCCGTCAGGACGCATAACCTTGCGGTATTTTCCGAAGACGCCCACAGCCGGTCCGATAGCGGAGATGAATAAATCCGCACCGCGAATGCCTGCGTCCCAGAACTCCCGCAAGCGTTCGGGGAGGACCCGTTGCAGTTCGGCACCCACCGGTGCATACCAGCCGACGCCTGAGTTTTCTGGACGACGCCGACAGGACATCAGGATCGTGCTGCGAATCGCCCCTTTGCCCCGCTGATGAGTAGAGGCTTCCATCTCGGTATGAACCGGAAAGGAGGCGGTCGGATAGAGCCCTGAGTCCAGGAGGCTCTGGATAAGGCTTTCCCAGGCGACTGTAGAGCGATGGGTGAACATTACTACGCACAACCCGTCGAGCTTAAGGACTCGGTGGATTTCAGCGAAGGATGCCTTCATCAGTTGGCGATAGTGGACCTCAGCAATCTGCTCGCCTTTCTTGCCACCGCCAAAGCGGGCGGGGTTGACGACAGCTTCTTCGTCTTTGGGCGTCAGTTCCGTCTGGAAGGCTTCGGGATAAAGGTCGCCCACGATGCGCCGCAACCAGACGTAGAAAAAGTCCGAAAGGTCCGCATAGGGCACATTATCGTAGTAGGGGGGATCAATGATGACGGCGTCAAAGGTCTTGTCGTTAAAGGGCAGCGATACTGCCGAGCCGACAGTAGAATTACACGCTGCAGGGACCCGGGTCTCGCGCAACAGATAATCGACCAACCACCCGATCCCACTTACCCAACTACCGATTGAGCCACTAAAGGGGTTGCATTCCGTGCAGTCCCACGCCATCTTGAGAGCATGGGTAGAAAAGGTTTGATAAAAAACCTCCTTTTGCGAGTCCCAGAAACAGACAATGGAATTTCGGTTTGCCACAAAATCGACTGCGAACCCCAAATAAGTCGCCACAGCCTTGGCGAAATCGGCGTCGCCGGTTTCGGTCACGATTTGGCGATGCGCTTCCCGCACCCACTTTCCGAAGGTGCACAGCGCCAACAGTTGGCGGGGGTTGAAGAGTTGCCACCATCTGCGAATCCCATAGGAATAGTCGCCCGAGACGGTAAAGTTGTTTCCGATTGATGGAAGCATCGGCTCCTCTGGCACCCAGGGCAGTCCGAACGCCCAGGGTGAAGGGGTTTTCTGCAACGATTTCAGGGCTTCTGCGGCTTTCTGGAAGGGGGCAAGGTCAGCGTCGGTAGCCAAGCGGTAATTCCGTCCTTGCCCTTTGCCCCGCGTCGTCACGACCACCACCAGCCGATGCCCCATCCGACCCGCTTGGGCTTCGGCTTTCACATAGTCGTCCCGTGCCGAGGCGTTGCAGATCAGACAGACGGCATTGCCTTTGCGAACCGTCCCTTCCGATGGATCAAAGTCAATGGCACTTCCTTCCACGATAGTAAAATTCACCTGTGGCGCCTTGCGGTCGGGGATGGGCTTGAGCGCCACTTTCTTGTTATCCTTGCGGGCGAGCCAGAATTGGCGAAACAAGGGAATTTCCGCGCTGCAAGAGGGGTTGGGGCAACGAATCGTTCGGGACCAAATATAAGCGATGGGTGTCTCGCCGCTCTTTTGAGGATAAAACTCGGAGAGTTCCCTTTGGGCTTTATCCAGGACCCATTGTCCCCACTTACGGACCGCCTCCACAAGCCGCTGACGGTAGCGTTGGGGGTATTCTATCGTTCCCTTGAGGATGAGGTAGGCGACGGGGTTATATTCCAAGGCGTAGGCGTCGCAGCCGAGTCGCAAGGCTTCCAGGGGGATGCTCCCGCCACCAGCGAAGCAATCCAGGACTTTTGGTGGGTTATCGCCGAACCTCCTTCGGATGAGTGCCCGCGCTTGCTGTAAAAGATATTCTCCTGTCCGATCACCGTCGTGGAGTTCCCATTGGCACAGGTTGGCGATAAACTCGGGCGAGACTTGTTCGTCATCGGTTAAAAGGGCTCCCAACACTGCTGCCCGCGCGACCACCAGAGGACGCCTTGCCCACCAGACGTGAAGCGTAGAAAGATGTCCGTGGCGAATTGCCTTCTCCCTTTGCCCCTCTGCCGAAAGTTCTTTTATGGGTAGGACGGACTCAATCAGGAATTTTCCCGCCATCACCCCACCGCTCCTTATCCAGTCAGCCCTAAGGGACCACTTTCATTCTTGCATCCTTTTCACCGAGACGGATGCCTTAATTTTTAACCGATCCCTTCTCCAGTGCTGGTGAGGATCGTGGTCCTCGCCCAGCGGTTATCTATCCCAAGACCCCGTGCACAACCGATCGGTATAGAAGTTGCGCCTTGCTGCTCGCTTACTCCCTGTTATTAACCTGTTTGTTATTGACTTGAATTCGCTGAGACGAGTCAATAACCTGCTAAGATGGATCAATAAGTCTTTTGGCTATGGTATAGCGCCTGCACCGTTTTTCGCCATAGGGCACGAGCCAACCGAGGGAAACGAGTCATTTGGCGATTGTTTGGGCTTTGATGAGGGACACCCCCAGCGTTCGGCGAATATCGGCGTTTTTGATGAATCCCTTTTCCAGCAAGATAGGTTCCAATTTTACGAACTCTGGAGGTTTTTCAATAGGCGGATGGGACGGCTCAGAGATGACTTCATACAGGCGCCCTTTGGGCTTGATGAGCCGAACAATGCCCGTGCGAATGAGGTCCTTGATGTCTCGGGCAGCCGTGTAAAGATCTGCGCCGCCAAGATTTTGATACGCTCTGCTGGTGAACTGGTTGCGGTGCTCATAGGCATACGCCAGCAAGCGCATTTGGTTGCGACTGAGTCCCTGCCGCTCAAAGCGCCTGAGCCAATGCATCGTTTCAGGAGAAAACAATGGCGTGCACGGCAAAGTAACGATAAAGCAACCCCTTCCCTTCAAAACTCTGAGGCTGCCACCAGATGCTCTCCATAACTGCAAACATTTGGGGAATTCCACAAACAGCGCCATCATCTTCCAGACCAACGGCGACAGTGTCGTCATCTCGGCTTGTTTTTCCAACCAATCTTAGTGCTGAGGGGTCGGCATTGCTACTGCGTCTCCCTCCATTGCTTGATGACCACCTTAACAATGTCCACGATGTGTTCGGCATGCAGACGGGTCGGTTTCTGGATGAGGTGCAGCGTCGGTTCCGTCAACGCATTCTCCACCACATAGAGCCAATACCGGTCGCCAAGACGCTCCGCCATCTGCCATTCGTGGGCGGTCATCTCCACCGTTCCCGTCGTGGCAAAGGATTTCACTTCAATGTAGCGGGTTTCCGTGGGGGAGACGGAGATGATGTCATAGCCGCGAAATTCCTTGCTTACATCCGTCGGCTGTCGCCCCTCTTTTCGTTCGTAGTCCATAACGAAACGGAGCCCAGCGTCTTCTATCTGTTTCTTGAGGGAACCCTCATCCTTTTGAACAGGGGTTTCTGGCGTCACGGCAGATCGGGGAAGGATAAGGGCAACGGCTTGCAGTTCGGGTTCCAACACAGTGAGGGTGCGCTCTTCCTCCAATTGTTTCAACCGTTCGTCCCTTTCCTTGGTTAACGCCTTCAGGTTCTCTTCCTCTTGTTGAATGGCGATGCCCATATCCTCGCCCTTATCTGCCCGTAGCCTGTAATCCCAAAGTTTGTGCTGGGATTCCTGTATGAGGGTGTGAAAGGATTGTTGGACGCAACGCTCTTTGATGGTGAGTTCTCGCTCTCGGCGCTTGCAGGCTTCGTCTTGAAGGAAACGGAGGTTTTCAAGGACGAAGTTGCTCACCATCCTTTCCGCTTGAGTGAGGTCAGAAGGGACATCGTCTGGCGTGTTGGCTGTGGGCGGCAACCCTTCCAGTTCCCACACCATCCTCGGGTCAACCTCACGAGTTTCGCCTGTGGTTCGGTCGTGGAAACAAGCGACGAGCCGTTCCAAAACGGGTTGACCTCGCCCGTCTTGAATGCGAGCAATGTAAAGCCAGAGGCTGCCGTTGCGTTCTCCATCGTCCACCAGGATTGCACGGACAGGTCGGGTTTTTTGGAGACAATGGTCCACGAGGGCGTCCAGCAAGGGGTGACCGGGGGCGAAGAATTCTGCGTTCGCTTTGCGAGCCGTTTCCCGCTGAAAAGCGATGCGAAGCCCACCCTGGTAGGCGTCGCCTCCCAGTGCGTGTTGTTTGAGAAACTCCTGGGGGACGCTGATACGGAAGACACCCTTTTGCCGACGGTCTTCCTCCAAGCGACCGCCCACGACCTGACACACAAGTCGTGTGAACCGTTCTACATCCCAGGGCACCAGGCGGCGGAGAAGGGAGTCGGCTTCATTTCGCTGAACGGAGGACAGGTCAATATGACGGCTGGCGAGAGCGCTCTCTTCAAGAGCCCTCCGAAACTGCTCCAAGCGTTCGTCCAGTTCCTGGTCCAACAAGCGCTTGAGTTCAGGGGGCTCTTTGTGGAGGATCGCTTGCATAATGAGGTCTTCCAGACGGACACCTTCCAGCAAAGTTCCCAGGACATCGTAAACAGTATCTCCCAGCCGTTCTCGCATTCGTTCCAGTTTCTCCAGCAGGCGCTCCAGCACTGCGCCTTCACGGGTCTGGGGATAAATCAAATTGAAGACGAAACAGTCGCGCTTTTGACCATAGCGGTGGATGCGACCCATCCGCTGCTCCAAACGGTTGGGGTTCCAAGGCAAATCATAATTGACCATCAATCGGCAGAACTGCAAGTTGATGCCCTCGCCGGCGGCGTCAGTGGCAATCATAATTTGCGCCTCATCCCGAAAGCGTCTCTCTGCAGCGATGCGTTGGGTCAGGTTCATGCCGCCGTGGATGACGACATAAGAAAAGCCCCATTCTCTAAGGCGCCGCTCCAGAGCGGTAAGAGTGTCTTTGAATTCGGTGAAGACGAGCAATTTCTCATCGGGATGATGGCGAAGGCGGTCTTCCACGACGCGACGGAGTTGTTGCACTTTCGTTTCCTTGCCCTCTTTTTCTGCTTCCTGTGCCAGTTTGATGAGGCTGTCTAATTCGTCGATTTCGTCCCTTAACTCTTCGGGCGTCTGGGCAGCCGTCACGCCTTCCAGCCCTTCCTGAAAACTTTCCCAATCCCCTGCCGTTGCTTCTGAGAGGTCGTGAAAGGTTTCCTCGTCCCATTCCGGCAAGCCTGCGTTGTCTTGGGACCGTCGTTCCCATGAATTCAGGAGATCTTGAAGTTTTTGGCGACGGCGCCTGAGCGATTCTCGGATGGCGAAGAGGCTGGAAGAGAGGCGCCGCTGCAAGATGGTTAACGCCAACGCCACATTGCGGCTCCGCCGGTCCGTCTTGTCCGAGACGGTGGCATACCAATGGCGGACATAGGCGGTGACGGCTTCATAGAGTCCTTTCTCGGTTTCACTGAGCGCTACAGCGACGGTCTTCACTTCCCGTTTTCGGAAGAGTTGGCGCCCCTCCAGGTCGGTTACCTGCTCTTTGGAGCGGCGCAAGACGAAGGGTAAACCGTCCTCTTGGGCAGAGGCTTTCAACTGCTCGGGGTTGGCGAACAGTTTCGGCTCCAAAAGGCTCAGCAGGAGGAAGTAAGCGTCATCATCACCTTTATGGGGTGTAGCGGTCAGAAATAAGAGATGGTTGGATTGTGGAGCGATGGCTTCGCCCAATTGGTAGCGCTTGGTCTTGTAAACTTTTTGCCCATAGCGGGTGGCGGAGAACTTATGAGCTTCGTCAACAATAACCAAATCCCAACGGCGTTGCGACAGCACTTGGCGCACGTCCTCCTGGCGGGCGAAGTCCAGAGAAACAAGGACCTGAGGGTTGCGGGTAAAGAAGTCATCCTGATAGAGGCTGTTAAGGAGACTGCGGTGTAAGGTCACGAAATTTTCCCGAAACCAGTCGGCCATCTCCCGTTTCCACTGATCTTGTAAGTGGGCCGGGACAATAATGAGGACATTCTTGACGAGCCCTCTCGCCTTTAACTCTTTTAAGACCAATCCCGCCATTATGGTCTTGCCCAAGCCAGGGTCGTCGGCTAGAAGGAAGCGGACCCGAGGTTGAGGCAGGATATGATGATAAACAGCATCCACTTGGTGGGGCAACAGGTCCACTTGAGTGACGCTTACGGCATAGTGGGGGTCAAAGGTATACGCCAGGTGCATGCGAAGGGCGTCGGCGAAAAGAATAAACGACTGGCGGGGGAGGGAATTGTCACAAAAGTCGTCCCAAGGCGAGGGCAAGAACTGAACTCTTTCAGCAAATTCTTGTTGGGTAAACACAAACCGTTTTACTTTCTGTGTGTCGGAGAAGACCACAGTTAGACGAATCTGACCCCCTGCCGTCTCCTCGTGAAAAAAGACTTCCGCCGGTTCTGGAAAGGGTTTGATAAGCACACGGGCGTGCCTTGGTCGCTGGGAACCTTCCAATCACCTGTCACCTCCTTCGGGATGTCGCCTCAGCCCTTTAGGTTCCTTTTAGTTTAGCAACTCCCTCTGATTCCAGGCAGGGACCCAACCCGTGAGACAGCAGCATCCATCGCACCCCTGAGGCTTGGTAAGGGAAGACAGGTGTGCCTTTTTGTATGTCAGTCACGACAGAATTCTTGGCAGACAGAAAGGGTGAGGCAAAAAGTGAAAAAAGGAAAGGATGCGATGAAAGAGATTTTGCGGGCGTTGAAGAAGGCTTATCCGAAGGCGACGACGGAGTTGCGGTGGCAAAATCCTTTTGAGTTGTTGATTGCGACGATTTTGTCGGCACAGGCGACGGATAAGAAGACAAACGATGTGACAAAGATTCTCTTTGCGCGCTACCCCGATGCCCCTTCTTTGGCAAACGCCCGATTGGAGGATGTGGAGGCGATTGTGAAACCCTTGGGATTTTTTCGGCAAAAAAGTAAGACGATTATCGCTACAGCAAAAAAATTGGTTGAGGAGTTTGGCGGAGAAGTTCCGAAAACGATGGAAGAGATCGTCCGACTGCCTGGTGTGTGGAGGAAAACCGGGGCGATTGTTTTGGGGACGGCATTTGGTATTAATGAGGGGATCGCTGTTGATACCCACGTTCACCGGGTCGCCCATCGGTTGGGTCTCACTGATCAGAAGCAGCAGGATAAGGTGGAGAGCGACTTGATGGCATTGGTGAAGCGTGATCAATGGTCTTGGTTCGGTCACGCTTTGACTTTGCACGGTCGTTATGTGTGTGTCGCTCGCAAGCCCTTGTGCCATCAGTGCGTTCTGGAGCCTTATTGTCCCAAGATCGGGGTTGATAGCCGAGGGAAGGAATAGTTTCCTTCTCAAAATCTACTTCATTGTTCCCGTAAACAATAGAAGAGGGGTGCAGAATAATGGCGAAAGGTCAGTATTTGGTGGACTTGAAGGCGGGTGACTATGTGGACACGACGGTCTTTGTGAAAGCAAAGACCCGTTATCCGTATCGCAACCGACCGGGATACTTTTTGGGTCTGGTGTTGAAGGATCGTTCCGGAGCAATAGAGGGAAGGGTGTGGGATAACGCCGAGCAGGTGGATCGGGAGATTGAGGTCAAAGATGTGATCCGAGTCAGGGGCATTGTGGAGGTTTTCCAACAGGTGCCCCAAATCCGGATTGCCTTTGTAGAGAAACTAACGGAAGAACAGTATGATCGGACGGACCTGGTCGCTTATACGCAAAAGGATCCGGCACAAATGTTGCAGAGGGTGCGGTCAGCCATAGAATCGGTTGCGAATGAGCATTTGAAGGGAATCTTGAAAGCCTTTTTTGACGATCCGGATTTCGTCAAATCCTTTAGCGAGGCACCGGCGACTTATGCGTCCCATCATTGTTGGCTGGGGGGATTGCTGGAGCACACAGTTGCTCTTCTGGATTTGAGTGATGCAGTGCTGCTGCAATATCCGGGAATTGATCGTGATTTACTGATTGCCGGCATATTGCTTCACGATGTGGGTCGGGTGAGGGAATTTCGGTGGGACATTGACTGGGAACCGACGGATGAGGGGCGGCTTTTGGGTCATTTAGTGTTAGGAGATCAAATGATCCGAGAGAAACTGGCAGCGATTGCCGACTTTCCTGAGGAACTGGCGATGCGGTTGCGCCATATGGTGATTAGTCATTGGGGGACGGGGGAATGGGGAACTCCCCGAATGCCGATGACCTTGGAGGCAGCGGCATTGTCTTTTTTGAACCGGATGGACGCAAGAATGAATCGTATGGAGCAGTTGGTGAAGGAGGCGCGGGAAGGGGAAAGTCCCTGGACAGGGTATATTAGAGCGCTGCGGCGTCGATTGTATTTAGGATATGGTCTCCCTGGCGGGAGGGCGGAGGGGGTTGTTGAGGGCGAAGAGATCACACCGTCACCGCCGACAATAGAATTGCCCCTGACCGAATGGGATTTCTTGCCACCTGATTAGGGACGATGGGCGAGCAACAACCTGACAGTTGGGTAAACGGCAAACTTTCAAACAACTGCAGCCAATCTTTTTGGTCTGGCGGCGATCATTTGGACGAGCCCGAGTAGAAAGTAGGTCGCCACCAGATTGCTCCCACCGGCGCTAAAAAAGGGGAGGGGTAAACCGGTGATCGGCATCAGACGCAGGTTCATTCCCACATTGACAAAAAAGTGGGCGAATACATAGAAAAAGGTGCCAGCAACAAGAAAGGCAGCAAAGGGATCAGAAGTCCGGCTCATGAGTAAGAAGAGTCGGAAAAGCAAGAAAGCAAAAAGGGCGACAGTCACCGAGGCACCGACGAAGCCAAATTCTTCACACACGACGGTGAAGATAAAGTCGGTCCGCTGAGCAGGGATAAACCCGAGTTTGCCCATCCGACCTTGAAAGAGACCCGTTCCCCACAGCCCTCCCGAGCCGATGGCTAACTGGGCTTGAAGGATATGGTAGCCCTCCCGGCGGGCTCGGGAGTAGGGATCCAAAAAAGCGATGATGCGGTCCTTCTGATAATCCTTAATCACACCCTTCTGCCAGGCGACAGAGAAGAGAAGAAGTCCCGATAACACGGTGGCGGTTAAGGCAAGGAACGAGACGCCCGACAAAAAAAGCATTCCGAACCAGATGGCAAGGAGAATGAGAGCAGTGCCGAAGTCGGGTTGGAGAAAGACGAGGACGAAGGGGAGGGCTACATACAGACCGGATCGGATCAAGAGAACCCGGTCGCGGGTCTGACCCGCCCATTGGGCAAAAAATGAGGCGAGGGAAATGATGAGGAGTGGCTTGGCGAACTCGGACGGTTGAAAGGTGACGGGACCGATGGAAAGCCACCTTTGGGCACCATAGCGCTCCTCTCCAAAAGCCAAGACCAAAATCAGCAGCGCCAGGTTTACGCGATACAAAAAGCGAGACCAGCGGAGCCATTGGTTGAGATCGGAGCGGAAGGCGAGCCAATAGGCAAGGAAACCAAAAAACATCCAAATGACCTGGCGGAAAAACCGTCCCCAGGCTGATGGATAGGAGGCACTGGCTAAGGCTAAGAGACCAAAGGCTTGTAAAAGGATGAGGACGGCAAAAAGCCACCAATCAGTTCCCAGCCACCACCGTCGCCAATGGGCTACGACGAGCACATCCCACCGACCCTTTGCTCAATGAGCGCGACGATGTAAGGAACCAACGCGTCCCTGTTCTGCTCGGTGACGACGATGAGCGCCACATCCGAGCGTCTTTTGATCCTATCCAGAAAGGATAGGGGGCTCTGCTGGAGGACGCCGAGAACGGGCACAAGGGATTGCAGGCACCGCCAAACCCAAAAGGAAAAGGAAGGATGAGACAGTTCCATCTTGCCAATCTCGTCAATGATGATTAGTTGAGCGTTTTCCATTGCCCGTTTGAGTGAGGGAATGATGATGGTCTCAATGCTCTCCAAATAGACCCCGTAGGAACCGACTCGTTGCGGCGAGGCGACGCCTTTTTTCGCCAGCCAGCCTTTTTGTCCTTCGGTGGTAACGATTCGGAAACCAATCCGCCCTTGGGAGCCTCTGACCTCTTCTGTCCAAAAACCGCCGACGGTGATCGTGCCTTTCAGTTGATCAAGGACCCGACGGACAAGGGTGGTCTTGCCGACCCCTGGTCGCCCAGTCAGCAGTAAATTTTTTTTGCCTTCGGTGATGGGACGATCTTCCTGATTCCGTTTCGGATCCCAACCCGTCTCCATTGTGGCGGGCGGTGAGAAAAGTTATCCCGAGTCAGCCACGACGGGGTTCTTGAGGACGCCGATGCCCTCCACCCCTGTCTCTACCAGATCCCCTGGCTTGAGCAGAACGGGAGGTTTGCGGAAGACGCCGACCCCGGCGGGGGTCCCTGTGCTAATGACATCACCGGGGAGAAGAGGGAAACAGTGAGAAATAAAGGAGACGATCTGATGGATGGTGAAAACCATCTGATGGGTGTTGCTGTCCTGGAGGATTTGACCGTTGACGGCACACCAGACCCTTTTGTTTTGGGGATCAGGCAGTTGATCCGTGGTCACCAGGACGGGACCCATCGGGGCAAAGCCCTCAAAACTCTTGGCGCGAAACCACTGACTTTCTCTAAACTGGATGTCGCGAGCGCTGACATCGTTAAGGATGGTGAAGCCGGCGATGCAAGCCGGTGCTTGCGATTCGGAAACCTTTCGGGCTTTCGTCCCGATGACGATAGCCAGTTCCACCTCGTAGTCCAGTTGCTGGACCTCTTGGGGATAGGGAATCGGATCGTAAGGACCAATGACGCAAGCCGGAGCCTTCGCAAATAAAAGCGGGCTTTCGGGCAAGGGCTGATGACCCTCTTCGGCGTGATCCTTGTAATTGAGCCCGAGAGCGATCAGGGTCGGCGGTCGGGGAACCGGGGCACCGATCCGGACCCCGTCGCGTTCAATGAGGGCGTGGCGAATTTCCTCGGGGGGCAGAGTCAGGACTTTT
>JANXBO010000068.1 GCA_025057575.1 Candidatus Caldisaccharidevorator malaysiensis
GCTCGCCATAATGGAGGAGACAGCAAAAGACAAGAGCAAGGAGGCAGCAACGGTGCCGGTGCGGGTTGGTTTGGTAGACTTTGACAGTTCCCATTGTGTAGAATTTACCAAGCGGCTGAACCATCGGCTCATCTCTGAGGATCAGTGGGTGGACGGTGCGGTCGTGGTCGCGGGGTGGACGGGCTCGTCTGCCATCACGCCCCAAGAGACTGTTAATCATTATCGTCGGATGCTGACGGAAGAGTTAGGGGTCACCTTAGTGGATCGCCTTGAGGATCTGATCCCGTTGGTGGATGGCGTGATGGTCCTTTCTGTTGACGGAAGCGTTCACCGAGAGAGGGCAAGTCTTTTCTTGGAGAGAGGGCTTCCTGTCTACATTGACAAGCCTTTCGTCACCCGGCTGGAAGACGGACTGCGCCTTGCCGATTGTGCCGAGCGAACGGGCGCCCCTCTCTTCACCAGTTCTTCTCTGCGCTACGCCCTGGAAGTTCAGCAGGTGCACGAGAGAAAAGAAGAGTGGGGTCCAGTCGTCAGCGCCCACGCCTTTTCACCGGCACCCACCCATCCGCGCAATCCTGGTCTTTTCCATTACGGCATCCACGCAGTGGAAACTCTGTTTGCGCTGATGGGCAAAGGTTGCCGAAGGGTTCGCAATGTCCATCGGGACGACGCTGAGATGATCATCGGTGAGTGGCAGGACGGGAGGATCGGGTCCGTTCTCGGTATCCGGAAAGGCGCTCATCAATATGGCTTCACTGTCGTCTGCGAGAAGCACCTACTCACCACCCTCATTGACACTCGTTCTATATACCGGGAACTTCTCAAAAGGGTCGTTTTGTTCTTTGAGCAAAGGAAAAGCCCTGTGGACATTAAAGAGAGTCTGGAAATCGTTGCCTTCATTGACGGGGCTGCTCAATCAGCGGAGGAAAGCGGTCTTCCGGTGGATCTCCCTCAGTTTTAGGTGTCGGTGATGGCGGTGTCTCCTGTCGTTCAGATGTTCGGCATTGAAAAAAGATTTGGCGAGGTCCAAGCCCTAAAGGGTGTGGATCTGGAGGTGAGAGAGCGGGAGGTGCACGCCCTTTTAGGTGAGAACGGGGCGGGCAAAACGACCCTAATGAGGATTCTGGCAGGGGAACTCGGTCCCGACAAAGGGACCGTGACGATCAACGGGCAGGTCGTCAACCGTTTTTCTCCTTCCGAAGCCCAAAAGAGAGGGGTCGGGTTCGTTGCCCAAAACTTTCGCCTGGTCCCGACCCTGACGGTAGAAGAAAACTTATCCCTATCGCTCCCCACAAAGGCGCTGTGCGAGCGGGCAAAGAGGTTGGCTCAGGAGCTGGGTTGGGCAAGGGGATGGGACGACGAGGTCGCTTCCCTGTCTCTTGGAGAGCGCCAGCGGCTGGAGATTGCTCGGGTTTTGGCAAAAGAGCCCCAGATTCTCATTCTGGACGAGCCGACAGCGTCTTTATCGCCTTTAGAGGTAGAAGGCTTTTTCTCTCTTCTTAAAGGTCCTGCCTTTGACGGAATGAGTGTCGTCTTCATCACCCATCGGTTGGGCGAAGTCGCACAGGTCGCCGATCGGGTGACGATCCTTCGGCAGGGGCAAAAGGTGGGGACCTTCTCAGGTTCCACACCGATTGACCGATTAGCGGAAATGATGGTCGGTCCGATAGAGGTCCGAACCAATGAACAGAATCGGATGAAAGAGCCTGGTCAGCTACTGCTGGTGGTCAAGGGGCTTTGGGTCCGGTCCGATAGGGGAACCTGGGCGGTGGAAGAGGCTCATTTGACGGTGCAAGAGGGAGAAATCGTCGGCATCGCCGGAGTGGACGGAAATGGACAAAGGGAACTGCTGGAAGCCCTTTGGGGCATTCGCCCTTTGCAAAAGGGCGAAGTGTGGCTGGACGGACAACCCATTCAACCTCACCCATCGCTGTGGTGGACCAAGGGAGTTGCCTTCCTTCCTCCTGAGCCGACTCGTTCTTTAACTTTTCTCTCCTGGAGCCTTAAAGAAAACGCACTGGTCCGGATCCGCAACAGACTTTCCTTCCTTCTTGACCGGCGGTCGGCATCGTCCCTCGCCGAGCAATGGAGGTCCACTTTCTCCATTCAAGCGGACCGCATTGATCGGAAAGTGGAAGAACTTTCGGGCGGCAATCGTCAACGGTGGGGCATCGCAATGGCGATGGGTCTTCCCGCGCGACTCCTTCTCCTTGCCAACCCGACCCAAGGTCTGGACGTCGCCGGCGCTGCTTTCGTGCGTCGTCTCATTCTTCAGAAGCGAGATGACGGCTGCGGAATCCTGTTAGTCAGTAGCGACTTGGACGAAGTTTTAGACCTGAGCGACCGCGTCTTCGTGATCAGCCGAGGGCGGCTGCATCGGACCGAAGCCAAGACTGCCCAAGAAGTGGGTCTCCTGATGGGGGGCGTCACCGTCCATTGATCCTCCGTCGCCTCCGCAATTGGGCTGTGACCCTTCTCCCCATACTCGTGGGGCTGTTGCTGGGGCTTTTTCTCGTGGCGATCGCCGGCTCTGCTTCCGGATTTTCGCCCTCATCGGTCCTTCAATCTCTGTGGGAAGGAGCCTTTGGAGACCAGTTTGCCATTGCGGAGACCTTGGTTCGGTCCATCCCTGTTCTGATGACTGGTCTGGGGGTTGCGGTCTGCTTTCGGGCGGGTTTGTGGAACATCGGTGCCGAAGGACAACTGATTATCGGCGGACTGAGCGCCACTGCCCTTCTCCTTCAGATTCCGATGCCAACAGGACTGGCTCTCCTTTCGGGCTCGCTGGCAGGTGCGGTTGGCGGATCTCTTTGGGCACTGCCTGCTGCCCTCCTCAAACTTCGGTCAGGCATCAACGAGGTCATCGTCACTCTCCTTCTTAATTTCGTCGCTGCGGGTCTTTTAGGGTTTCTGGTAACGGGACCGTTAATGGAGCAAGAGGGGAGCCTGCCGCAGACCGATCCCTTGCCCGAAACGGCTCGCTGGACGCTTCTTCTGCTCCCGACCCGCTTGCACCTGGGTCTCTTCTTTGCTCTCTTGCTGGCTTTAGTCCTTCACTTTGTAATGGAAAAGACGGTCATTGGGCTGGATTGGAAAGCCTACGGCGCATCGCCGGAGTCGGCAAAGACCCTGGGGATCAGAGAGGATCGGGTCATCTGGTCGGCATTTCTCGTGGGAGGGGCGCTGGCAGGGATCGGGGGCGCTATGGAAGTGATGGGGGCGACATATCGTCTTTATGAGAAATGGTCACCGGGATACGGTTACAGCGGCATCGTGGCGGCTCTGGTCGCCCGGCTCAATGCCGCTGCCCTGATTCCCTCGTCCCTTCTTCTGGGTGCTCTAACGGCGGGGGGATTAGGCATTCAGCGCACCCTTGGTCTTCCACCGACCCTAACCTGGGTCATCCAAGCCTGTCTCCTTCTTCCGATCACCCTCCGCCTGCGCCCCAAGGGGTAGCGGCTAAGTAACCGTTTGCGAGGAAGCGACCCATCGTCAGTCTCGGACATAGGTGAGGATCAGAGCGGTGGGGGCGCCGGTTTGGATGACAGTGGTGAGCCAGTTGCTCCGGCGTCCGACCTTGTCCAAGTAGTCTCTGAGGGCTCCGGGGAAGGGAGGACGGTGAGCGACCAGAAGGGACTGGGGGGCTAACTTGGGGACAACAGCATCCACGAAGGCTGCGGCAGCAGGTCCTACATCTATGAAAGCAAAATCAAAAGTCCCTTCCAATTTGGGGACGACTTTCAAGGCATCGCCCTCAACGACGGAGACGATCCGGTCTAAGAGCCCCGCCCGCTTCAGGTTTTCTTTCGCCTCTCGGACCCGATCCGGTTGAATCTCAATCGTCGTCAGGTGACCGCCCGTTTCCTCCAAACCCAGTCCCAGCCAGATGGCAGAGTAACCGTTGGCGGTGCCAATTTCCAGACCTTTCTTCCTTTGGGTGGTCACGATTAGCCAGCGCAAGAACTCGCCATCGCTGCGGGGGACATTGTGGTAGCGCTCCTGAAACTGCTCCATCCACGGAAGAAGGGTGGTGAGCACCCAAGAGTGTCGCTGGGAAACAGAGTCAAAGGCGGGTGGTTGCGGAGCACCCGGTTGCCGACCGGAGGTCGTTATTCCTGCCAACAAGAGCCCCAAACCCGCAGCGATGGCGACGATTCTTGCCACTTTCCGTCATTCCTCCCTTGACGAAGATCCTAACGATAGGCAGAGGCGAGGGCACAGACATTCTTACCCAGTTCCAGTTCGTCCGCCTTTTCCGGTTCGGGTTGGAGGAGCCCGGCATTCACCCTTTTAATGTCCACATACTCAGGTGGGAAGACGGGGAGGTGGGACAGAAGGTAAGAGACAAACTGCTCCTTGTCAAGGGAGAGAGCTCTTTGAATGTCCTCGTTGGTCTTCTTGAGGTCGCCGAGGCGAGCGGCAAAAAGTCCATCCTGACGGGCTTCGGCGTGCTGGCTGAAGTGACCGGGAAGAACGAGCACATCATCGGGTAGGGTCAGCAATCGGGTGGTCAGGGTGTCATACCAGAGCCCGGACCAGGTCTCCCCTCTCCCGCCCAGATCGGGTCGGGCGATGCTGACGATAAAGAGGCTGTCTCCGGAAAACAGATATCTACCGTTGGCGTTTAGCAGAAAGGCGATGTTGCCCAAAGTGTGACCGGGAATGTGCAGGGCAGTGAGGGTGGCGTCGCCGAGCCGAAAACTCATCCCGTCTTGGAGATAGTGGTATTCAATGGTAGCCGGTAGGACATCTATCGGGTGGATCGCATCGTAAGGGTGGAGGAAGTAAGGGGCACCGGTTGCCTTGCTGAGGGCGGACCCGCCACTGATATGGTCAGCGTGTCCGTGGGTGTCAAAGATGTGGGTGATGGTCCATCCCTTCTGACGAACAAAGTCCAGCACCTGTTCCCAGTGTCGAGGTGGGTCAATGACGACAACCTTGTCGTTCTCGTAGGCGACCAGGTAGTGGAGGCAACCCCTGGCGGTCCGCTGAATCTGATACACCTGAACCTGATCGTGGGCGCTTTCGGGGACCAATCGGAAATCGTAGAACTGCCCCCACTGCAGCATTCCACCCTCTAAGTTGACCACCTGATACCCTCTTGGGCGAAGGAACTCTTCGGCGATCCAGGCGGAAGAGTCCCCTTTTGCGCAGACGGCGACGACCAACTTCTCTTTGGGGATTTGCGACTCAACGGTCTTGACGAATTGGTCGGGTTCTTCAACGGCAACGAAATAAGGGATGTGGACCATAGAGGGGCGGTGCCTCCCCTCCACGACCCATCTCTGAAACTCGTCGTCGTTACGGACGTCTAAGATCGTTATGTCCGCACCCGTGTCCAGCAGATCCTTCAGTTCTTTCGTTGATATGGTCGTTCGGCTTTGGGCTGCCATCTTCTCATCCCTCCTCCATTCTTTCCTAAATGAAGAGCGTTACTTTGCTTTTGGTGGCATCCGCCAAGAAAGCGGCGACGCCGCCCACTTCCACATCGTCCCACAGTTCGTCCTTTTGGACGCCCAGCACGTCCATACTCATCTGGCAAGCGATGATCCGCACGCCCATATCCCTTGCCATTTGAGCCAGTTCTTCAAGAGAGGCGACTTCCTTGCGTTTCATCATCGTCCGCAGCAAGCGGGCGCCAATGCCGAAAAAGTTCATCTTGCTGACTCCCAGCCCTTCCGTGCCGGTCGGGGTCATCAGGGCAAACATCTTTTCCAAAAAGCCCTTTCCCGACAGGTCCCGGCGTTTCTTCAGGGCACTGAGCCCCCAAAAGGTGAAGAAGAGGCTCACCTTCATCCCCATTGCCGCTGCCCCCGTGCCGATGATGAACGCCGGCAGGACCTTATCCAGATCGCCACTAAAAACGACGATGCTGACCCGATCCTCTGGCAGTTCCTTCTCTATCTGCGTCAAACGGGTTTCCAATTGCTGGACCCGTTCGTTTAAATCGGCTATCCGTTCGTGCAGTCCGGCAAACCCGACCACTTCGGTTCTCTCGTCCTTCTTCTCGGCTACCGTCACTTCCATCACCGTTCCTTTCCTTTCTCCTCGGGGTTCTTTTTCCTCCGAGGTTCTACTACCGATGATCAAAATGGAGGCGGAAAGGTTACAAGGGAATGTTTCAGAGGGACGGAGGGGAAACGTTAGTCTTTTCGGTGAGCCTTCCACCGCTCTCTAATGAGAGAATGGAGGCGCTCCTGAAACTCGGTCGGCAGGGGGAAGGGCTCTCCCTTGCGGTAGAGGAGGATCGTCTTTTTTAAGTTATCAATGACCACTTGACACGGATCGCATTCGGCAAGGTGCTTTTCCAGTTCTTGACAAATTTGGGGATCAATGTCCCCGTCAAGATAATCGCTAAGAGCCTTTAAAAGATCTTCGCACTTCATCAAAAACCACCTAAATTCGGGTCTGCATCGTGATGGTGATGGGGCATTCGTCGGGTTGCCTCGTCACCGAAAAGACGGGTCAGTTTCTCTCGTAACTGCAGGCGAGCCCTGAGGAGGCGAACCTTGACATTCGTTTCGCTGATGTTGAGCGCCTGCGCCGTCTCCTTGACCGATAGCCCCTCCACGTCTCTCAGAAGAAAGACAGCCCGATATTTTTCCGGCAGGCTGTTAAGCGCCTCCTCCACAAGATCCCTGGTCTCCTTCCTCAATAACAGGGTCTCGGGATCGTCCCGCCATTCAGCGATGAACTCGGGATGGGGAATGGGTCCCCCGTTTTCATCATCGTGGACCTCGCTTGTCAAACCCTCCAACGATTGGGTCGGGGAGCGACGGCGATGGTCCAGAAGGCGAAGAGAGAGGCGGGAGGCGATCTGAGCCAACCAGGGACCAAAGCGGTCTTCATCCCTCAGGTCCTTTAAATGTTCCAGGGCAGACAGGAAAGTCTCTTGAGTCACATCTTCAGCATCCTCACGGTTCCGCAAAAGTCGGTAGGAGAGGGTCCAAACCCTCCTGGCGTAGCGGCGCATCAGTTCTTCAAAAGCGCTCTGGTCGCCGCCTTTGGCTTTGTGAACCAATTGAGCGTCCGTGATGCTGGTCGTCCCCATCGCAACCTTTGGCTAAAAAGGGGCGTGGGAGGAGCCACTGAGTCATTAAGAGTTGCCAGTAGCCCTTCCCCTTTGCCCCTTCAGTCACTGAGCCTTTTCAGAGGTTGACGGGCTGTTTTGGTCCCGTCAAGGGGGCGACTTGTCACTGGATCGTCTGGTCATTGAGTCCTCTTCACATAGTGGACATAAACGGATTGCCCGTTGACGGTCTCTGTCTCCTGACCGACCAATTCAATGTTTTTGGCTACCTTCGCCCATCCCTGAAAGTCGCTGACCGAACCGGGGTCCGTTGCCAACACCCGAAGGACCTGACCGACTGCCAATTGGTCCACTGCCTGACGGGCTTTGATCACAGGAAGGGGGCACTTGGCACCCTTCACATCCAGTTCCTTATCAAAAGGCAAGGACATTATCGTCACCTCCACAAGTTTTTGCTTTTGTGTCTCTACTAGCAGGGAGCACTTTTGGGGACAAAAAGTTACAATCGGGGATGGTAAATCTGCTATCGGTTTCGTTAGGATCATTCCTCACATCGGTGGCGCCGGTAGCACGTAAATGGGGGTTACTTCATCGGTTTCTCCCTTGAGTCCTTCCCTCCCAATTCTGCGAACGGCAGCAAGTGCAATCTTATAAGCGCTCGGACGCCGGTAGACGAAAATTTTGTCTTTGCCATCGGTTTGGTGCTTCCAGTAATCAGCGATCTCGGCATTGAAGTAACCGACCAATAGGACAACCGACCAGTGACCATCGGAAAGGGAGTTTAAGAGAAGAGGAAACTCTTCACAGGATTCGTGACTGATCTTGTGGACCTCTCCCTTTTGGATGCGGTAGCGGGCATAGTAGACCTCCAAGGGTCGGGACGGACGAGAAGGGTAGAGACAAACGATCAGGGCATCGGACAAGTGCTGGATGGCATTAGCCAAGGCGTCTAAGGAAGAAATACCCAGTAATGGTTTGTTGAGTCCGACTGCGAGTCCCTTAGCAAAAGCCAATCCCGTTCGCAAACTGGTGAAGGATCCAGGACCCAAAGAGGCGGCGATGACATCTATTTGATTCAGGCTTCTGCCGATTCGCTTTACCGTTTCGGTCACCAGTTGGGGCAAGCGGCGGCTTAAATCTTGGTAAGAGTAAAGTTGGGTTTGCGACAAGAGGTGATAACCATCGCAGACGGCACAGGAGACGATTTCGTGACTGGTCTCTAAGGCTAAGATCGTAAAAGGGTTGTTATGGGAACTCTTATGTTGATTTTCCATAAAATGATTCCTTCCATCGTTGGAGTAACCGCTCATATTTCGCACCGATCGCCCTGATCCGAAGGGATCGTCCCTCGGGGAGGTGTTCAAAATACACCTCCAGCCTCTCTTGGGGAAGGAGAGGAAGCACCCGATCCGCCCACTCTATCACGACGACCGAATGACGGTCGCCGAAGTCCCTAAGACCGATTTGCCGATCAATCTCTTCTGGTGCCATCCCCTCAAGGCGATAGGCATCAATGTGGAGCAGGGTCAGTCGCCCCAAGTAGCCTTTCACCAGCAGAAAGGTGGGGCTGATGGCAGTTTTTTGTCCTGTCAATCCCATTACCAGCCCTCGAGCAAAGGTCGTTTTGCCGGATCCCAATTCCCCGAAAAGGGTCAACCACTCCCCTCCTTCCAGATAGCGAGACAGTTGACTGGCAACGAACTCAGTTTCTGCCGCTGTTTGAGTGGTTATGGTCCATTGGGCGAATGGACTCATTCGGTTCGCCATTTCCACCACCAAAAAGAGATCCCCGCACAAAGAAGGCTTAAAGCCGTCAAGGACAAAAACAGACCAATGATTATGGGTGCGGGATAAAAGACGAACACGACCTTCGTGGTTTTTTCGGGCAACCAGCAGGACATAAAGGCGAAATCGGCTACTTGGACAGCAAGGGGTCTGTAGGACCGACCGTCGCTGAGAAACGCCTTCCAGCCTGGATAGGATTGCTCTCGGATCACAAGCCACCGTCCTTTGTCTTCAAGGTGCTGTTCAGCGAGGAAGACGGTAATAACAGGATCCGTCCTTGCGCAGTTAAGGGCGACCGATCCGTTCATTGCCACGGACTCTCTTAGTCCCCTCAAGACCGCAACGGTCGGATCTTTGACTGCTTGGAGAATTTCCTCGTCCGATGGACGAAAGAGGACCCGATCGGGCAGGTAGGCAAAGGGGGAAAAAACCGGATCAATGGTGAAGCCCTGGTCCGACGGCGTCAGAAGGTAGTGAGCACCCAAACGGTCCGCAGCGCGGGGATCGCTCCTGTTGGACGGCATCAAGACCATATTGCCGTTTTCTGGGGGGCAAGGATTGCCATCGCTGAACACCGCTAAAAGGGCTTTATGAGACCGCAACAGGAGCGAGTCGTAGGGGCGAAGATCGGAAAAAGGCTCCAGCAAAAGTAGGGCATTGGGGGGGATCAGGGAATCAGGGAAAGAGAACAAACTCCAGCGAAGCCCGAGCGGCAGGAGACGGACGGGACCGGTCTCATCGGAGGAAACGATTGGCAGGATTTTTCTTGCTTCCTTCAGCGCCTCGGCGATCGCTCTCGGTCTGGCGGTCGGGATCTGGCTGGCAGAGAACCAGACCAACTCTCCCACTATCAAACAGAGAGCACCGCTCAAAAGGACTTCTTTTCTGATCAGGCGGTGAAGGACGGGAAGGGTGGTCAGAAGGGCGCAAAAGAAAGCAGCCCATCCCAACACGATCCCCTGATTATCGGACAAGATTCGTTCCCATTCAAAGGGCGTTCTGGTCACGGAAAACGGGCGCTGATCCAAAAGGTGAGGAAGGGCAATGAAAAGGAGCAGAGGTGCCAAAGCAATCAGCAAAGGAAACCAAGGGCGCTGTCGCCGGTAAAGGTCGTCCCATCCCAAAGCCGCCAGACCGGCACAGCCCAGTTGGACGAGAAAAAGGGCTCGAGACGGAGTCCCAAACTGACCAAAGCCAGGGTGAAGGTGCGAAAGCAACTGGTGACTCAAAGGCAGCGAGGATAAAGACCAACCGACCAAAGCCATCACGAGAAAAGAAAGAAAGGCGCTTCTGACCAATGGGTCTTGGCGCTCGCTGCGGCGCAGCAAAGACGAAGTGCCAGAAAGGAAAGCCAACCCAGCCAAGAGGAGAATAGAAAGTCCCGAGTAAGCCGTAAAGTCGGCATAGGCTTCCTTGCCAAAGTAAGTGCCCCTGATCGGGTTGCCGAACAGGTAAGGGGCGAGCAAAGTGAGCCAATCCGACAGGCTCATCGCCCGTTGGGAAAGAGCCTGCAGGGTTTCAGCAGTTACCGGCATCGCCCGATGAGTTAAGGGATGAAGGTGAGCGAGCGATAGCAATTGGGGGCTTGCTATCAAAAAGCCGACGATTAGTCCCATTGCAAGAGCCAGATAAGCATTCCCTTTCACCCTTCGGCAAAGGTAAAAACAGACCGAAAAGAAGAGGAAACCCACAGTAGCGTAGGCAGCCACTTGGGTATGCCCAGCGAGAAGGAGACAGGACCAGGAAAACGCCAACGGAGCAACCCAAAGCCAACCGCTTTCGGAACGGGAAAGGGTGACGGCGATGGCACAACAGACGGGCAACCAAGCAGCAGTCGCCGGAAGGGTCGGCAGTAGAGCCCAAGCCATCTGAAAAGACCCCAAACCGTAGGAGCAGGCGCCGATGACACTGGCGACCGGTGCCCTTCCGATGCTGACCAGCAGCCAATAGGTTCCTGCCGTCGCCAGGAAAGTGTGAAAAAGAGCCAAGACAGACAAGAGAAATCCGGCAGTGATGGGTCGGTCCTCAGGGTCCGTCTTCACCGGATAGAAGAAAAAGGACAGGATCCACCGTGGTGGGTAGAAGGTTTGGGTTTGAGGGTTGGAGGCAAAAGGGAAACCGTTGCCGATGCGCGCCGACCAAAGAGGGAGAAAGTTATGTTCCCGTTGCCGTTGGGCTTCGGTGTGCCACGCCCAAAACTGTCCGATGGCGTCCCACCAGAGGGCGTTCCAAGGGAGCGGGCGCACATCCGCATTGGGAGAGAGAAGGCGCAGGTAACCTTCGGGCAGAGGATATTCGCCGGAGAGGATAAAGGACCGGTGGGGGACGAGGGACAACAGGACAAGGGCGCTGATGGCTATCCAGTTTCCCTTAGAACGATCCCCTCTCATCGGCTCAGACCGACGAGGACGACCCCCAGGCAGATGATGGCGATGCCGGCAAGGCGTAAGGGCGGAATGTTTTCCTGAAAGAGGATCCAAGCAAGAAGAAAGACGACCACCTGATTGGCTGCGACGAAGGGGTAGGCAAAACTGAGACCCCTTTTGGACACGACCATCAGATACAGAAGGGAAGAAAGGGCGTAAGAGCCAAAACCTGCTAACACACCCGGTGTCAACAATGCCTGCCAGAGCCGTTCGTTGAACCCTCCAATGACCCCGACCTGACTGACTCCCTGCTTAATAAAGGCTTGCCCCAGCCCCCCCAAAATCGTCGCCACCACGATCTGAAACAGAGGGTCCCCCGTCCAGCCTGGCAGACCCAGTCCCATTCTGTTCACCTCCAAAAGTTATGAGGAAAAGTTCGTCGGTCCCTTCGGCGTCAAAATTCATTATGGTGACGATTATGGTTATTGCTCAAACAGAACTGACGGCAGAAGGCGTTCGGTTGCTACGAAGGGGAAAAGTCAGGGACCTTTATGAAATGGACGGTCGCCTCCTGATCGTCTCAACGGACCGGATCAGTGCCTTTGATGTGGTCCTTCCGACCCCCATTCCGGACAAAGGGAAGGTCCTTAACGGTCTTTCGGTCTTCTGGTTTGAAAAGACCCGCGGCATCGTTGCCAACCATTTGATCGGCAGCGAAAAAGACGCTCTCCCCCCTTCCGTTCAGGCACACTGGGACCTTCTTGCCGGACGCTTTATGGTGGTCCGGCGAACGAAGGTCCTGCCCGTAGAGTGCGTCGTTCGGGGCTACCTTTACGGATCCGCCTGGAAGGACTATCAATCCGGAGGTGTCGTCAGTGGGGTGACGCTCCCGAAAGGGCTGATCCTTGCCCAAAAACTCCCGGAGCCGATTTTCACCCCCTCCACCAAAGCCGAGACCGGTCACGACCTGCCCATCACCTTTGAACAGGTTCGCGAGACCGTCGGGTCTGAACTAGCCGAAAAGATCCGGCAAATCAGCCTGGACATCTATCGGTTTGCAGCGGAGCACTGTGAGAAAGTGGGGCTGCTGTTAGCCGATACCAAGTTTGAATTCGGACTGTCGGATGACGGTGAACTGCTCCTCATTGATGAGGTCCTAACTCCTGACAGTTCCCGCTTCTGGGACGCCAGCACCTACGAGCCGGGGAAGCCTCAGGAAAACTTTGACAAGCAATTTGTCCGCGATTATCTGGAATCTTTGGGGTGGAACAAGGAGCCACCGGCTCCCGAACTCCCCGACGAGATCGTTCAGAAGACCCGACAGCGGTATCGGGAAGCCTATAGAAGGATAACAGGAAGGGAACTGGAGTCCTGACCCTTTTTCGGAGCCGGGGACCTTTGAGCGCGACCGCTTTCCGCCCCCGATAGGGGTCACCGCTGATGGCAGCGGTTCTGTTGCTTCTGGATGGCGCTGCAGACGAGCCTGTGGATGACCTGGGAGGTCAGACACCCCTTCAAGCCGCTGATCTGACCACCCTTCACCGAGCAGCAGCAATGGGCACGGTCGGTTGGGGTCTTTCCGTCCCGAACGATCTACCCGTCAACCCCGAAATTAGCGTCCTTGAAATCCTCGGCTACGAAAGCCGCCGCTTTTACCCAGGCAGAAGTGCCCTCCGAGCCCAGGCGCTGGGCATCCCCGTTGCGCCTGGGGACGCCATTTTTTCGGTGACTTTTCTCGCCACTGACGGGGAAAGAATTTTGGATACCCAACAGCAACCCGATCCGACGGTTGTCCGAGAGTTTGCCCGTCTCGTCACCGAACGCTTGACGGGTCGCCGATGGCACTGGTTTGTTGCTGATGATCCCCCCCTGATCTTTGTCTTGCGCCAAGCCGGTTCCCCTGCTGTCTGCCGGTCCCCTGAACAAGTTGCCGGAGCACTTTTGAAAGATGCGTTGCCTCAAGGCGATCGGGAAGAAGCCCTTCACCAGTTGATCTACTCGTCTTTGGAACTACTAGATGGGCTGGAGTTTAACAAACGGCGGTCCGACGAGGGGCTGCCCCCAGTCAATCTCATCTGGTTTTATGAAGAAGGTCGGGCGGTCACGATCCCCTCCTTGGTCAGCCTCTATGGTCCCGTTCGGGCAGAAGCCTGGACCGACCACCAACCGATGATCGGGCTTTTTACTGCCATCGGGGTCAAGGTCTCTTCTCAGCGGTCTTTGATAGGCGCCGAAGAAAAACAGGAAGAAGATGAATTAGTTGATGGTGAGCGATGGGTGCGGTCGCGCCTGGCAAAGACCGACCTTTTGATCCTCCACTTCCGAGACCCCGACCGAGCCGGACACCAGCGAGACCCAGAAAGAAAAATTTACGTCCTCAGGCGCTGGCAGGAGCAGTTTCTCAATCCTTTTCTCAACCAATGGGTGAAAGTGCCCGACGGACGATTGATGGTCCTGTGCACCCATCGGACCAGTTGCCGAAGCGGACGGCACGAACGAGGTGAGGTCCCTTTCCTCCTCCTTCCCCGTTACCGAACGGTCAAAGCCGACGAGTTTCACGAGGCAGCAGCAAAGGAAGGCGGTCTGGTCGCTGACTCCCTTCGCCAACTGAGTGCCTGGCTGTTTCCATCAGAATCGGTGCTGCCCCGATGATAGGAAAATGGAGACAAGCGTTTTGCCCGTCAAAACCGAAGGGGTGTCTTAATTGAGTAACTTTGCTAAGACCGATGCCCTTATCCGTGGTCTTGATCTCGTGGACTACATCCCGGCGCCCGAGGCGGTGCGGTTTAAGGTGGCAACAGCCATCACGGAGTTTCATATGTTGGAAGAGGGAGAGCCAGTCGTGGTTGCCGTATCGGGCGGACCCGATTCTTTGACCCTGCTGCACATTCTTCACCGTCTTTCGGCAGAAAAAGGTTGGAAACTGACCGTTGCCCATCTCAATCACTGTCTTCGGGGGGAGGAGGCAGACGAGGACGAGGCTTTTGTCCGAGAGGTTGCCGAAAAACTTGGTCTGCCCTTTCAGTGTCAGCGGGTGAATGTCCGGGAACTGGCGAAAAAGGAAAAGATGTCCCTCGCTCAGGCGGGTCGGACCGCCCGCTACCGATTTTTTGCCGAGGTCCTGCAACGAGTCGGGAGCTACAAAGTCGCCATGGGACACACCGCCAGCGACGTGGTGGAGACCCTTCTTCTCAACCTTTTTCGGGGGACGGGTGTAGATGGGCTGATGGGTGTGCCGCCGGTTAGTCCGCTCACCTTTGCCAACGGTCTTCCTGGGCAGATTGTCCGCCCCCTCATCTTCTGCTGGAGAGAGGAGACGGCTCTTTACAGCCGCATTCATCGCCTTCAGCCTCGGCAGGACCAAAGCAACCGGGACATCAGGCAGCCCAGAAATTGGATTCGCCACAGGCTTCTGCCGATGGTGAGCGA
>JANXBO010000069.1 GCA_025057575.1 Candidatus Caldisaccharidevorator malaysiensis
TAAACGGGCATATTTGGCGAAGATACCGTGGCGGTAGCGGGGCTGCGGTGCTTGCCATTCGCACCGACGCCGCTCCAGTTCCTCTTCCGAAACCTCCAAGGACAGGCGGCGCTGGTGCACATCAATGGTAATGGGATCGCCGTCACGAACCAGAGCAAGGGTTCCCCCAACAGCGGCTTCTGGGGAGATGTGTCCGATCATCAGACCGTGGGTGGCTCCCGAAAAGCGCCCGTCGGTGATTAAGGCAACGTCATCCCGCAAGCCTTGACCAACGATGGCAGCCGTCACTGCCAACATCTCCCTCATCCCCGGACCACCTTTTGGTCCCTCATAGCGGACCACGACGACATCACGGGGACGAATCCGACCCTCCGACACCGCCTGAAAGGCATCTTCTTCACAATCAAATACTCTCGCTTGTCCTTGGAAAAAGTCCTTAGTAGCACCTGTCGTCTTCAAAACAGCGCCTTCCGGTGCCAAGTTGCCCCTCAAAATGGCAAACCCTCCAGTGGGATGGAGAGGGCGCTCCACCGGCATAATGACATCCTGGTTGGGATCAAAAGTCACTCCCACTAACCGATCCTTGAGGGGCTCACCTGTGACGGTCGGGCAATTCCCGTTGAGCAGACCGGCGTCGTAGAGAAGTTTCATCACGACCGGCACACCACCGACCCGATCCACATCGGACATCACATACCGACCCGCTGGCTTCAAATCCGCCAGGTGGGGCGTGCGCTGGCTAATGGCATCAAAAAGGTCCAGAGACAGTTCCAGCCCCGCCTCAAAAGCGATGGCGGGAAGATGTAGCAAAGCATTAGTGGATCCGCCCATAGCAGCGACGACGGCAATGGCATTTTCAAAAGCCTCTCTTGTCAAAATATCCCTCGGTCGGATCCCCTTTTTAAGGACCTCCATAATCGCCACACCGGTTTGATAAGCCAGTTCCGACCTTCTGGGATCGGGGGCAATGGGTGATGCGCAGTTAGGAACCGTAAGACCGAGGGCCTCAATGGCGGAAGCCATCGTGTTGGCGGTAAACATCCCACCACACGCCCCATAGGTGGGACAGGCAACACATTCCAGTTCCCTCAATTCTTCCCAAGATAAGGTTCCCCGAACCGCAGCGCCGACGGCTTCAAAGACGTCCTGAATCGTCACTTCTCTTCCTCGCCACACGCCGGGCGGAATGGAGCCACCATAAAGGTAAATGCTGGGGATATTCAGGCGTGCCATTGCCATCACGCAAGCGGGCTGGCTCTTATCACACCCACCGATCGTTACCAGCGCATCAAAAGCGTAAGCGACTGCCATCAGTTCAATGGAATCGGCGATTACTTCTCTACTGATCAGAGACGCTTTCATCCCCTCGTGCCCCATTCCCAAAGCGTCGTTAACAACGACCGTGTTAAATTCAAGGGGTGTCCCACCCGCGTCTCGGACCCCTTCTTTCACTCTTTGAGCCAGTTCCCTCAAGTGATAGTTGCAAGGCTGGGACTCTGCCCAAGTATTGGCGATCCCGATGAGGGGTCTTGCCAGATCGTCATCGGACAAGCCGATCGCTCTCAGCATCGCCCGATGGGGTGACCTCTCCAAACCCTCTGTTAGGACCCGACTGCGGTGCTTTAATTCCTTCAGCGACATTATTGCTGATCCCCCCCGATCATCTCATCAGTTATTTTTCAGCAGTTCCTGTCCCTGTCAACCTTATCACAAGCCTTCGGATGACGGAAGGGAAGTCCGTCCATTGCTCGGACGCCTTTTCATCGGGTATCCTTAGTCCGCACAAGATCACTTGACCCTTACCCAACCGCCCCTCCACTGCAATCGCACCGTTTGCCGCATTCCAAATTACCCGTCCACCTGTTGGACGAAGAAACCAAGTCCTTTGGGTAGGGGACAGGGTAGCAAACAACCGATGATTTCTGGGTAAGGGACCTTCCCCCACTACCCAGGCGATTTCCGGAAAAAGATTTGGATGAGCCCGTTCCCCACACGCTTCTGACAGCAATAACAATCGTCCCCCTTCTGCCACCCACTGCCGCAATCGTCGGCATCGCTCGTAAGTCATTTCCCTCAAGTCTTTTATGGGGGGCAGAACAAGGGCTCGGGCTCCCTGCCAAAAGGACGGTTCCAACGATCGCACTAAAAAAACTTGATGTCCCATTTTACCTAATGCGCTGGCTATCTGTCGCCCGCCCCAGGATCGTTCTATCACTCCAATAGCCCCCCGTTGCTGGTCGCGATCGGCAAGAAGACTCAGAACAGTTTGCTCTAATTGGCTTGGTGGAACTGACTGGACGAAGGGACCACGGACTACAAACGAAACCGGTGGATCATTACCTTTTCTCAGGCTTCCATAAACGACGACCCGCCACCGACCCGATAAGATGCTGCTCCGAACCGAAAAAGAGGTCGTCTCATTTTGAGAGAGATGCAGTTCTTTCTGTCCGATTACTTGCGTCGCTCCTGATCGGGGTGACTCCCACACCACCCATAGGTCCATTCTTGTTGGCTCCCTCCATTCCAGCACCCCTGGTCGGACCGATAGGGTAATGAGGACGGAGTCCCCCATTTTGTAAAGAATTGGCTTGTCCGCTACCCGAACACCGTCGCTTAGCCGAATGTCTATATCTGGTGCTCGGTAGCAGGGATAAGTCGGCTGTGCAGTCGGACCCAAATACAGTAACTCAACGCAGTCCTTGATGAAAGGGACATTGTAACTAAACAGCACAAATCCATCACAACCTAACTCTCTAATCAATTTGATCTGTTCCAAAACCTGAAACTCATCGTCCATCAAATAGACCCCGATACCGCATACTAAGGGGCGCTTTCCCATCACATCATACAATTGCTCCTTCCAACGATCTTCCAAAATCTCATTATCAGCGGTGTAGTTCATCGGACAAGCAAAATCTAACAGCCCTTCATCCAGCCAGCGAACCCAGTCTTGGTAAATAACCGAATAGTAGTAACGATGTCGCGTCCAAACGGCGGCGGAATAAGTGAGCGAAGGGTTAGCGCTTTTGACCGTGTCCCGGACACGACGAACGAGACGGGTGATCACCGACCGCTGAAAGTCCCGATAGCGTATGTTGAGCAAGCCACCGAGGACAGGTTCGGGAAAAGTCGCCAACGGCGATCCCAAGACTTTCTCAAATTCGGACCGGGAAACGGGAGTGAAATCGTAGGAACCCGTTTCCGGATATCGGATGTAATCAGAATGGAAACCGGCAATCGGATACCTGGTTAGTTCTAAAACCGCCCTCAGTTCGTGTTCCTGATTTCTTGGGTCCGCAGGATTTAACCAGAGACGGGTTTGCCCTTGAGGGTCCCTCACCAAGCGCCCTTCCCTCTCCATTTCCCTTTGATACCATTCCGGTGCCGTGCCGAAGTGAAAGTGAACGCGCCAGGCGTGAAGGTCCATTTGATACCGTTGAGCCGCCGCGCAGGCTCGTGCTAACTCGTCGCCGACAGAAGGCACCCATTGATCAGCCGGAAGAAAGGCACTGGGGTAGACCGCATTCCCTCCCCGACTTGCCCGAAAGAAAATAGCGTTAAAGTTTTTTTGCTTGAGAAAAGAACATACCTCGTCCCAATTGGTCGGTCGGTAGGTATGAATCCAGACCCCACGAACTTCTCCCTGTTGGGGTTCTAAAGAGGTGGCAAGACCGTGGTAAAGTCTTTTCTGTTCGTCAAGAATGGTTTTAAGACGCTGGAACCACACCGTCCCGTTACTGGCACCCGTCAAGGCGGGAATGCGAATCTCTTGAGTTAGCAGTGCCAAAGACTGACTTTTTCTCTGAGGGTCTTTGAAGAATTTTGCAGACACCTCTCGCAGCCATTTTACTCTTTTAGCTCTGAGGAGGTTGATCCAGCGGGACCAGCGGTTTCTCAACCTTTTCTGTAAAGAAGGCGGAATGCTATTTCCCAAGAGAAGTGCCGATGCCAATCGCTCTGCCTGTTCACCATCCGAATCACCCATTTGGGAAGGTGTCAAGACAATGATGTTTCCCTTCGAGTTATTGACTCCTTCCCCCTCCGTCACGACCACCGCCTTCTGGAAGGAACGGAGCCGAGCAACTAAAGAAGGGTGGAGTCGGACTGTGGCGACCACCACAAGAGACGATCTTTTGTTTCCCCTTCTGTTGAGCAGGTGGGGAGCCCTTTCGTAAGGAATGCGGACCCTCCTGAGCCATCGCTCCACATTTTCGGTTGACGCCTTCCCGTCTCCACTAACAAGAACTTGCCCATTAGAGGGAGTCGGGAGGCAAAGAGTCACCAGGAGGAATAAAAAAGACCACCTCTCCATCAATCGCATCTTACCGAAACGAGGACACCTATTTTTTCTTCAGACTGGCGTCAGGACCCCTGCTGCTTTACTGAAGCGGACCCGGAACTCTTCAACGGTCATTTTTGCCAACGATGCCATACTTTCCAGAAGGGTCAGGTTGGAAAGGTCGGACGGGTCCAATCGGATCATATAGTAACGGGAAACCTGATAATGATCCGAATTCAGGTCCACCATTCGGACTTTGGTCTTGCCGGTAGCAGGATCTCGTAATTCCTCAAAAGAAATCGCTTGGAGGCGGCCATCAACGAGACACACTAACCCCCCTATTTGCGTCCTGGGATCTTCGGGTTCAGAAAGGAGAAACTTGACGGCACCATAGCCCAAGGTGCGGGTGTAGTCAATGTCAAAAGGAATCGGGGGGGCACAGCGCAGTTCGTATCCGAGGGTCACATCCACGATCGTAATCTTATCCCCTCTGGACTTGAACCGCTTTTCTACCTCCCGTTTCAAAATGGTGGCGAGAGGAATTTCACCAAGGCGAATATTGCCATAGGGATCATATTCCACCTGCACGCCGGGGATTTTGCTCAGTTCATCGGGGTTCAGAATCTCACCAATCCCTTCGGCAATAACAGCGACACCATCGTGACGACCCAGAGCCCGCCTCTTGAGGATGGCACCTTCCAAAACATCAACGGGGTCAGAGAGAGGGATCGGTTTACTGGCAAACTCCTCGGCAATGACCGTCAGAGTCGCCCCAGCAGCCTTGCCAATGCCCAAAGCCAAGTGTCCCGCCTTTCTTCCCATCACGACCACAAAATACCACCGACTGGTCGTTCGGGAATCCTCCATCAAGTTCCGCACCAGTTCCGTCCCCACGTGCCGGGCGGTTTCAAAACCGAAGGTCGGCATTCCCCCCGGAAGAGGAATGTCGTTGTCAATGGTTTTGGGCACGTGAGCCACTCGGACAGTGCCTCCCAGTGCTTCGCTCACCCTCGCCGCTGCAAAAGCAGTGTCGTCACCGCCAATGGTTACCAAATACCGCAGTCCCAACTCCTTAACCGATTGGGCGGTCCGACTTAAATCCTCGGGCTTTCGGGTCGGATTGGCTCGGGAAGTCCGCAAAATGGACCCCCCGTCAAAGTGAATCCGGGAAACAGCGGGAATTGTCAGGTGGACGACCTGATCGGTCTTCCCTTTCATCAGATGCTCAAATCCATCGTAAATGCCGATCACTTCCAAACCTCTGTTGACCGCCTCAATGGTCACTGCCGCAATGACACTGTTGATACCCGGCGCTGGTCCGCCACCGACAAGAATCCCCAATCGGTCTGCCATCGGTCCTCTAACCTCCTTTTTCCTTTTTTATGAAATCCAACGCTAATAGCAGACCTGCTATAGTCTTGCCGTCTTTGATCCGACCCGTCTGCAACCATTCTATCGCCTCACCCATCGTCAAAAAAACGGGTTCCACCACTTCATCCTCTTCTCCCTCTGTCTGGGACGGGAACAGATCCCGAGCGATAAATAAATGAATGACCTCGTCGGTGTAACCGGGTGCGGGAAAGAGACTGGTGATCTTTGCTATGGTTTTCGCCTCGTAGCCAATCTCTTCCCTTAATTCCCTCTGAACACATTCCTCTGGTGATTCTCCTTGTTTCAGGGTGCCCGCCGGTATTTCTACTAACTCCTCTCCCACAGCATACCGGAACTGGCGGACCAAAACGAGGGTGTCCTCATTTAAGAAAGGCACCACTGCCACCGCTCCCGGATGGTGCACTACCTCGCGAACGGCACGGGTTCCCGTCGGCATTTCTACAATATCCCGATGCAGGGTCAACAATTTTCCCCGGTAAATTTCCTGACCCTCTACCTTTCGTTCGGTAGACTCCTTCAATGTGATGCCACCAACTTATAATATAGCGCTCAAGTGTTGATGATTGCCCTACTTGTCCGGCATTTGGTGTAAGGTATTTAAGGAGAAAAGCCACTCGGGGGTCCAGAGAGGATGAAAAACGCTTTTTGCTTCGGTTTCCTAATCTGTTTTTTGACGATTTCCGTTACTTCTGATGCAGTTTCCGAAATAAATTTAAATTTTTTAACCCGAAAGGGCACTGATCTCTTTTTGAACGGCAAACGATTCCGGCAGATCGGTGTCAACAAGTTTGATCTGTTTCTCCGCTTTTTAGAAGGAGGCGAAAGCCGAGACCAAGCCCTTGCGGCTCTGGACCAGGCTCGCCATTACCGCTTGAGGGTCCTTCGCTTTTCCGCCGCCGGCTTTTACCCCCGCCAGATGTCTTTGTGGCCAAACCAGCCGATCTATTGGTCCTTGATGGACGACCTGGTCGCTCAGTCTAAGAAGAGGAACCTTTACCTCGTCCCCGTCATTAACTGGAACCTCTACCTCTTTACCGATATGGCAGGTGAATGCGTTCAAGACTTGTTAACCAACCCCGATTCCCGTTCTCGGCAGTATCTTTGGCTTTATACCTATCAGTTGGTTTCCCGCTACGCAAAAGAACCGGCGATCCTTTTTTGGGAACTAACGAACGAGATGAATCTGAATGCGGACCTGGAATTTATGAATCCGTTCGGATTCAGCCTTCTCAACCCCGTGCACGAAGGCACTTCCTTTATGCGGTTGCGAAGGGATCATTTCACCACCGACCAAATGATCCCGTTTCTCAGCGAATGGGCCAAGTTTGTCCGCTCCTTGGACCCAAACCATTTGATCAGCAGCGGCTTTTCGGCGCCCCGACCCGCTGCGCAGCATTTAAGAAAGGCACAGGGCAAGGGTGATTGGACACCGGATACTTACGAGGATATGGAAACTTATCTTCGGGACACTCATCCCGACCCCATAGACATCATCAGCATTCACTTCTATCAAGAGCACGATACCGTCCGCTTTCACATCAAGGATCCGTCGTCTCCTGAGGCATTGGACTACTTTGTGAAAGCAGCCCAAAAAATCGGCAAACCCATCTTCATCGGCGAAACAGGGGAAGACTATCAAAAAAACCCTTCTGCGCCCTTCATCAGACAAGTGTTGGACAAATGCCAGGACCTGTCCGTCCCTCTGATCCTCTTATGGAACTGGATGAGTCCTGGCGATCCCTTTAACGTGGACCCTCAGCAAAACCCAGAACTGGTTCGCTTCCTTTCCACGGTCCAGGACAGTTGGGACTCAGCTCCTTAAACTTTAGAAACGAGGGGAGGTCCGATGGCGTGGGGGATCTTCTGGCTCTGGTGACTCAGTCAGCCAACAGTGCCTGGCTATGGTGGTGCCTTCTCCTTTTCGTCCTTTTGCTGCTAGCCGGCGACCGACCACGTCAATGGGTTTTAATCCAGTGGGATTTCGCTCAAAAGGGAGAATTCGCCGGATGGCGACCCAGCCCAGAAGTCCTTAAACCAGAGGTGACGGACGGTGTGCTCCGGTTTGACACTACGGGAAACGATCCTATCTGGGAATACTCTCTCCCCTTTGAAATATCAGCCCAACCGTGGCAGGCGATAGAGATCCGGCTGAAAGCCGATCGGGATGGAATGGCGGAATTCTTCTGGAGCAACACCACCGAGCCACCCCACGGGGGCTTTCGCCCCGATAAGCGCACGCCCTTCTGGGTAAAGGGGGACAACCGATGGCATTTATATCGCCTCTTCCCTTTTTGGCACACAGAGGGCAAGATCATCCGCCTGCGCTTTGATCCTTTTGGCGGGGGACGCTTTGAGGTGGACTTCATCAGAATCGTTGAATGGATCCCCCCAAGCCCAACGAACCAGACCACTTTTTCATTCAGTCATACTCTCTCTGGTTGGCAGCCATTGGGAGAAATTACGGTCGCTCCGACTGCTGATGGTGCTCTCCTTCAGACGGATGACCCAGATGCTTTCCTCATCAGTCCCCCGTTGCAGATTAAGACCGAGGCAAGCACTTATGCAACCCTTGAACTGACAACGCAAGGGGAACCCTATGCGACTTTCCTTTTCGCCACCGATCGCCAGCCGGGTTTACACGCCCTTACCTTTCCTGTTGTTCCTGATGAGCGCCGTCACACTTACAACTTAGATCTTCTTTCCCATCCTTCCTGGTCCGGTCGGGTGCTGGCGATTGGTCTTCGCCCACCGGAAAAATCCCGACTCTTTGTCGTCCATTATGCTTCATTGTCTTCGGCGCCATCGGGTCCTGCGGACCCTCGGGTCATCTTCTTCGGGCTGGAAGAGGGCATTCTTCGGGTCGGTCAGGCTGGCACCTTGACGCTTCATCTAACCAACACGGGTGGCGCACCCGCCCGCTTCCTCTTTACCCCTCCCCAATTACCGACTGGGGTTTCCGTCTTGGAAAGTTCTTTCACCAACGATCACAACCCGCCAGGTCCGCAATCCCTTCCCACTATCAATCCTGGCGATGACTTTGTGGCACAAGTCAAGTTTTCCGCCCATAAAGAAATGAATACCACCCTCTCTTATACCCTCCAATTTCAAAATGCACCGAGTTTGACAGTCCAAACGCAACTTCAAGTTCTTCCCCGACTCAGCCAAGAGGAGATCAAAAAACTTAAAGACCCCACACCCGTCCGAGGACCGTATGAGATCGGTGTTTACTATTTTCCCGGATGGAAAACCTGGAGCCAATGGAGACCGATTTTTCGTTTCCTCCACAGAAAACCCCTGTTGGGATGGTATCAGGAAGGAGATCCGACCGTTGCTGATTGGCATATCCGCTGGGCAGTGGAGCACGGGATCACCTTTTTCGCTTACGACTGGTATTGGGAAAGGGGTGCCCGACAATTAGAACATGCCCTTCACGACGGCTACTTTCAGTCTTCCTACAGGGACCTTTTGAAGTTTTGCCTTCTTTGGGCCAATCATAATACACCCGGTAGTTCTTCCTTTGACGATTGTTTGGCGGTGACACGTTATTGGATCAATAACTACTTCAAGCGACCTCAGTATTTGAGGTTTCAAGGCAAGCCCGTTATAATCATTTTTAGCCGTCGGCGACTGGCGGACGACCTAACGAGTGAGGGAGTGCGCAAAGCCCTTGATGCGATGCGGCAACTGTGCCAACAAGAGGGTCTGCCTGGTCTTTATGTCATTGCCTGCATTGACTGGCTGGGAGAAACCCTTTTGGCGGGGCAAGAGGGTTATGACGCCGTCACCTGCTACAACTGGCCCCACTTGGGGCTCAGAGGTCAGAATCGGTGGGCTGACTTTGAGTCTTTGATAGAAGGTTACCGAAGATATTGGGAAGAGATCGTCAACCTATCCCCGATTCCCTTGTTTCTTCCCCTTTGTGGTGGCTGGGACAGCAGACCGTGGCAAGGACACACAGCCGTTGTTCGCTTTGGACGCGACCCACAATCCTTCCGCAAACACCTCCAGGATGCCCGCAACTTTCTGGACAAGTGGGTCCCGACCGGAAAGGTTCTTCCCTTCGCCATCATAGAAGCCTGGAACGAGTGGGGGGAAGGGAGTTACATAGAGCCTCATCAGGAATTTAGTTTTGCCTACCTGGATGCCATCCGCGACACCTTCTTTCCCGGACCCACCCATCATCGGGACCTCGTTCCCGCCGATTTGGGTCAGTCCGTTCCCCAAGCAACGCCCCTTTGGGACAAAAGGACATCCTGGGATTTTGATGATCCGGCGGATACTGCTTGGACCCAGACGATGAATATCGCTCAAGTGCAGATATCAGACGGTTTGCTCAAAGGAATCACAGTATTGAACGATCCTGCCTTCTTCGGTCCTCCGATGGTTCAGAAAGCCTCTCAGTTCTCTTTTGTTCACATCCGAATGCGGCTAACACCGACAGCAAGAGGACCGTTCCAAGATGTGGGGCAAATTTTTTGGCAAACCCAGACCATTAACGAGAGTGAAGCCACCAGTGTCCGCTTTCCCGTTTTTGTTGACGGACGATGGCACGAGTATAAACTTTGCGTTAGTGATAATCCTCGCTGGCAGGGCATTATCACCCGCCTCCGATTAGACCCCTGCTCCCGACCTGATGTCTTGGTAGAAGTGGATTGGATCCAAATGAGCCCTTAGAAGGGGGGTTAATAATAATGCAGGTGCCTCTTCTGAGTGGGCGTTGCCAAAAAGGACAGGATTGGATCCGTTGCGTAGCGCTAACAGTTACTTTTTTTCTTGTGTCAGGAGTGACCGCAATGAGCGACGACAAACGCCCCTGGATTGACCAAGGCGGATTTGGCTACGCCATTTCTAAAGAGCCCCATTTTTCCCTTTGGTGGTCCGAATCCACCTACAAAATCAGTCCCCATACACCCGTTCCCTCAGAACAACGACCATCTGTTGAATTGGAAGCCGGTCGCAACGAATGGGAATCCTTTCAACTCGTTTTCCGACCCCATCAATCCCTCCGCACGGTAAAAATTACCTTTACCCCTTTTCAGGCAGATTCCTCAGAAATTTCCCGTTGTCCTTTATGGGCAGAAGTTTTTCAGGTGCAGTTTGTCCCGGTCACCATCCCGACTGGAAATCAGGGCGATCCCGGACTTTACCCTGACCCCTTAATTCCCCTTCATCTAATTGAATTGGACAAGGATTACGATCGCAACGCAGTAAAACCGATTTCCGTGTCCTTTTACTATCCTGATACGGATACCAACTTAATTCTCTACTTAAGCGTCTTTGTGCCTAAGTCGGTGCCACCAGGTCTTTATCAATCCTCAATCCGAATCACCATCGGTCAAGCAACAGCGGTGAGCCTGCCGGTTCGGTTGCGAGTTTACGATGTTACCTATCCCGACGAGCCGCCCCTCAGGACTGCATACGGAGTCAATATTGACAACGATTTTCATCGCCTGCAAACACCCGACCAATTTCGACGCGTCTGGGACCTCTATATGCAGACCTGCCGGCGATTTCGGGTCAGTCCCTACACACCTTATGAATATTCCCACATTAAATGGACGATGAAGGGACCAACGACCGTTCTCTCTAACTGGGTTCTCCGTCTCGCCGTTGACCGTTTCTCCCCAGGATCTGTTGACATATCTATGCGATGGCCGCAGAAGCCAGGAACCCACATAACACCTTATTATGGCTTGTCTCTAAAAAGCCTCTGGAAATTTGTTCTTCACGGTGGTCTCCTCATAGGACCCGTCCGCTCCTCCTGGATACCCATCGGTTCTTACACTTTTCTCTTGGAAACTTTTGAAAAAGAAGGTATCGGTTACCAGGGCACGGGGATCGGCTGGGTCGGACCAGAGAAAATAAAGTCCATTAACATCGTTCATCGCTCCCGAAGAGAGTTAGTCGCGGACCTTACCGTGGCGAAGGTTACCTCTCAAGCAGCCGCGCGATCCTTTGAAGCAACCATCCGTCTGTCCCTTACGGCAGGGTTGCCATATTTTCAGTCTCGTCTTCTGCGACTCGCCAACACCGACAGCACACCTTGGACCCTCAATGGCTACTTTCATCTTGTCAGAGCAGAAAGTGAGCGACCGGAAGCGGTTAATACTCCCAACTATGGATTATGGCTTTGGAAGAGAAAAGAACACCCCCTTGCCTTTGGAGGTGCCGGGAGTGCCTTTACTTACAGCCTTCGCGTGAACCCTGAAACGGGCGGACAGCACGGCGACATCTACCGGAAAGTCGGGATCACCCTCCAGCCCGGTCAGGTATGGGAACCGGAAAACGAACCGACTGTTGCCATCTTTGCTCTTCGGGCTAAAAAAGAAAAAATTGATTCTCTCGCCTCAAAGATAGTGGACGGAACGGTGAAACCCCTGCGTCGTGTGAAGACCAGCGTGGGAGAGGAAAGGAAAACGACTTTTCGCTATGACTTTTCCGACTTTGATAAAGCGATGTCGCGTTATCTAGACCAGTTCCACTTCACCAGTTTCAATCTTGTGATCTTGCCCCCGACACTTGCCGGACACCCTCAATTTTCACCCGAATACAACGAGATCCTTCAACAATTGATGAAACCCATATTAGATCATCTCAAGAAAAAGGGTTGGCTGAAAAAGGCTTATTGCTATTGGGTGGACGAACCCCTGCCGGAACAATATGAGTTTGTCCGCAGAGGAATGGCGACCCTCAAGCAGACTTACCCGGGCGTGCGCCGCCTTCTCACTAACTATGTGGAAAAGTTTCCTTCGCCCAATTTTTACGGATTGGTGGACCTTTGGGTTCCCATTCTCAGCCAGTTTGATCCGGAAAGATCAAAGGAACGACAGATGCTTGGTGAAGAGATTTGGTGGTATGTGTGCACCGGACCAGGGGCTCCTTATCCAAACAACTTTATTGACCATCCCGCCATCACCCACCGGATCCGCTACTGGATGGCTGCAAAATGGAATTTGGATGGGGACCTTTACTGGAGTATGACTTACTATCGTGGAGCTCATTGGAAGCCCCGCAATCCTTGGCAAGATGGTCAAAGCGAGCGTCCCGATGGGGGAGGTTACTGGGGCAATGGTGATGGTCGTCTCCTTTACCCACCCTCAAAGGAGATTCTTCCACCCGATGCCCCGCCTGTCTTGAAAGGACCTTACCCGTCCCTCCGCCTCGCCCAGATACGGGAAGGAATAGAGGACTATACGACCATCTGGTTGCTGCGAAAAAAGGTGGCAGAACTTCAAAAGCATCCCACTGCTGCCCCTCTCCTCACCCAATCCCAAAACGCTCTCGCGGCTCTTGACCGCTTGATCCGCTCTATGACTGACTACGAGAGGGACCCTCGCAAACTTTATCAAGAACGCTCCCTCATCCTCAAAACTCTTGAAGCCCTCAACCAGTTTTCCCCACGCCAAGCCCGGAAGTGAGCGGCTCAGTCACAATGGCTTTTTGAGCGTTAGAGCACCCGGCGCAGGCGAAGAGCGTTCAATACGACGGTGATGGAACTAAAAGCCATTGCCGCTGCAGCGATCATTGGATTCAGTTTTCCTGCTGCCGCCAGAGGAATGGCCAGCACGTTGTAAAAAAAAGCCCAGAACAAGTTCTGCACCATTATTTGATAGGTTCTTTTAGACAAACTGATGAAAGGGGGCAAGGATGAAAAGCGGTCGGGCAACAGCACCACGTCCGCTGATTGAGATGCCAGTTGACTGACCGAAGAGAGCGCGACTCCAATGTCTGCTTGGGCAAGGGCAACGGCATCGTTTACACCATCACCCACCATCATCACACAATGATCCCTCTCCTGAAGGTCCCGAACGAATTTGGCTTTCCGTGCGGGCGATGCGGAACCGATCAGCCCGTCAAATCCCATTTCTTTCGCCAGAGACCACGCCACTTCCTCCCGATCTCCAGTCGCCAGATAGACCTTTAATCCAAAATTTTTGAGGGACGCGACAACCTCTTTGGCACCCACCCGAATCTCATCAGAAAAGGCGATCAATCCCACCGTTTCCCCATCCACCAGAACCTTTACAAC
>JANXBO010000006.1 GCA_025057575.1 Candidatus Caldisaccharidevorator malaysiensis
GTGGAGACGGTTGTCCTGGTGGGGCAGGGGGAGCACCGGGCGGCGGTGCGCCTGGTGCCGGAGGGGCGGGGGCAACAGGAGGCGGTGCCTGCCCCGGTGGAGGCGCCGGTGCGCCTTCCGGAGGGGGAGGAGGTGCCGGTTGAACAACGGCTACGGGACCTCCCTCCGGCGGTGGGGCCGGCTCGGGCTGAGTGGAAAAGGTTCTCTTTCCCGTCAGAAGCCATAGGCTGACGGTCAACGATACGGACAGAAGAGGAACGGGTTTCCTCATAAGGAGCCCTCCTTTACTGCGATGGAGCGATATTGATGCCCATCTGGGCGGCGCGCTGCTGAATCTCTTGTCTCGTTGATTCGGGCAACTGATCCCAGGTCTCCCTCAGTCGGTCTCTTATCCGCTGCCGAACGAAATCCGGCATCTGATTCCATCGCTCCAACGCCCTGGTCGCCCAACCACTGCCCCATCGGCGACCTTCACCAAAACCTCCGCCGAACCCGGGCTGTCCTTGCGAGGGTCCTTGCGGGGGAGTGGCAGGTGGGGGCGCTGCTGGTTGCGGTGCCGCAGCCACCTGAACCCTTCTTTCCTGCTTCCCTTCACCCAGGGCAATCCGAAATGTGTTGGAGCCCTGGCGCACTTCCACATAACCTTCGCCGATGGAAGCCACCTGCACCCCCAGAGCCGACTCACCGACTTTCACCAATGCTGTCTCCCGAGTTTGGGTATTTTCCAAGAGGGCATACTTCTCCTCGCCAATGCTCATCACACCCGTCGCCGTCAGATTCGTTGGCTTCTGAGCAGGAGGTGCGGGTGGCGGCATTGGCGGAGTGAAGGGCATCATCGGGGTTGGGAACATCGGTGGAGGTGATGGTGTTGAAGGGGCAGGCTGCGCCTGACTATCTCCTCCATCCTGGGTCTTCTCAGCGGGTTTTTCAAAAATGTTTCTGGCAACAATATCATCGTAATCCAGTTTGATCTCGGAGACCGTCTCTCTTGCCGGCAGCGTGAGCCGTTCCGACGAAAGTCGGACCAGGCTACCGGTCTCCTTGGGTCGCTCCACCTCACGGGAAGCGGGTCTGGAAGGCGCCGTTGCCCACCGGATGTAGCCATACGATCCTGCAATCAGAATAAGAACAAAGGCGCCGATGATCAAGCCTTCCTTCCCGGACACGTTGCGGTTCATCTTTCCCTCCTCCTTCCGACCTATATCCTCCGACCTGGCGAAGACCGCTGTTGAGTGCGGCGCAACTCCTTCACCAGTTTTTCCGAAAGGGGGTAAAACCAGGCGACCTGAGCCTGAATCCGAAAGTTCTTGCCTTCGCTCACCTGAAGGCTCCAGCGCTCCAGGAAAGCCGGGGGCTTTTCCGTCTTCAAGTCTTTTAAAATGCCCGTTACGGCTTTCAAGCCGTCCTTGAGACTATCGCCCGTGGTAGAGGCAGAGAATTGGACGGGAAGCCTCAGATATCCCTCCTCGTCCATCACTTGCCAAGACAAGGGCTGGACACTTTCTAAACGAATCTTTTGCTTCTGCAAAATGCCTTCCAATCGAGCAACGAGCCGAGCCGAGAATTGACCGGGCTGGATGGCATCCAAGGGCTTACCGATCTGGTCCAAAAGTTTCTTTCCCACCGTGACCCGCTCTCGAGCCTCCGTTATTTGACGGGATAGACTCAAATCCTGCCTATTGAGGTGTTCCCACTGTCTTCCCAAATCCCCTGCCCTCCAGAAGGAAAGGGCTGCCCACGTCCAAGAAAGGAGAGCGCCAATAACAAGGACGATTCCCAACGCTTGCTGTCCGTCCTTCATCTCAGCCCCATCCGTCCTCCTATCAATGGCGTCCGTTCCTTCAACCAGGCGGTGATCTGAAACTCTACCTGTGTTTTCTCGCCAGAGGTGACGGTCCTCGCATAATTGGTCTGCACCTCGGCAAAGAGTCGGGAGCCACCAGGCAACCGAAGGTCTGCCAAAGAGTGGGCGGCATCCGTCACACCCGGATGGGAAACGGCTGTTCCCCTGATGACCACCTGGCTTCCTCTCAGGTAGGACAACTCCGTTATCCAAACGCTCTTGGGCAAGGATTTACTTAGGTAATAGAGAATGTCAAGAGGGTGATGGCGGGGGTCCCCCTTCTCGTAAGCCAGTCTCTGAAGGGATTCCAGGCGGGCTGTCGGAATCTCTTTTTGAAGACGGGCAAGGAGTTGGCGCTTAGCAGCGATATCCCTGTTCAGCTGGTCCACCGCAGCGGCGACGGAACGGTTCTGCCAGTTAAAAATGAGAGCGAGGATCAATCCCAGAAAAGTGGCTAATGCCGACCAAAGGGTAACTCTCTCCCAGGTCTGCCGAATAACGACGGAAGGCTCGGGCTCCGGCAAGGGAAAGGAAAGGATGTTACCATTGCGAACCACTTGCTCACCGATCAGAGCCAGCAAATTTTCCCAAATCGTTAGCCCCCATCCCCGATCGGCAAGCCTTTCCACTCGTAGATCCAGCCGCTGCTCTATTTGGCGAAGAACTTCCTCATCCACTCCTTGATCGCCGGCAAGGAAAAGAGAAGCAACCGACTCCCCCGACATCCTTTGAAATTCGGCTAAAACTCGTCTCAGTTCTGTGACGAGAGTGCCACTTTCCTCTTTTTGAAAAGCAAAGGAGTGCATCCGATATGGGACGCCTTTAGACCCGACGGCAATGCTCACGCGAATCAAACCGTTGGTCGGGCTTCGGATTTCCATTAGAGTGGACGGCTCCCCACTGGCATCTGATATACAAGCCCAGAGCCCCATTAGCGAAGGGACCACTTTACGAACCGAAAGCCCGGCTTTCAAAAAGGGCGATAAATAGGAGAGAAGGAAAGCCTTGCGGCAGGCAGCGACCAGAATGCCTTCGGGGTAAGTTTGAGAGGCGACTACTACATCGTTGGCGGACAAGCCCATCATCTGGGCGGCTTCGGCATCGGTGAGCGTCGTCGTCCCTCTGCCCAAGACCCTTTCCATCCATCGGAAGCCGACCTGGTGAGACGGCAGGATAACAATCAGCGACCCTGCCACTTGCCGCCGATTTCGCAGGTTAATCAGCCTCTGGGTCACCTCATAGCCTTGCTCCTCAATGGGTCCTGTTAATGGGAGGGAGGACGAGAGGACCCTACCTCCGCGATAAGTGACCGTTCGCAGCATCCCATCGCCCCACTCGGCAACAGTGTAAGAGGATCGCAACGGGCTTCTTCTCATTGACTCTTCTTTCCCTTACTGTCTTACCGTTCCCGCCAGTAGTGAACGACGAAAGTTGGCGGCACCATTGCTGGGGCGTCGGTCGGCGCCTCCTGCGCGGGCGGAACTTGCCGGCGCACGACGGCTTCTATCGTGTAGGTTGCCCTAAAGTTTCCGACCACGCCTATGGCTTTTAGACGGAAAGATGCCGTCTTGGTGCACACGCGATCCATCAATCGCTGTAACTGGTCTCGTGGCACGGAGGAAAGGGTCAGTAGTTGACCCACGCTGGCAAAGGAGCCGTTTTCTTGGCGCAAGCGGACAATCTCTTCAACAGCAGCCTCGTTGTCGGCAAGAAGGGCACTCAGGACCGCTGGCGGTGCCGTGTTTAGGTTGATGAGACCGTCTTGTGCTTCCCCATTCCTCGTCGTTAAGCGCTCCCAAATCGCCACTAACTTGTCTCGGGGAAGAATCGGCTCCAGTTCCAAGAGGGAGCGGATGGTCCTTCTTTGAGCCCCGCTACTGGGCCGCTGCTCCTGCTGTTGTGGTTCTGGCAATTGAGGTCCTTCGGACATTCCCGGTCCGGAGGGTTGGGGACCTGGTCTCTGGCGAGTCGGAAAGGGCAGCTGCGGACCCATCTGAGGGGGACCCAAAGGTGGAGAGCCACCGGGAACGCCACCCCATCCTGGACCTGTCGGTCTGGGTAGACCACCCGTTCCAAGGGGTCCTCCCCCTCCCAGCGGACCCGTAGGGCTACCACCTGGCGAAGGTGGTGAGGACGCTGGTGGTCTCGGTTGGCTTGTTCCTTGCCCCCCTCCGCCTGGTCCTTGTTCTCGGAACCGGATCAAGGCATTAATCTCGGCTTCTGTCAGGACATCGGATAAGTGCTGGCGCAGTTCTTCTGCCCCTGCCGAGTTAATGTTGAGCCGGGCAACACCTCTCTCATCTATGTTCGGACTCTGAGAAAAGACCGTTGCCAATTCAAAAAGAGGGGGAGTCCCTAACCTGCGATCTCCATAGACGATTTCTCGTTCAAATCCCTTTATCAGTAAAAGTTCCGCGGCGGTGATTAACGGACCGTTTCTCGGTCGGTAGGGATCCGAGAGGGAAAGATAATAGTCGGCTTCCGCTCCGACGGTCCGCTGTTCGCTATCGGTATCCCTCCAGTCCAGCAGGCTATCGGTCAACTCCTGGGCAAGCCCATCGTCGCCCGTCACCGTTCTAAAGAAGGCTCTCAGTTCCTCTGCTCCTGCAGTATTCAGGTTCAATTTCCCGCTTTCGTCTACCACTCGCACGAGGTAATAACCATCGGAGAAGGGTGGTTCTTCTCTTCGGGAATCCAAAAGAGCCCAGGGTTCGTCATAGCCATCGGTTCCAGGATGATCCCGAGACAACTCGTAGAGGGCTCTTTGAATGCCGGCATAAGCGTAAAAACGAGCCTGTAACCGATTGATGTGAGCGGAAGAGGACTGATGTTCATTTCTGACGGTTAACGCCAGTCCGGCAGCCAGAAGGGCTAAAAGAACCATCAAACTCAAGACCAAGATCAGGGCAAAGCCCCTCTTTGTCCGTCGGCGCCAGGGAAAAGAGGGGACGATGGGTTTCTTTGAGAAAAGCAACAAAAGAGGGTGCTGGCTGGTCAGGGGCGAACACCTCCCGGTCGTTGCCCTGCAGAACTGGGAGCATCCGTCGGCGATGAGGGAAAACCATCAGCGGCAAAACTTTCGTCAGAAGTTGGCGCGGACGGCTGTTCCTGCCGAGGGGGTGCTGAAGGAGCTCGGAAGGTGGTGACGATTAACGGGATCGTGACGGTGAACCACTCAATTTGCTCTGTCCCTGTGTGACCCCCAGATCGGGCAAGGGGCTCATCCTCACTGGCTTGGACAACGCCGATGGTGATTTCCAGCGAGGAGGGTAAGACATCGGTCTTCTCCCACTCGTCCAACCAAACTTGTTGCTCTTGGTCAAACATGCGCACATTAAAGGAAACCACTTGCCGGGAAATCTCCTGAACCAATTCCGACCGTCGTGGGGACTCTTCGGTGGTCAGACCGGGGTGGGAGCCAATCCGTTTCACCAGACCTGTTTCTTCGGTTTGGGGATCATCATCCAAATAATAAACGACTTCAACGATTTCGGATCGCCGGACTGATGCTGTTCTGGGATCCGAGGCGACGGTGGTAAACCGAATGGTATCCCGATCCCACCGCCCTTCAGCATCCTGACTATCCTCGTGGTAGAAGGTCAAAAGGACCGCGTCCGTCTGTTCACCCGCTTCATCGCCAAGCGACACTGTTCCCTCTTGGGGAACCGTCAGAGGAAATGTGCTGGACAATTCGGAAGAGAGGCTCTGTAGAACGACCCGTGCCACCTGATGCACCTGGCTGATGCGGTCTACCTGATTTTGTGCCTGCCCGACGAGTCGCACGAGCCCGTGCACCGATAGGGCTAAGAAAACCAGCAAGACCAAGGAGACGACGAGTTCTGTCAGGGTAAAAGCAGAAGTGCTGTTTCGGACCCTCTTCACGGTTGGGTGCCTTCCTCCGAAGATGTTTCCTCTTCCGAAACGACCGGTTGCAAAACTCCTGGCATCACCAGGGTTGTCAGTTCTACCCTTCTCTCCCTTCCCCGGTCCCTCCAGGAGACGATGACCTGCACCCGGTAAAGAGTTAGCGTTTGCTGGTTAGCGGCAAGGTTGGTTAGGGTTGGTTCCCATTCTTCCACGACGGACAGCCATCGAAACCGCTCGTAAGGGACTTCAAAGAAGCCTTCCGATCGCTGGGGCTGAAGTTGGGGATCAGCGACCAACTCTTCCATTCTTCTGCTGGCGAGGAAAGTGGCAATAGTCCGGTCAGCGCTGGAGCGGGCGTTGAGACTGCTTTGACCGACCAATCCTAAGATGGCAACGATGCCGACAGCAAGAATGAGAAAAGAAATCAGCAGTTCCACCAAAGTCAGCCCCTGACGCCAATGGTGAGTGAGCAGCATAAAAGGTCACCGCCTGACCTCTGCCCGTTGGTCCAAAAAGTCAGCCGTGGAGACGGTTCCCGTCAAAGGCGAGACGATGACCAGTGCCCGACCGACCAAAGACGCGAGAGCGATTTGAGCGCCGGAAGCGGTCCCATCCGGATAGAAGGCAATGAGGTTCAATTCCTCTCCACTGACCGAATCCCTCAGCCACTCAATTTCTACGCCTTCGGAAAGCAGCCGCCGGCGACCTGACGGTGAGGGGTCTTCCGAGTAGTCGGCAGGGTCCAAAATCTCCAGCCGTTCGCCGAACAGGACCCACCACTCTTCATCAGTGAGTTCCTCCCTTTCAGGCGATCCGAACAGAAAAGGTTGGCGCTGGCGCAACAACCGATCGGCTGGCACAAGGACCCCAATGGTCCTTTCCTGTCGGTCTAACTGGACCAGAACGGGACGACCGGTGGTCAGGGCTTTGACGCGGGCATAGCGAAGGACGGCAACAATATCCCGGATGGCGGAACGAAACTTGGTCTTAGCGACCTGGGTTCGGTACTGGGGAACAGCGACAAAGGCGAGGAGGACCAGGATAGTCATGACAACCATTAACTCAATAAGGGTAAAAGCCTTATCAAGCCGAGTGTGTTGAAGCCCCTTCACCCAAAAGAAACTCCCTTACTCATCTACTCATCGACCGGACGCACATCGTCTGCCGTGTTGGCACGACCGTCCTTGCCAAGGGAAAAGAGTTCGTAAGTTTCGCCATCACTGCTGTAGGCATAGGGGTTGCCCCACGAATCAATAGGCACTTGGCGACCCTTCAAGTAAGGACCGCCCCACCGAGTGGGGGTCCTGCCGGCGGTGCTGGGGGGGACGATGAGAGCCTCCAATCCCTCTTCCGTCGTCGGATAGGACCCCATATCGGCATAATACTGGTCCAACGCCTGACTGATGCTCTCCAAGTCCATCAAGGCTTTGGTTCGGCGACCGTCCTCAATTCTCCGAACAACGTAAACAGAAGCGATGGATGCCAGCAAAGCGAGAATCACCATTACAACGACCAGTTCCAAAAGCGTCCAACCTGCGTGGACTGGTCCTTTCAACACTTCCGACCACCTCCCTTTAACCGACTATCGTCCGATAAGAGCGTTCAACTGAAGGATCGGGAGGAGAACGGCAAAGATGACAAAGGCGACAAAGACGCCTAAAGTGACGATTAGAAAGGGTTCTAAGAGGGAGACCAAGGCTTTCAAACCGCTGTCCACTTCCAAGTCCAAAGTTTCCGCGACCGTCCGCAAGACCTGAGGCAGACTGCCGGCTTCATCACCGACGGCGACCAGTCGGGTCAGCAAGGGGGGAAAAACGCCCTCTTGTCGGAGGCGCTCTGCCAGGCGTTCACCTTCTCGGACCCTTTGACGAACTTCATCCAGGGCGCGCCCCAAAACTTCGTTGCCAACCACATCCCTCGCCAACGACAAAGCCTCCAGAAGAGGAACCCCGCCCATCAGCATTAGGGACAGAGCCCGTGCCAATCGGGAGACGCAAGTTTTCAGATGGAGCGGTCCGATCAAAAAAAGGCGTAACTTCAACCGATCCGTCAAGAGCAACCCCCACGGTCGGAGCCGGGTCAGTCGGTAAAGGTAGGGCGCAGCAACGACCGCCAGCACAAGAGCCCACCACCATCGGGTCAAGAAGGCGGAAGTGCTTAACAGCCACCGAGTCGGTGTGGGCAGGGCTTGCCCCACTTCCTGGAAAATCTCCACATAGCGGGGAATGATGAAGACGAGAACGACCACCAAAGCCATTACCAAAAGAGCGATGAGGAAGATGGGGTAGGTGAGGGCGGAACGAATTTGGGTGAGGCGTGCCTGCTCTTTCTCCATATAGTCCGCCAGCCAGTTAAGAATTCGAGGCAATTCGCCGCTGGCTTCTCCAGACCGGATAAGACTGACGCTTAGGGGACTGAAAAGAGTAGGATGCTTTGCAATGGCGTCGGCGAAGGTCCATCCTGCCCTCAGGTCGTTTCGGACCTGCATCAGGGCTTCTACCATCTTCTGTTTTTCTGTGTGTTCAATCAGGACCTCGGTCGCCTGCATCAGGGTTAAGCCGCCGCTTAAAAGGCTGGACAACTGACGGGTCATAATCGTCCGATCTTGATGGGTGACTCGTCCCCGCGCTCTCAGACGGACGAGCCAGTTGCTGGGCTCTCGCCGAATAGGTTCCTCAAGAACTCCGATTGGTTCTGAAACGACACCGGCGCTACTCCGATTCTCCCGCATGGGTGACCCTCTCTACTTCTTCCACCGTCGTGATTCCCTTTGCCACTTTCATCATTCCGTCCTGGTAAAGGGTCCTCATTCCCTGCTCTATCGCCGCTTCCCTTATTTGCTGGGAGGAGGCTTTTGCTAAAATCAACTCCCTCAACGGGTCCGTGAGGATCAGCACCTCAAAGACTCCCGTCCGACCGCTGTAGCCGGTAAACCGACACGCTTCACAGCCCTTGCCCCGCCAAAGGGTTGGTTGACTCTCATCGGTGACCAGCCCTTGCTCCACTAAATACTCCCATTGAGCCTCCGTCGGCTGATAAGGTTCTTTACACGCGGGGCAGATTTTCCGGACCAAGCGCTGGGCAAGGACTCCGTCCAGTGCCGATGCCACCAAAAACGGCTCCATTCCCATATCAATCAGGCGGGTCGGTGCCCCCGGCGCATCGTTGGTATGCAGGGTGCTGAAGACCAGATGACCGGTCAAAGCAGAGTGGATCGCAATCTCCGCTGTCTCGCGGTCACGGATCTCACCGACCATTATGATGTCGGGGTCGTGACGGACGATGCTGCGAAGACCCGTTGCAAAGGTCAGCCCCACTGCGTTATTGACCTGGATCTGGGTGACTCCATCCAAGTGATATTCAACGGGGTCCTCAATGGTGATGATTTTTTTCTCGTGGCTGTAGATCCGCCGAAGGCAAGCATAAAGGGTCGTCGTCTTGCCACTGCCCGTCGGTCCTGTCGCTAGAATGATCCCGTAAGGAATCCGAATCAAATTCTCCAGTTTCTCCAGGTCATCTTTCTCCATCCCCAAATCGCGGAGGGTGAAGTCCATCCCAGAGCGGTAAAGGAGGCGCAGAGCACAAGACTCACCGTGGACCGTTGGCATTACGGAAACCCGGATGTCCACTTCCTGACCGAGAATCCTGGCTTTAATCCTGCCGTCTTGGGGCTTGCGTCTTTCGGTGATGTCCAGGTTCGCCATAATCTTGATCCTGCTGACGATAGCCGGATGGTAGCGCTTGGCGGGAGCCGTCACATCGTGAAGCATCCCGTCCACCCGATAGCGGACTCGCAGGGTCCTTTCCAACGGCTCAATGTGAATGTCGCTGGCTCTCTCCCGAACGGCATTACGGATCATCAAGTTAACTAAACGGATGACCAGGGCTTCCCGCGCCATCCGGGTGGGGTCGCCGATGTCTTCCTCTGCTTCCTGGATGACTTCCAGGTCCTCGGACTCGGCTTCTGCCATCACCCGGCTCATATAGTGCTGTTCCAGCAAGGTGCGGATTTCGGACGGGCGCGATAGCATCGGTTTCAAGGGAACTCCGGTAACGAAACGAATAGCGTTTTCTGCTTCCAAATTTAAGGGGTCCGAAACGGCGGCGATGAGGTAGCCGTTTTCTTTCTTGAGGGGCAGGACCTGATGGCGGAAAGCCACCTCAGCGGGAACCAGGGAGAGAGCCTCTTGATCAGGGGTCACTTCGCGCAGGTTGACGACGGGAATCTGCAGAACCGCACTCAGACCCTGAACAATGTCCTCTTCGCTGCAGTAACCCATTTCCAGAAGAGTTTCAAAAAGGCTCTTTCCCCCGTCCCCTCTGGCAAAGGCGTTAACGGCTTCCTCCCATTGGGACGAGGTTAATTTCCCTGACTCGACCAGCCATTGTCCGACGGCTTGGGTCACTGAATCCAGAGTTAATGTCTTGTTTCTCATCGTCCTGACCCCTCGCTTGGTCAGACCTATTGATTAGAGACTTTTCAACGCTACCTTTTATGGTCCCCTTTTTGTTGCTTTTACCTTCCTCTAACCGTCAAGGGGACCAAACTATCAGCCATTTTTTCCAACCAGGATTGATCCACATCGGAGACGATGACGACGTCCAGCCCTGCGACTTGTCTTTTGGTCATCCTGATGGGCATCATTCCTGGAGGTCGGGGTCTCTTCCATCGGTGCCCGTGACCGGGACCAAAGGAGGGATGTTCAAAAACAGAGATCACCGTAATCCCATCGGTGTAAAGAAGATGAGCCACCTGGCGATGCCGACCTTTCCCCACAAAAAGGGCATCAAATGCGTATCCTGGAGGTAGCCAAGAGGGGACCAGTGGAACGAAACCCAATCGTGCTTCGGCCTCCTTCAGGTCGACGGGAAAAGCAGGTGCTTCTTTTTTCTCCACTTGCCAGCCTTCGGGGACCGTCACATCAAAGATACCGGCAGGGAGCGGTTCGTCAAATCGAGGATCTTTGAGGCTGACAGACATCTCCAGTTTCCCGTCCGGTGAAAACCTCTCTATGCGAAGGGGAACCCGGAAGGGGGCGTGAAAATGAATTTTCCTGAGCGGGTTGCCCGAATGTCGGGGCACCAGATCCAAAATGATGATCGCTGGGTCGTTTCGGTCTTTGCCGCTAAAGCGGACCCAGTAATTCTGCTTCGCTAATGGTTCTTTTGTGGTTTTGATCCCCCAAAGTGGCTGCCAAGGTCCTGGTCCGGGCTCGTGGCGAGCAATCCTCTTGATGTGGGGGAGGAGAACCCAAACACCGTCGGGACGGCTGATCAACGAAACGGGTCGCGCCCCTGTCGGGAGCGGGAACGTTAAATCCGTCCGGTGATTGCTTTGGTCAGCCCATAGGCGCGCCGTCCAGACCTGACCGGGGGGTCCGGTGAACACCTGCACTTCTACCGTTGCTGAGAGGGACTGAAATCGGGGCGGGGAAAACAGAAGGCGCCACAGTCTCTCCTTCCTGTCAACCTGAGGGGCTCCGGTAAGGACGCACAAGGCAACCAGGCACAGTCCGAAGGCTACCGTTCTCACTGATCGTCACTGGCGTAGTAGGCGCCCAAGAGGGCAATAGAGACGGGGCTCAAATCGGGCGAGCCCGTTTCGGAAATCGTTCGGGTGATATGCGCCGTTACATAATCCTCTTCCCGAGGGGCATCTTCCTGTCGGAAGAAGAGACCCGTCACCAAACAAAAGGCAAGAAAAAGGGGAACGACGGCGGCTGCTAACCACTTTCGCAAGGTCCAGGTCGGCTGGTAAGCAGCATCTCGTTCCCTTTCTTTCGCCCGAATCCGCTCCATTATGATCGGAGTCAAGTCATAGGGTAGGGGCGCTGGTCGTGTTTGCCGCAAACCCTTATGGATTGCCTTCATCAATTGCCATTCGGCTCGGCAGGCAAGACATTGGCGCAAATGATCTTCCAGTTGCCGCTGTTCCTCAACGGTCAGAAGACCGTCTAAAACCCAGGACATTCGGTCGCGGGACAACTGGCAATCCATATCGTCGTCCTCCCGTCTCACAACTGAAAGTGATGGGACAAGGTTCTTTTTAAGGCTTGTCGCGCTTGATAGAGCCGGGACTTTATAGTCCCTACCCGCGCCTTTAATATTTCACTAATTTGCTGTAAGGAAAGTCCTTCATACTCTCTGAGAATGACGACCTGTTTCAAATGGTCTGGGAGCGCCTCAACGGCTTGCCAAACGAGAAGTCGGGTCTCTCGTTGAATGGCTTCCTCCTCGGCGTCTTCCGAAATTAACTCCGTTAACGGTCCCTCATCGTCACCGGCGGCTTCCGCCTGACCCAGTTCCTGAGCCAAGGCTTCCAAACTGACCTTCTGGTGCTCCCCCCGAACCGTCCGCCTCCGGTGCCGGTCAATGCACAGGTTCATCACAATCCGATAAAACCAGGTATAAAAATTGGCTTCCTTTCGGAATGTCCGGAGCATTTCGTAGGCTTTCAAAAAGGCGTCCTGAGTCAAGTCTAAGGCGGCTTCTACATCGTTGGTATACCGTAAAGCCAGGTTATAGACCCGATGCTGATGTCGGCGGATCAGTTCCTCGTAGGCTTTCGTTTGACCCTGCTGAGCCGCCTCTACCAGTCGTTCGTCCGACCATTTGTCATAGGACAGAACCGAGAGCAACTGGTCCTCCTGACGAGGCGGTGAAAGGACCTTATTAGCCCTTCGCTTCCGAAATGATGGAAGCATGCAAAACCTCCTTTTTGATCTCGAAACTCTTAGACGACTGATCCGTCCGATCGGTTGAGTTTCATCGGGGGACGGGGACGCTGTCCAAAAGGGACGCCACAACGGCGTCTGGAACAAGACCTTCCAGTTCGGCTTCAGGCTTAAGAAGGAGTCGGTGGCGCAGAACGGGTGCGGCGACCGCCTTAATGTCGTCGGGGATGACGAAGTCCCGACCTTGAAGGGCTGCCCACGCCGCAGCGCACTTAAGCCAGTAAAGCCCGGCTCTGGGGGAAGCCCCCAGCCGGACGCTGGTTAACTGACGGGTCCTTCGGACCAGAGTCGTTAGATACTCGTGAATTTCCTCAACGACCTGGACCTTTTCTACTTCCTGCTGAGCCCTTTTCAGGTCGTCCTCGTCAGCAACCGGCTCCACCTCTTTTTCCAGTAGCCGATGAACATCCCAGCCCCGTTGGGTCAAGAGAAGGACCTTTTTTTCTTCTTCCTCATTCGGATATCCGACGATGACCTTCATAAGAAACCGGTCTAACTGTGCCTCCGGAAGGGGGTAGGTTCCCTCGTACTCAATCGGATTGAGAGTAGCCAGAACATAGAAAGGTGCGGGCAACAAATGGGGAACCCCGTCAACGGTCACCTGGCGTTCTTCCATTGCTTCTAAAAGGGCTGCCTGAGTTTTGGGTGGGGTTCGGTTAATTTCATCGGCAAGGACGATTTGGGCGAAGATCGGTCCCTTCTTGAACCGGAAAGTGGTCCCCTGGGGATCGTAAACCATTGTCCCTGTGACATCAGAGGGCATCAAGTCGGGGGTAAACTGGATTCGGGAAAAAGAGAGTTTCAACGATCGGGCAATGGCTTTCGCCATCAAAGTTTTCGCAACCCCCGGCACCCCTTCCAGCAAGATGTGACCATTGACCAGGAGCCCGACAAATATCTGCGCCAGCGGTTCGTCTTGACCGATGATCACCTTGCCGACCTGGCTTTTGATGGCTTCCCAAAGTTCTCTGGGACTCATCCTTTGCTCCTTACCTGGGCGGAATCTTGCCCGATGCTGCGCTCACTGACTTCCCACGCTCTTTGAACCCAGTGCAGAATCTCCTGAGGGGTGAGCCGTTTCTTTTTCTCCATCGCTTGGCTCCACGCCCACAACTGCTGGACGACCTGCCTTTTTCCTTCCGGCAGACCCTCCAGGCTCGTCAACCAATCTTTTTGATCCGGTTCTGCAAAGAGGTCCCTGATAGCGAAAAGGCGCCGCCAAAACTGAAGGCGAAACCAGCGGACCAGGTCCCGTTTGGTATCGCCTCTTTGCAACAGACTGCCCAGAGCATCGGTCAATGCCCCTCGGGGCAGCGGTGCTGGCGTCACCAATTTTGGCGGACCGAGCCGGATGCCGACTGCTAAAAGGAAAAGGGCACCGACGACCAACAAATGAATTGTTGCCGCTTTCATCCCCGGTCCGACCACCCACCACCAGTGGGGTTCCTCGCCGAAACCGTGGCTCCATTCATCTATCCAAACAATTCGCTGTGACCTTGCAAGGGACCTCAAAATCATAAGGAACCCAAAGGCGTTGTCCCCTTCGCTAATTCTTCGGTTAGTCAGTGCCTCGGGATTCGCATCCAGAACCAAGAAGCCCGAACCGACGGGAACCATTTTCACGACCGTGCCGAAAGAGTCGGAAATTAGGGGCACCTCCGGCACCAACCCATCCTTCCTTACTGGCAACCAGCCGTCCGGCACCTTGTTCTCCACGAGACGGATCCTTGAGTAAACCCTCAGATCCGCCAGTGACCGTAGCCCTGGAAAAATCGTGTTTGCTGCGGCAGTGTTTGGCATCGGACCCAGAACGGTCCGACCTGCGACAAGCGAGGGGGATCGAGACGAAAGCCAGACCCCATTGCCCCTCTGGGCAAATTGGACCAGGGCTTGCCAATCCCTGCGATCGTCGGCGATCAGCGGGTCTGGCTCAACAATCAAAAGAAGAATTCCTTGCCTGGTCTTAGGAAGATACCGCCACGGTTTGCGCCACAACGCCACCCGGAAACCGAAACGAGGGAGGGCAAGGTAAAGCGCCCTTAGTCCCGATGGTTTGGCGGAAAAAGTCGTGAAGTGCCGTTCCCTCACGCCATCAGGCGGCTCCTTAGGCACGATGAGATAGAGAAGGACGAGAAGAAGGGCAGCGACGACTAAAGGGATCGTTCGCTTCCTCATCGGCGAATCCCTACCAGGGCTTTTTGAAAGTGTTGGGTCTGCGACCAGAAATACTCAAAGTCGTCACCAGAAGCCGTTTTGTCCCTGTAAAGGCATCGGTCCACCCGACGGGTCATTTCGGAAAATGCCGAGGCAACCCCAATGGGAGCCACCCTCATTACTTCGGACACATATTCTCGGTTGGTTTTCTCTTCGCGAAAAGAGCACAGACGAGCGGAGTCAAAAAGGACAAGGGTTCCTCGGTAAAGAAGCCGGATCGCCTCAAGATAGTTGCCTTGCTGAGCCAATGATTGGGCGAGTGCCCACAACTGCTCGGGCTGTTCTAAAGGGCTCCCTTCCTCACCCAGCGCAACGGCGGACTGCCTCTTTTCCAGAATCCTTAAAGCGTAGAGCGTGATCAGAAAGGTGACGGCGGCGAGGGTGATCACCAGCAACGACCAGGCCAGGACAGGAGACAGCGACAAGATGAACCGGAACACTTCCAGAATAGGTTTTGAAAGAAAAAGAAGAAATCTTCCGATGGCTCTCAAGGCAGTGCTCAGGTGATGCGCCACCCAGTCAACAGGTCTCTGCAACCACTTAGCAAAGGTAGACCAGGTGCGCCGCCACCATTCCCGAACCGGTGCCCAGCGATCGGTCGGAGAGAAACCCGCCAGAATACGGCTGATGACCAGATGGGCTTCTTCTTTGCTGAAATCCTCCTTTGCCGAAGCCAAAGAGAGCCCCCACCGGAGCCACGCTTCGCCTTGCTCCCTCTGATGTCTGCCGGAGGCAGTGGACCGGTCTGCATAAAGGACTGCTTCTATTACAGTTTCCCACTGCCTCGTGAAACCGTCCGAAGGAAGTGATTGGAGCAGCCGATAAGCCTTCTCAAGTTTTGCCTGCTTCTCCCTTTCAGAACGAGACTGCAATCCTTGTTGCAAAAGGGACCAAATCTGGTCCCATACTTTCTCTGTCCTGGCTCTCTGGGACCATAGGGGAGTTGCGAAAAAGGAAAAGAAAAAGAAAAAGAAAAGCCCACCTGTGAAAGCCAGACAGATAGCAGCCTTATGCAGTGCTTGCCCCCTCGCCATCACGCTGAGGAACCCCATTGATCAAACCGTTGCGCTATCAGGTGTAAATCCAGACCTTCCAATCGGGACTTTAGATCAAAGAAAAGAAGAGTCAAAAAGACGGTGAAGTAACTTTGGACGATCGCATTGGTGACTTGGGTCCATAGAGCAGAGAAAAAAAGACTCGCCCACTCCAACGGGACCGGGATAGCCTCCCTCAATATGTAATAAAGAATTTGAGGGGCGAAAATAGCAGGGTAAAGGATTGCATAAACGGCGTAGAGGAGGACGCCGGTAACTAAGAGATAGCCGACCACCGTCAGCCAGCGACTTTGATAGACAAGGTGAAAGTGCTCGGCGATCGCCCGAAAATAGGACGAACCGGTCAGCAAAACGACTTGTCCAATGAAGACGGCAAAAAAAGCAGCGGTAAAAAGAAAACCGATCCCGCAAAGGCAGAGCCCAGGTATCGCAAGGAGAAAGGCTATGAGACCGGTAGCGATATAGGCGAAGGCTCTTGACAAAACCGCCTTCCAAGCATCCCAAAAGCCAACGGGTCTCCCCACCACAGCCGAACCGATGACCCAGATTTGCGCCCCTTGTGCCAGCCACAGAGCCAGATATTGGGGAATACTTAAGACGACCAGTCCGACAATTTCCCCAGTAGAAATCACCGGTCCCGCTTCCTCTGCAATCAAGACAGCCGGCACTTGAATAATTCCCGCAACCAGAGATATGCCAAAAAGGGTAGGAAAGTAGCGACGGAAATAAAAAAGAGACTGCTGCAGCAAGTCAGAAAATTCGGCCGGATAGGGGACCTCCAGCGTCTGACCAAATTCGGCAATCAGAAGGGCTTGGTACCGTTGCGCCATAGTTTCTTTTCGCAATTTTGGCGCGGGAGTTTATCGATTTCGGTTCAAAAACCAATCGTAAAGGATGGCGGAAAGATGGAAAAGAGTCGTCAACGGCTGGGAATAACTCGTCTTGTCCTGTTCCTCCTTGCCACGGTTGTGGCGCAGCAAACAGTGTTTGGGCAAGGGTCCGAAATCGGCTTGGAAAGGCTGCTCCAGCGCCTTGCGGACCTGCGCTCCATCGCCTATCTGAAACCGTGGACCTGCCGTCAATTTTCCAGTTTTGATCGGACAGGTGGCAACGCTGACGCTGGTCATTTTCTGGCTCGTTACGACGGAGAAGCCGTCCTTTGTGAAACCGATGGTCCGGGTGCGGTTGTTCGCATCTGGTCTGCCAATCCCCAAGGGACCCTGAGAATCTACATAGACGGTTCGCAACAACCTGTCCTGGAATGTCCGATGAGGGATTTTCTGGAAGGTCGTCTGCCACCGATCCGACCTCCCCTGGCGATGCCGTCCAGCGGTGGGGCCATCACTTATTTTCCGATACCGTTCGCCCAGAAAATCAAGATCACCGTCACCAATCCGGGCACGATGTATTACCACGTTAATGTCGTCCACTTTCCGAAGGACTGGAAGGTGCACAGTTTCCGCTGGCCCCTAACCGAAAAAGAGGTGACCAGTATTAACGAATTGATCCGCCAGTGGAACAGCCCGCCGCTGGTTCCTGCCGATGTGAAATGGCAGTCGTTAACCCTTCCTCCAAGGGGCAGAGGGTTGATTTTTTCCCTCCAGGGTCCTGGATGGGTCACCGGATTTTTTGCAGGGCTCGCTTCGGGTCCGTTACTGGCTTGGCGGAAGACCATTCTGAGAATCTTTTGGGACGACGAGAAAAGCCCCAGCGTGGAAGCACCCCTTGGCGACTTCTTCGGCTCCGGTTTCGGTCCCGCCTATGTGCGGTCTGTGCTCCTTGGCTTCACCGGCGAGGGGATCGGCTATTGTCGCTTCCCGATGCCTTTTGCCAAGAGGGGAGTGGCAGAGATCATCAACGGCGCCGATGAGCCGGTCACCTTTCAAATTGCCTACCAGTTTGAAAGGCTTTCTCCTGAAGATGTTGCCGCAATGGGCTACTTTCACGCTCAATGGTTTTGGTGGTTTACCAGAAAGGGTCAGCCACACCTTCTGATGAAGGCGGACAAAGGACCCGGACATTTCGTCGGTGCCTCTATGACGATGCAGAGCGCAGCCGGATTGGGCTTCTTAGAGGGCGATGAATTGTTCTACTCCGATGGCGATAAGGTTTTCAACGGGACGGGGACGGAGGACTACTTCAACAGTGGCTGGTATTTTCTGACCGGTCCGGTTGTCGGTCGCCTCCACGGTTGCGTGCGCAGGACCGACAATAGTGTGACGGCGTATCGCTTTCACCTCACCGACGCTGTCCCCTGGAAGAGACGATTTTTGTGTCAAATTGAACACGGGGGCATTAATGATACGGAGGGCGTGGAGTATTCCAGCGTGGCTTATTGGTATCAAAAGGAACCGCACACCGACTTTTTCAAAATTCCCGATCCATCGTTTCTCAAGTTTCCCCACTCACCCTTTCGCCTTCCGCCAGGATCTCTTGTGGCGACGGAGGCTTTACTGGACGGTAAGGATGTAGACAAGGTCCCCCTTTTCCGGTTTACCGAGTCGGCAGGAATGACCGCTCTTGTTCTGCGCCCCCCTGTAAAGACAGCCCGCCTCTTACTCAAGACTCCCGCTGACGACCTGGTTCGGCTTAAAGGTTTTTTTGTCAAGAGACAAGATTTCGGACGGTTTAAGGTTTACCTGGACAAAGAGTTTCTCGGTTGGATAGACTGCCGGTCCGACCAAAGGATGGGTCAGGTCTTTTTCGTTGACCTGGGACTGCGCCGGATCCGACCGGAGTCAAGAATTGGGATTGTTTCCGAAGGGATTGCTCCTGTAGCCGTTTTGGGTTTCTCTATGGAATCTCAGAGCCCTTTTATCACCCGATGGTTGGTCTGTGGTCCCTATCCCAACGAGCAGGACAAAGGTCTTGACCAGCCTTTCCCGCCAGAAAAAGTCCGGGACATTCAGGAGGCGTTGACCGTTGCCGAATGGAAGCGGGTGGACGCTGCCGACGGGGTTCTCGACTTTCTGCCTCTCTTTCGACCCAACACCGATGTCGTCGCTTATGCAATGGCGGAGATTCGTTGTCCCCAAGCCAGGAAGGGAGCCCTTCTGATCGGCAGCGATGACGGTGTCAAGGTTTGGCTCAACGGTGAGGTGGTCCACCACCATCATATCCACCGACCCCTTGCACGGGACGCTGATATTGTCCCCGTCCGATTCCGAGAGGGAAGCAACTGGCTTCTGGTTAAGGTGGAAAACGGGGGAGGCGAATTTGCCCTTTCCGTCCGAGTGTTGGACCCGGATCGGGATCTCACTTTTACCACTTACGAAAATCTCATCTTGGAAAAGAAAGGGAAGGACAGCCAATGAGGCAAGGTCTGGTAGGATTGATTTTGGGTTTCTTTTTGGCAAGCGGTCTCCCGATCGCCACTGATGAACTGCCGCCCCGCTTCATTTATTTGACGGATCGGGGTTTGACGACGGTGACCGTTGACGACATCCTCACAAAAGCAACGGCTCAGGGCGCCCAGCCGGTCATTACTGTTCCCATCACCAAAACAGAAAATCTGTCCGTCGGTGGGGCGGTCATCGTTGGAAGCGAATCCCTTCACCGCCATCAGCACAGTGACCTAGTTGTTCTCGTCTGGAAAGGTAAAGGAGAAATGACTCTGGGTAAAGAGCGGCTGGAAGTCCGAAAGGGAGACGTGATTTTGGTGACCAAGGGAGCGGTTCACAAATTTGAGAACCGAGAGGCAGGACGGTCGGTCGGTTTGGCAGTTTTCTCTCCCCCCGCTCAGAAAGGTGACTACATTGAGGTGACGGACGAAAAATAGGCAACGGGCAAGCAACAAGGTGATGGTGGTGGAGGAAGCAAAAGAGTCTTCCCATCGGCATTTGGAGGGTAAGATCTCGGTCGTGACCGGATCGGGACGGGGGATCGGTAAGGCGATCGCTTTGCGCCTTGCCCGTGCGGGGAGCAGTGTGGTCGTGATGGACGAGACGGACCAAGCACCGTCTCTGTTTGGCGAGTCGGACAGCCTGGAGGCTGTGGCAGAAGAAGTTCGTCAGCATGGAGTGACTGCCCTCTTTTTCTTCGGCGACTTGAGGGTGCCGTCCATATGCCAGCAGATTGTTCGGTCCGTCCTTGAGCGAATGGGCAGGATTGACATTCTGGTCAATAATGCGGGAGGGGACATCGGGGCGAAGGGCAACAAGCCCCAGCCAAACGATCTGTTCATTGACGAGGCGGATTTTGAGGCGGTGATCGGTCGCAACCTGATGACGACCTGGAATATGTGCCGTGCGGTGGTTCCGGTAATGCAGCAGCAGGGCTATGGGCGCATTGTCAACATCGCCTCGGTTGCCGCCTTTGCCGCGACTGGTCAAGAGATCGCCTACTCCGTTGCCAAGGCGGCTGTGGTCCACCTGACCCGATGCCTGGCAGCTTCCTTACGACCCTATGGCATAACGGTCAACGCTGTTGCCCCTGGCAACACCCTCTCGGGACGATTCCTGGCAACCCTTAAAGAGCGCGGTCTGACGGAAAACGACATCCGACCGAAGGGACCTTTACTTCGCTTCAGCACCCCCGATGACATTGCCCGGGTCGTGGAATTTTTCGTTAGCCCTTGGGCGGACTATGTGACGGGGCAAGTTCTTGTCGCCGATGCAGGCGCCTTCTCTCTCCAGTGGACGGTTCGTTGAAGGAGCCTGATTGATTGCTGCCGACCGTTTACCTTGGACTTAATCAACCGGTATCATCTGTAACGGATCGGACGCAATGACCAGGACTTTGCTGATCCCTATCCAGCACTTTGATTTGCTGAAGCAAGGCTCCTTACCGTTCTTCCTCTTCCTTGTTGCCCTGATGCTCCGGCTATTCGGATTGACCTGGGGTCTGCCCAGCAGTCGTCACCTTCATTCCTTTCATCCCGACGAGGTAATGGTCCTCAGCCCTGTTCTGCGGATGAACATTTTTGACGGTGATCTCAATCCTCATTTCTTCAACTACGGATCCCTTTTTCTCTACATCATTTATTTCGCTCGGTTGCTTTCAGAAGGGATCGGTTTTCTGGACCTATCGGTTCGTGATTTCGGCGTTTGGGTAACTCAATGGGGATTGTTACATCTTATCGGCAGGTTCCTTTCTGCTTTTTTCGGTGCCGCAACGGTTGCGCTCCTTTTCGTTTGGGTCAAGAGGACCAGCGGACTCATCCCAGCTCTGGTTGCCGCCATCCTTCTTACCACTTATCCCCTTCACCTTCAACACAGTCACTTCGCTACCGTAGATGTGCCCCTCACTTTTTTCACGACACTAACTCTTTACGGTATTGTCTTTTGGGGAGGTCTAACAGGTCTTTTGGCAACAGCCTTCGTTGGGGGGCTGGCATCGGCGATTAAGTATTCCGTTGCCCCCAGTCTTTTTCTTTCCATCCTTTCCACTTTATCTCTGGCGGACAAGAGGGTAGCGCTGAAACAAATGGGACTGGCTTTTGGTGTCTTTCTCTTAGGCTTTCTTGTCGGTTGCCCCTATGCAGTTTTTGCCTTTAATGAGTTTTTCCGGGATTTTTACTGGGAGACTTTTGTCCACAGCCGGATCGGTCACGGCTACATCTTTCAGGAAACAGGGAACGGTTATCTTTACCATCTGACCTACAACCTACCGGCAGCCATCGGGGTCGGTGGGTGTGTGGCGCTGCTGCTCGGTCTTTGGGCATTGTCAAAGAGAGCCGGACGACCGGCAGAAGACCAGTTGACTCTCAAAGTTTCCATCATCTTTGCGCTCCTTTACTTCCTTCCTTTAGGACTTGCCCAGGTTCGGTTTTGCCGCTACCTGATGCCTCTCTTACCTCTTATTGCGCTTTGGTCTGCCAGAGCCGTTGAAGCATCCTCTTTGGGGAAAGGTATAGGACGGCGACTGAATGAGGTGCTGTTGGGACTCTGCGTGTTCAGTGTCCTCCTCAGTGGCTGGGCGGTCAATAGCCTGTTTGCCGGTCCGGACCCAAGAAATGAGGCGGCAGATTGGGTGATGCGTCAAGTGAAGGAAAATCGGTCGGATCTGCCCATTACGATCGCCTTCCACGATGTGCCTTGGTTTTACACTCCACCCATCACTCCTTTTAACGGCGGTAGTAAGACGAAAGAGGGCTTTGAAGCCTGGACGAAAGAAGCACCCTTTCCCGTCCGCCTGGTCGGCTTTGATTGGGAGAACATTAGGGAGGCACAACCTGTCCTTTTCATTGCCTCGGACTTTGAGTATCACGACCCCCTCCGCCTTCGTCTCCCAGAAGCCGTCCGATTCTATCAGATCATTGAAAGCGAGGCGTCCCAAATTGTGGAATTCCGATTGACCCCGTCCCTGTTACCGCTCCCGATTCCCTTTCTCTGGACCTTTGGGGGGCTTCCGCACGATATGAAATATGTGAATCCGGACATCAAAGTCTACTGGGTGAATCAAAATCGGTTCCCGGAAAGTCGGTGAGGGATCAATGGCAGCCGATTTGGTTTTGACAATTGATGTCGGCACTTCCTCGCTAAAGATGATGCTCTTTGATCGGGAGGGGAATCGGTTACCGCGAGCGATGAAGCGGGTTTCCTACCTCCCTTTGACCCGCGCCGATGGCACCTGCGTTCTGGATCCGGACCGACTGTTGCAGTGGACGCTCAAAGGACTGGACGAGTTTCTTGCCCAATGCGGTCCTCTGGTTCCCAGAATCCGTGCGGTTGGGTTGTGCACTTTCTGGCACAGCATAATGGGGGTGGGGCGGGACGGGCGGCCGGTGACCCCTCTTTTCCTTTGGGCGGACAGCCGGTCCGCCGATGAGGCTGCTCTCCTCAGAAGCCAACTGGACGAAAAATCTTACCATCTGCGCACTGGCTGCTACTTTCATTCCAGTTATGTCCCCGCCAAGATCCTGTGGTTCCGCCGCAAATTCCCCGAACAAGCGTCCCAGGTGCGCACTTGGATGGGCTTTGGGGAATACGTGACCTTTAAACTTTTCGGGCAGGCACCGTGCACCCACTCTATGGCTTCGGGGACCGGTCTTTTCAATCAATCCACTCTTCAATGGGACGGCGAGATTCTTCAGTCCATCGGCATCGGACCAACCCAACTGCCCGTTCTAACAGACTTTGTGCCCGTTGAAGGCAGATGGCGCTCTCCTCTCATTCCAGCGCCACTTCGGGCTGCGGATTGGTTTCCCGCTGTCGGCGACGGGGCAACCAGCAATGTGGGTTGTAGCGCCGTTCAACCAGGCATCGCTGCTTTGATGCTGGGCACCTCGGCAGCCCTTCGCACCTTGGCGCCCTCCTCCAAACCGCCAACCGTTCAGGGACTGTGGCGATACCTAATAGACAGCCGCAGACCCCTCATCGGAAGCGCCCAGAGTAACGGGGGCATCGTGTTGCAGTGGGTGAAAAAGGTTTTCAAACTTCCTGAGGATTGGGAAGAGGCGCTTTCCAAGGCAAGACCCCTGTCCCACGGTCTTTCTGTCCTTCCCTTCCTCTTAGGCGAACGAGGACCAGAATGGGATAAGTCTTCAGCGGGTCTGATCTACGGACTGACCTTTGAGCACTCACCTTTGGACATTGCTCAGGCGTTTATGGAGGCGGTCTGTTTGCGGATGCGCTTAATCGCCGCCTTAATCACGGAGCAAGTCGGTGACCTTCGCCAATTGATCGGCACTGGTCGGGCGCTCAGTCAGTCGCGCATTTGGGGACAAATGATGGCGGATGCCCTGGGTCGTCCGATTTACATTTCAAGGGAGACGGAAGCGTCCTCTCGGGGCACTGCCCTTCTCGTTTTGGAGCGATTGGGACTTTTGAGCGATATCACCTCGTCGCCGGCACGAACCGCAACGGTCGTGGAGCCCAGGCACGAGTATCACGCTGCCTACACCGAAGCCCTGCAGCGCCTTAAAAACCTTCGCCACCTTGCCGACCAATTTCAAATCTCATCCACCACAGCATCTGCCTGAGAAACCATTGGTTTTTAAGGGGGTGATGGCTATGAGACGGGTCTGGATGTTTCTCATTTTTCTCTTCTTCCTTGCCGGTTGCGAGACGGGAAGGAGGCAACATACCGTCGTCACCGGCACGACCGGCTCCTTGGAAGGATTGCAGACCATTCCCCCCGATCACAGTTTGGATGTGGAAACGGATCGTGATCCCGAGATTTTTTGGGCAAGGGGAACACCGCCTCCTCAGTTCACTGCCGCCTTAAGGAGGATTGATGAGTTCAGTCAAGTTTATTCTGTGCCCACGGAACTGGTCCGCATTGGTCCAGAAACTTCTTACCACTGGAAGTTGAAGGTCACCGGCACTTTATGGGAGGGGACTCTTTACAGCATTGTTGTAACTTCATCAACGGAGCGGAAAGAAGCCTGGTTTCTCACGGAAAAGTCCTGGACCCTTCGGTCTCCGAAACCCAGACAGACCGAGGAACTGTCGGAAAAACAGGGAAAATCGGAACACCTTATCCGGCTCGCACCGGAGCCCTGACGAAAAGTGCTTTATTCCAGCCTTATGGGGTCTACGTCAACGGTGAGGATTTCCCTCGTCTTTGAGGAAAGAACAGGGAGAGTTGCCGACAGGATTTGGTGAAGGGCGGCGGCTTTGCGGCTCCGCAACAGAATGTGATAGCGCCACCGTCCCTTCAGCCGGGGAATCAGACATTCACTGGGACCCAACACATCAACAAGAGCAGAAGGACCCAACCGGACCATTGCCTTTTTCACAGCCAGGACGACTTCTTCAATGGATTGCCGGGCAAGTGCCTGATCCTCGTCAGCGCAGATCATTTCGGCAATGAAAGAGTAGGGTGGATAAGGTGGATGCTGCCGATTCTTCAGTTCCGACAGGAAGAACCTTCTGAAGTCTTGAGCGATAGCCAGTTGGATCGCATAGTGATGCGGCAGTCGGGTTTGGATGAGGACCCTTCCTGGTTCGTCACCGCGACCGGCTCGTCCCGCCACTTGGGTGAGCAACTGAAAAGTTTCCTCTGCCGCTCGGAAGTGAGGGAACAACAATGCCTGATCGGCGTCTAACACCCCAACGACGGTTACCAAAGGAAAGTCCAGTCCTTTGGTAACCATCTGAGTTCCGACTAAGACCCGATAATGCCCCTGCCGGAAGGATGACAGGATTCTGGCGTGGTCGCCTTGGCTCACAATAGCGTCCCGATCTAACAACACAGCAGGATGGTCGGGAAAAAGGCGGCGGACTTCCCAATACACCTGTTCCGTCCCATAACCTCTCAAGACCATCATCGCTGACCCGCAAAGAGGGCAACGGGTCTCGGGCTTTTGCCGGTGCCCACAGTGGTGGCAATGAAGGCGGTCGTCTTTAGAATGATATACCAGGCTGACGGCGCAATTGGGGCACTGTCGCCGATAACCGCACGACTCGCACCAATGAATCCTTGCGTAGCCTCTTCGGTTTAAGAAAAGGATCACCTGCTGTCCCTTGTTGAGCGCCCCTGCAAGGGCTTGATAAAGGCTGTCGCTGAAAAGAGGGGAGAAGGTGTGGGGGGCTGTCCGGTCATCTACGATATGGACCGAAGGCAGGGGTTTGCCCTCCACTCTTTCTTTCAACTCCAGAAGATTCCACTGACCCCTAACCGAACGGTAATAGGAAGTTATGGAAGGGGTTGCTGACCCAAGAAGGAGAACCGACCGGTGCAGGGACGCTTGCATTCGGGCAACTTCAAGGGCGTGATAGCGGATCCCCTGCTCCTGTTTATAGGAGCGATCGTGTTCTTCGTCCATCACGATCAGCCCGATGTCAGTCAAGGGAGCAAAAAGGGCAGATCGTGCCCCAACGACAATCGGGCACTCCCCACTTTTCACTTTTATCCATTGCTGAAAACGAGTGCTGGCAGGAAGGGCACTGTGCCAGACGGACACCTTTTCACCGAACCGGCTTCTCAGAATGCCCACGATCTGAGCTGTCAGGGCAATCTCGGGGACCAAATACAAACAGCCCATCCCTTTAGATAGGGCGAACTCCATACAGCGAAGGTAGACCTCTGTTTTCCCCGAAGCCGTCACACCGTGCAACAGAAAGACCCGATCCTTCTCCGAACGCCCCCAATCAGGGGCACCAGCACGGCGCTGCGAGAGGGCTTGGGTCACCGCCTTGACAGCGGATTCCTGCTCGCTGTTCAGTTCCACTAACGGTGCAGAGAACCCTACGGCCTCTTGGTCCCAGGTCCGATCCGGCACATACTCGGTCACTTCAACGAGACCTTTTTGAGCAGCGCGCCTCACGATAGCCGGTGAAAAACCGTCATTGATTAAGTCGGAAAAGAGAACCGCCACTCCGTCGCTCAGGTGCCACAGCAACCGTTTCTGTTCTTGGGTTAGCCGGACTGGGGAACTTTTTTCCTCTTCTTCGGCTCGCAAAACCTCAGCGCCCAAGGGAGAAAGGCGGGCTGCCCGCAGGCGCCTGGGCTGAGCTGCTTGCGTCTTTGGGATCTGTTCCTCCTTTATCAACTTTTTCCCCTTCAATTCGGACAGGAGGCGCCCCAGACTCTTGACCAATTTGGCTTCCAGCGAATCTATCAGTTGCTCAAGAGAGAGGGTCCCACCAGACTCCAAAAGGGTTTTGACGATGGCGGCTTGTGCGGGATTTTTGCGACTGTTTCGTTTTAGCCAATTGATTGCCTCCGTATCCGATACCAGGGACAACCGTTTTTCTACCGATCGTTGCCAACCCGATGGGATGAAGAGTTGCAGAGCCTCGGTGAGAGAGGAATGGTAGTAGTGGGCAATTCGCTTTGCCAAAAGGACCGTCGTCTCATTGAAGAGGGGTTCCTCGGACAAAACTTTTCTGATGGGCTTCAAAACGGTCCCTTTTGGCAGAGCAGGCGGTTCCTTCGTTAACGAAACCACATATCCAATTGCCGTCCTCTCTCCTAACGGCACCGCTACGCAACTGCCGACCCGAACCCGACCGTTCAGTGATTGGGGGATCTGGTAAGTGAAGATCAGTTCCGAAGGACCGCTGCGGATGTCCAAACAGACATTGGCGAAGACCATCACAGACTTTCCGTTGATGATGCGCCAGTTTTTTCCTGCGATGCACAAAAGTGGTGGTGCCGCCGTTGGGCGATCCGATCCCAAAGAATTTCGGCAACTTCTCTTTTCCTTAAAAGCGGCAAGGATTCTAGCGTGCCGTCAGAAAACAGAAAATGGCAGAGATTGGTTTCTGTCCCGAAGCCACTATCCGGACGCGTCACATCGTTCGCGACGATCAGATCCAATCCTTTCTCTTGCAATTTCTGTCGTGCCCTTTGAATAGGGTCTCCCGTTTCGGCAGCAAAACCGACAAGAAAGGCATCAGGTCTGCGCTTTCGGACCTCTTTGAGGATGTCGGCAGTCGGGTAGAGGGTTACGGTCATTGGAGCACTGGTTCTGGTGATCTTGCCCGTCGCTGGTTCAAAAGTGAAGTCCGAAACCGCAGCGGTCGCGATCAGGACATCAAACCAATCGGTAAGGCTTAAGACTTGGGACAGCATCTGCTGAGCCGTTTCTGCTTTTCGTAAGGAGACTCCTGTTGGCGGATCCCGATCCATATGACCAGCGACAAGGATGACCTGGGCACCCCGTTGGTGCGCCACCTCCGCGACCGCACAGCCCATCTTACCCGAAGACCGGTTGGAAAGGAACCGGATTGGATCCATTGGCTCTCTGGTGGCACCCGCCGTAACGACCACTTTCCATCCTTCCAAATCTCTCCTTGGGAACAAAATTGTCTTTAAAGCGTCAAGGATCCGTTCCAGCGATGCCATCCTTCCTGTTCCTTTTTTGCCGGATGCCAGCCAACCCTCCTCAGGTCCGACAATGATGGCGCCTCTTTGCTTCAGTTTCTGCACATTCTCTTGAGTGGCGGGATGGTCCCACATCTTTGTCTCCATTGCCGGAGCGAGAATAATGGGGCGATTCCAACTGAGAGCCACGGTGCTGACAGGGTCGTCTGCCAGTCCCGCCGCCAACTTGGCGATGATGTGACCGGTGGCTGGGGCGATCACGAAGGCATCCCCCCAGTCAGCGGCAGTGATGTGGGGCAGCGGCGACGGTCCGTGGGCAAACAGGTCAATGAGGGGCTCCCTTGCCGATAGGGCGCGAAAAGTTAAGGGGCTAACCAGTTGGCAGGCTCCTCGTGTCGCCAGAACCCACACCTGCGCTCCCTTCTGGCGAATCTGGCTAACTAATTCACAAGCCTTAAAGATCGCAATGCTTCCCGTAACGCCGACTAGAATCTTTTTATCCGTCCAATCCATCGGTCTGAACAAACCCCCGACCAGCAGGCAACTACTTTAGGGAATCAAGTTTTTCGTCCGTAACTTCACACGGATGGTTCTCTCCGACAGCACCGCAGGGCACATAAGATCCCTTAAAGACGGCAATCAACTGAGCGACTGCCTTATCCAGTTCGTCGTTGACGATCAAAATGTCAAATTTATTGGTCTGAGCCATTTCGTTAGCCGCCATCTCCAGCCTTTTTTGAATGGCTTCCTCAGGATCCGCCCCCCGGCGCCGAATCCGTTTTTCTAATTCTTCTGTTGAGGGGGGCAGGATGAAGATGAGGGTAGACTCAGGGTATAAGCCCTTTACGGACAAAGCACCCTGAACGTCCAGGACCAAGACCACATCGGTTCCCTTCTCTAAAAGGGATTCCACCTCATTGCGAGGGGAGCCGTAAGCGTGGTCGTAAACCATCGCCCACTCCAAAAAGGCTCCGTCTTTTTTCATCTGTTCAAATTCGTTCTGAGTAACGAAATGGTAATGGCAGCCATCCTGCTCGTTGGGTCTTGGGGGGCGGGTCGTATAGGTGATGACTCGGCGGACCGACGGAACGCACTCCAATGCCCGAGCCACGAGGGTGCCCTTGCCAGCGCCTGACGGACCGGAGACGACCAAAAGTCGTCCCCTTTTGGTTGCCTCCACTTGCATCTCCGGCACCGTCCTTTTCGGGTCAGTCAAAGAGGATTACTGAAACGGGCTCGCCTGCTGGTAAAAAAGTTGTCGCTGCTGGAATGTCAATGTAGCCGTCTGCCTCTGTTAAACTGGTGATCGTCGTGGATTCCTTGTACGCGACCGTCGCTCGCTCGCCGATCAGGCGGACCGAGAGAAACTGCCGAAGCCCATTGGGGGAGGTAACGTCCTGATCTAAAATGGCGGGCACTGAGCGGGGTTGCCATTGGGGTAATCGGGCGATTTTTCTTAAGACAGGGACTAACAAAACATAGGCGACCATCAGGCAAGAGGTTGGAAATCCGGGCAAATTGATAACGAGTCGGTCGTTGACAACAGCAGCGAGGGTTGGTCGTCCTGGTCGGATGGCAACGCCGTGAAAAAGGACTTCTCCCCGCCGACTTAAGATTTTCGGCATTAAGTCCCGCTCCCCGACGGAACTGCCAGCAGAAAAAACGACCACATCACATTCGCTGATAGAACAATCCAAAGCGTCGGTAAGACCCTCTTCCGTATCCGGTGCGTTCGGCATCAGAACGGGATCACCGCCGTGATTTGCCACCAATCCCATCAATGAGAACGAGTTCATATCGTAAACCTGCCCCGGTCTAAGAGGCTCGCCAGGTCTTTGGATCTCCTCTCCCGAAGAGACGATAGCAACCCGTGGTTTCGCATAGACCTGGAGCCGGTCTCTGCCCAATCCCGCTGCCACCGCCAAGCGGGCAGGGGAAAGATCGGCACCCCCTCGCAACACCACCGATCCTGCAGTGACATCCGCACCTTTCTCCGTGATGTTTTTTCCCACCGGCAACGGTTTGCTAACCAGAATCCGATGGTCCTCAACGACGACCTCTTCAAAAGGAATGACCGTGTCGGCACCGTCTGGGAGAGGGGCTCCTGTGGCAATTCGGACTGCTTTATTAGGTTCCAGCCGGATGACTGATGGGTCGGCACCAGCAAAAAGGGCACCTTGCACGATTAAGGGGACCGGTTTGTTGGGGGCAGCATCCTGAATGTCTTGTGACCGGACGGCGTAGCCGTCCATCGCCGACCGGGGATGAGACGGAATGTCTTGGAGCGCTCTCACATCCTCTGCCACAATCCGACGGCTTGCTCTTTCCAAAGGCACCGTTTCCGTCCGGACGATGGGATGGGCGCTTTCCAACAAGAGCCTTAGCGCTTCTTCAAAGGCGATCAGCGGTTTTCCCCCAAAGTAGTAATAAGTCATTTCTTCCTCCTTTTTAACGAATTGCCTGCCCAGACAGCCTGGAAAGCCTGCCAGTCGTCCTCGGTCTCCGTCGTGACCACTTCGTAACCCAGCCGAGTCAGCAAGCGGTGGACCTCGCTCCACTGCCGGCTGGTGAAACCGGAACCGATCCAGATACCCGTTTCTGTCAACAAATTTTTCTCCTTGATCTGATACGCTAAGTCCTTGACTAATTCCGCAGACAGATTAGAAACGATCAGGTCAAAAGACCCAGAGACCGCTTTTGCCAGGTCGGACTGGAGAAAATTAATCGCATTGCCGACTTGGTTAATAGCAGCGTGGTAGCGAGCCGATGAAAGGGCACAGGGGTCCAGATCGGTGGCGACGACCGTAGCAGCACCCCATTTCGCAGCAGCAATGGACAAAATGCCCGAGCCAGTGCCGACGTCCAAGATGACCTTGCTGGCAATAGGCGATTGTTCCATCAGGACTAAACACAGCCGAGTTGTCGGATGATGCCCGGTGCCGAACCCCCCAGCACCCGTTATCGTTAAACGAATCCGATCAGGAGGCGTAGGCGTGGAGGCGTCCATCACGATGGCGAGGGTCCGACCGATAAGGAGCGGTGGGAAGGATGGGAACCAAAACGCCTCTTCAAGATCTAACAAGGTCAGGCTTACCGAAGGCGATTGAATAAGATACCCCAGCCGAACCATCTCGTCGCATTTCTCTTGAAACCTTCTTAAAATGTCGGCACCGTCCTCAAGGGCTGGTCGGAAAGCACAGACCCGAACTTGATCGGGGTCATCCACGACGACCGTCGTCAAAGTGTTGAAAAAAGAACTCAGTAAATGCCCAATCAACTCACTATCGGCGGGATGGGTGACGACTTCTACCTTGAGGATGCCCAGGTCGGGTTTTCTTTCCACACTCTCCCCACCGTCACAGGTTCAGCCCAAAGATGACCCATTCTAAAAAGCGAATGCCGTAGACCATAGATAAGGCACATAAGACGAAAGCCACATAACCGACCAGCAGGGGGTTAGAAAGCCCCAACGGATCAGGGGAGGCGGCTGGGGCAAAGGCGAGGTCAATCCAAAGTTGGGTCAGCCAGGCAGTGGCTTTTTGATAACCGGTCAAGTAAGCGTCCCAGAAGAGGTAAAGAAGGACCGGAGGAGCGAAAAAGAGGACAGGCGCCATCCAATCATACTTGATCTGCTGATGAAGTAAGTAAATGGCGCAGCGATGGCAGGGGGGTTTTTCGCCTTTTTTCCAAGTCATCAGGGACGCTGTGGAGAAGGACGAAACGGTCAGACCCATCTTTTCCGTCAAGTTCCCCAAGAGGGCATCAACGATGAGAGGGTTGCATTGGCAACCGCCCTTGAGTCGCCAGCAAGGCTTTCGTCGTTGGTAGACCGGACAGTTATCGCACATGATCTTGTCCACGACGGGGAGTTTCCAGCAGGGAGAAAGAGGGGTAAGCAGTCGGCGCCTGGGACGAACCCTTTTTTCGGTCTCTCGGACGACGAAGATCAGTTGGGCAAGAGATTTGGCTTTCCAGCGCCAGGTGGGACCGGTTCGCCAGAAGTCAATGGCAGCATAAATGCCTTGCCCGAAGCCAACAATCAGGGAAGGCGTTAGCAAAGCCCGAAGGGCTTGTCCGCCCCTAAGGGAAAGGGGATTTTCTGCGCCAGCAAGGATGACGAAGACGATCGGGAGGATAAACCAGAAAGCAACGGCAGAAAATAGCATCACCACCCCGATCGGTCGCCAGTCCCAAAGGCGACAGAGAAGCCCCAGGGCAATCGCCCAACCGCAGAGGTAAAGGAAAAAGTCCAGCCTGCCGACGACGGCGGCGACCCGTGCGGGATCAATCGGATTAACAAAGAAGCCCTTTAACCCACCCCAGATAAGATACCCAGCGCCCGCCAGAGCGCCGACGCTCCCGATCTGAAGCAGCCTGGTGCCCACCCAATCGCGGGACTCTCGCCACCATCGGATCATTACCCTTACACCGACGCCTTGCCGCGGCGGACCAGCTCCTCCAAGTGATCGGGTTTGTTGGCTGCGGCTAACGCCTCGTCCATCGTAATGGTGTTGCTGGCAACCAAGTTAGCCAGGCTCTGCTCCAAAGTGATCATTCCCTGGCGGACCCCCGTCTGAATGACCGAATGGAGTTGATAGGTCTTCGCTTCCCGTATCAGAGCTCGTGCTGCTGTGGTGCCGACGAGGACTTCAAAAACAGCCAGCATCCCCTTTCCATCGGCTCGGCGAACCAGACGCTGAGCCAAGACACCCACCAGGCTGATCGCCAACTGCATCCGGATCTGCTGCTGCTGATGAGTCGGGAACGAGTCAATCATCCGATCTATCGTTTGGATCGTGTCGGCAGTGTGCAAGGTCCCTAAGACCAAGTGACCCGTCTCCGCTGCTGTTACGGCAAGGGAAATGGTTTCCAAATCCCGCAATTCCCCAATCAGAATGACATCGGGGTCCTCTCGCAACGCATATTTGAGGGCGTTAGCGAAGGAAAGGGTGTCCCTTCCGACCTCTCTCTGATTAACGAGAGCCATTTTGTCCTGATGAACGAATTCGATCGGATCTTCAATGGTAATGATATGGAGCGGATAGTGAGTGTTGATGTAGTCCACCATTGCCGCCAGCGTCGTCGTCTTACCGCACCCGGCAGGACCCGTCACCAGAACAATCCCCCTCGGTCGTTCGCAAAAGGCTTTCACAACGGGAGGAAGCCCCAATTCTTCAAAGGTGGGAATCCGCTGAGGAATGATCCGGAAAATTGCCGAGACCGTCCCCCGTTGCATCAGGGCGTTTGCCCGAAATCGGGCAAGACCAGGGATGGTAAAGGCGAAATCTATTTCCCTCTTTTGCTCAAACTTTTCCCTCTGCTCTGGGGTCAAAATGCTGTAGACCAGACGGCGAGTGTCCTCATCGGTTAAGGGAGGCACATTCGCCCGGTAAAGTTCGCCGTAAAGACGATAGAGAGGAGGAGAACCGGCTTTCAAATGGACGTCCGAGCAATTTCGCTGGGTGCCCAACCGGAGAATGTCTTCCAAACTTAATGTCTGAACCATAAAAACCCCTCCCTTTACACCGCTGCAAAAGCCCTTGCCTGTTCTGGGGTGATGAGATTGGCTTCCAAAGCCCTTGCCCGAAACTCAACGGCGTTGCTGCACTTCATATAGGCATCCTCAAAGGAGACGATCCCGTCTTTAACGAACTGGAAGAGGTGATCGTCAAGAGTTTGGCTGCCCAACTCGGCACCCGCTTTCAGGTGGCTGTAAATCTGATCCGTCCGCCCCTGCCGGATGAGGGACAAAATAGCCGGTGTGACCACAAGAACCTCCACGGCGGCAATGCGACCTGGTCGGTCGCATCGTGGGACTAACTGTTGAGAGATCACTGCCTGCAAGGTGCTGGCTAACTGAACCCTGACCTGAGGCTGACGGTCGGGGTCAAAAGCATCAATGATCCGGTCCACCGTTTGGGGGGCGTCAATGGTGTGCAGGGTGCTGAAGACCAAGTGTCCCGTTTCAGCAGCCAGCAGAGCCAAACTGATGGTCTCTAAGTCTCTCATCTCGCCGACGAGGATCACGTCGGGGTTTTGACGCGTGACGTGCCTGAGGGCTTCCGCATAACTTTCCGTGTCAATCCCGACTTCTCTTTGTGTAATGGAGCACTGTTTGTCCCGATGGACATACTCAATCGGCTCCTCAATGGTGATAATGTGCGCCTTTCGTTTCTCGTTGATCTCGTCCACCATAGCCGCTAAAGTCGTCGTCTTTCCGCAACCGGTCGGTCCGGTTACCAGGACCAGTCCACGGGGCAACGCAGCGATCTTCTTTAGGACTTGGGGCAAATTCAATTCGTCAATGGTCCGAATTTTGCTGGGGATGACCCGAAACACTCCCCCAATGGCTCCCTGCTGGTGGAACAGGTTCACCCGAAAGCGGCTAACTTTTGGAAGTTCATACGCCAGGTCCAGTTCCAAAAACTCCTCATACCTCTTAATCTGTTCCGGCGACATGATCGGGTAGATCAATTCCCTAAGGGCTTCGGGAGAAAGAGGGGGATAGTCTGTTCTGGTTAAACGACCGTGAATGCGGAAAGTGGGCGACTGATAGGCTTTCAAGTGAAGGTCCGTCCCGTCCCTTTGAACTAAGTCCTTCAGAAGGTCTTCTAAGGTCAATGCCAAAGGTCCCACCTCCTGACTTTAGTAAAAAAGCAACTGCGCCGGTGGCTCCTTATTGAGAGCCCTGTCGGGGCACCTGCCGAAGGAGCGCCGCTCGGCGGGCTTTCTCCGCTTCCTCCGCCTTTCTCCGCTTCTCTTCCAGGACCCGATGAAGAATGTGGCGCATCTCGCTGGGGTTGGGGGAAGTCCTCAGGGCTGTCTCGGGAGTGATCAATTCCTGCCGCACATAATCCTCCAGAGCCTGATTCATCGTCTGCATTCCCCAATAGCCGCCTTCCTGCTTGTCCCGAACCATCAAGCCATACAGGTTGCCCGTCTTCATCTCTTCAATCTCCTTTGCCACCGTAGGAGTGACGATTAAAATTTCACAGGCGGGCAACCGACCCTGTCCATCTGCGCGAGGCACCAATTTCTGGGAGAGGATGGCAACCAGCGACCGCGACAGCCTCTGGCAGACCATTGGGCGATCGTGAGGAGGAAACATATTGACGATCCGCTCCATCGTCTCGCTGGCGGAGGGGGTATGGACCGTGCTGAACACCAGATGACCCGTCTCCGCCGCCCGCAAGCACGCTTCAAAAGTTTCTGGATCCCGCATCTCGCCGATTAAGATCACATCAGGGCTTTCTCTCATCGCATATTTAATGGCTTCCAAAAAGGACGCCGTGTCGGAGCCAACTTCTCTCTGACTGACAATCCCCAATTTGTCCTCGTAAACATATTCAATCGGGTCCTCAATGGTGATCAGGTGGCACTGGCGAGTCTGAAGAATAAGGTCCAGCATCGCCGCAAGGGTCGTAGACTTTCCGCAGCCCGTCGGTCCGGTCACCAAAATAAGCCCCTGAGTGGCATAGGCAGGGTAGGTCGTATCCGTCACCAGCCTCTTCAAGACCAGTGGTAAATTTAGCTCTTCAATAGAGCGTATCCTTAGCGGAAGGACCCTCATTTCAATCGCCAAGGTGCCTCTCTGCTGGTATACATTTATGCGAAAGCGGCAAATTCCAGGGAAAGTAAAGCCCAGGTCCAGTTCGTGGCGCTTTTCAAAAGACGCCATCTGCTCTTCGGTCAAAATGGCAGAGGCGATCGCCTTCATATCATTGACAGTCAGGATCTTAGAATCCATCGGCACGACCTTACCGTGAACCCGCAAGCAGGGAGGGGAGCCGACCTTCAAGAAAATGTCCGAGGCTTGCACTTCAACAGCGTAACGGATCAGTTTTTCCAGATCAATCATTGCTTTTGCCTCTTACCGTCGCTGTTCCTCATAATGATGCTACGAACCCCAAAGCCTCGTCAAGACGACAGCCCTTGCCGAAGGAAAAGGAGGGGGAGCCGTGACTTTGAGGGACTGGCAGGATCACATCGCAAAAACCTACTTGGAGCGGGATCAGGCAAGAGGTCCTGAGAGGACTTGTCTTTGGCTGGTGGAAGAAGTCGGAGAGTTGGCGGGACTAGTGAAAAGCGACCATCCCGACCGTCAGGCGTTGATGCACGAGTTTTCCGATGTTTTCGCCTGGCTGTTAAGTCTTGCCAATGTCCTAAAGATTGATTTAGAACAGTCCGTCCAAAGATACCGGCTCGGCTGCCCCCGTTGCGGGCACGTTCCCTGTCACTGTCCCGTTCGCTGAAAAGAAAAAGACCGAAAAGATTTTGATGCGTTACAATCCATTAACGAACGAAAAGCGGAGGTGTTTTCGTGTCGGGTCTGAGAAAGATCAAGATACGCTGGGATGAGTTACGGTCGTATGATCTGAGTCCCCTGATGGCGTTGGAGCAAGAACTTTTTGACGCCATTGTCCAGGAATACAAAGAACGACGGGAGGCTTATCAGAGTTCGGGGAAGGAAAAGAAGAAACGGCGCCGATCCTTTAAGGCAGCCAGTCCGGAGCGCGAACCGTCGTCTTCATAGGCGGCGTAGCTCAGAGGTAGAGCACGCGGCTCATAACCGCGGAGTCCAGGGTTCGAATCCCTGCGCCGCCACCATTGTTTCTTTTTTGCTGTGGGGAGACCGATGAGTCAGGAGAGCCGTTCCGATCAAGAACAGGTCCTGACCCTTTCCTCCATCCAGCAGTGGATTGCCCTCTGCCAATCGGAAGACATTGATGAACTGGAGATTCAGAAGGGCAATTGGCTGGTGCGCATCAAAAAGCGACTTCACCAACCCGTTCCCGCCGCTCCACCGTCCTTTTCGGTGCCTGCTTTGGTTCCCGTTCCCGAACCGGCTTCCGATCCCGCACCGACCGTTCTTTCCGCTCACATCTTTACCATCGTGGCTCCTCTTACAGGTATCTATTACTCCAGACCCCGACCGGACGCCAAACCTTTCGTCCAAGTCGGAAGCCGCGTGGCGGAGGGGACTGTCGTCGCTCTCATTGAGAGTATGAAAGTCTTCAACGAGGTGAAAAGCGAGGTCAATGGCGTCGTGAAGGAGATTTTGGCGAAAGACGGACAATTGGTCCAGCACGGGGAAACCCTTATGATCCTGGAGAGAACCGACTTAGGAGGTTAAGGAGATGGCTGTCATTGTCCGAAGAAGGCTTTTGATAACGGCACTCGTCACATTGCTCTCGTTGCTTCTGGCTTTCCGACCGATTGCCGTCGGGCCGATTGAGGATTATCGGGTGGAGATCACGATCCGCTACTCTTTTCCAAAGCCCTTTTCCGAACTCAATCTTAAAGAGCCTATAGAACTTAAGGTCAAGGAACTGTTGGAGAAGGACGCCAAAGCCGATTTAGCATCGGTTAAAGTAGCAGGAGAGTCGTTATTGATCATAGAAGACGAATCCCCCGATGTCGCCGCTGCGGAGCAAAAGATTACCGCCATTCAGAAAGCAATGAAAAAGGCATATCCTGGTGCTACCGTCGTGGAAGCTACCTATGAAGAAATCGGCAGGAAACCCGTTGCGAGGTTTTTGGGCATTTCCCTCTTCGCCCCGCAGCCGCGGCTTCATTTAGGGTTGGACCTAAGGGGCGGATCGCGCATCGTTCTTCTCTGCCATCGGGCGGAGTTCGCCTTTCAGTTGGGAAGGACGGCAGCGAAAACAGAGGCAGAGCGCCAGGCTCTTCAAGAGAAGATCGTTCGTGAGTTGGAGCGGCAGGGGCTGTTAGGGGCGTCCGTTCGTCTGGATCCGTCGGGCACGGTCGTCATTGTTCGGACCCAGTCGGAAGGAAGCGCTCAGGTAGAGCGGGACCTGCGGATCATCCAGAAGACTCTCAATGCCTTGGTCGGTGTTGCCAACGAAATCAAAGACAGAAGAGCCTATTTCACCGTGGACGAGTCCACACTGGAAACGGTCCGCCAGATCATTGACCTAAGGATCAACCGGTATGGGGTGGCGGAGCCGCAGATCTATGCCGAGGGTCGGGATCGGGTCGTGGTGGAGATGCCGGGCGTTCGCAACCCCGAAGCCGCTCTTCGTCTCATCGGGGAGATGGGGAATCTGGAATTCCGAGACGTGCCGCCAAGGTATCAGGTATCGGAAGGCGCTGAAGAAGGCGAGTCAAGGGTCCTTTTCCGGGACCAAAAGGGTAACGAAGTCCCCGCTTTTGAGGTCTACCGACAATCTCGTCTCATCGTCTCCGGAAAGGAACTGGTCCCCCCCGCTACCGCCCGTTTGGACCCGACGGCACTGACACCTAGAGAGGCGATCACGGTTCATCTGCGGTTCAATCGGGAAGGGGCTCGCAAATTTGCTGAATTCACCAGAAGGAATATCGGAAAGCCCCTGGCGATCTGGTATGATAAAGAATGCATTAGCGCCCCAACCGTTCAGGATTACATCCCTCACGGAGAGGCTTATATTACCGGTCTCTCCTCAATGGAAGAGGCTCTTCTTCTCAAGGTCATCTTGGATGCCGGTGCGCTGCCCGTTCCGGTTTCGGTGTTGTGGCGGCAGACTGTTTCCCCCACTTTGGGAGCCGACACCGTCGTTCATAGCCTCCAAGCAGGGCTGTTAGGCATTTTGGGCGTTTGCCTCTTTATGGTCCTTTATTACCGACTACCGGGGCTGTTGGCGTGCCTGGCGCTTTTCATCTACGCCAGTCTGGTTTTGGCAGTGATGAGCCTGCACATCGGTCAGTGGCGACCTGTCTTAACCTTGCCGGGGATCGTCGGTCTCATCGTCTCCTTCGGAATGGCTGTGGACGTCAATGTGATAACCTTTGAAAGGCTGAAAGAAGAACTTAGGACAGGTAAACCCCTCAGGATGGCGTTAGAAATGGCTTTTGACAGGTCGTGGACTGCGATTTTGGACAGCCACGTGACCATCTTTTTAGCCGCCCTTGTCCTTTATTGGGCGGGAACGGGTCCGGTTAAAGGCTTTGCGACAACCCTTATCATCGGAACAGCAGCCAACCTGTTCAGCGCCCTGTTTTCGACCCGAGCGCTCCTGGAAGCCATCGTCCGCACCCCTCTCTCGACCCAACTGGGTCTTTTTCAAACCTTTGCCGATACCCCTTTCGTCAGGCGTTTGGTTGCCGGAAGTTGAGGAGTGAAGAGCCACGATGACATCTTTGTCCCCTGCTCCTTACGACATTGTCGGAAAAAGTCGTTTTTGGCTTGGTCTTGGACTTGCCGTTATGCTGTTGGCTTTGGCGGGTCTGATCGTTCGGGGTCTGAACTTGGGTCTGGATTTTACAGGGGGAGCAGTCTACCGGTATGTTTTTCCCCGCAAAGTCGCCGAGACGATCCGTGAAGAGGCACAGGTTTCGGATCAGGTCCGTCGGGTCGTTCGGGGCTTAGACCTTCCTTCGGAACCGGTCATTCAATTAGCCGAGGGCAAGTGGCTGTTGATAAGGGTCCGGGTGTTGACTCAGGAAGAAGGCAGTCGCTATGCGGCGGCTCTGGATAAGTCTTTGGAGGAAGCCTTTCCCGGAATCCGCAGGGAGGGGCTGGAGTTCATTGGATCCGTTGTCGGGGGCGAGTTGACGACCGCCGCCTGGATCGGTTCCATTGTCGGTTTGTCCCTCGTCTCTGCCTGGATTTGGCTACGGTATCAGATTTTGGGCGCAGGTTGGCTTTTTGCTGCGGGTGCCCTTTTCGCCTTATCCCACGATATTCTCGTTCTCATTGGCTTCACTGCCTGGTCGGGTCTGGAGGTCAACAGTTCGTTCATCGCTGCTTTGTTGACGGTTGCCGGCTATTCGGTTCAGGACACGGTTGTCATCTACGACCGAATTCGGGAAAACTTGAAAGTCCGAAAAGGATGGGCTCTGGACCGCATCATTAACTTCAGTTTGGTGGAGACACTGCCCCGCTCCATCAACACATCCCTGACGACGGCGCTGACCCTTTGGGCGGTCATCCTTCTCGGTGGACTGGCGGTCAAGTCCCTGGCTTGGACTCTTTTGATCGGTATTGCTGCTGGGACTTACTCTTCCGTTTTCATTGCTGCACCTTTGGTCCTCGTCCTTCAAAGATGGTGGGAGCGCCGTCGCGGAGAAGGAGCAGAAGCTCCCGTCCGACGGGTCAGCGTGGCGACCGGCATTTTGCGAGGTCCGGGGGTAACCACCAGTCCTTCTCAAAGCGAGGTGGAGGCGCCAAAGACCCCGACACCCGCTGGCCCTTCCCGACCGATTCTGAGAAGAACGGAGCCAGTGACGCCGCATCGCAAACCGCGCAAAAAAAGAAAGCGTTAAGTCTCTTGTTGACGAAAGGATCCTTTGATGGCATCAGCAGGTGTCTCTTTGAGGGCAGACGGACGGGCAGCTGATCAGATGCGCCCCATTCGGCTCATTCGCGGTTGGCACCGGTTTGCTGAGGGTTCGTGTCTGATTGAGGTGGGACAGACGAGAGTTTTGTGCACGGCGACTGTTCAAGAAAGAGTCCCCAGTTTTTTGAAAGGATCGGGCACTGGGTGGATCACGGCAGAATACGGCATGCTCCCCAGAGCCACCCTGACCCGCAACGACAGGGAAGCGAGAGTGGGTCGTCAGGACAGCCGTTCCATAGAGATTCAGCGGCTGATTGGACGGTGTTTGAGGGCAGCCGTTCGCCTGGACGCTTTGGGAGAGAGGACTTTGGTGATTGACTGCGATGTGCTCCAGGGCGACGGGGGGACCCGGGTTGCTGCGATCACAGGCGGTTTCGTTGCCCTGGTGGAGGCTCTCTATCGGTTGAAGGAGGACGGGACGATCAAGACGTTGCCCATCATCGGGTTGCTGGCAGCAGTGAGTGTTGGCATCTTGGATGATGCTCTTCTTCTGGACCTGTCCTACGAAGAAGACCATCGGGCACAAGTGGATATGAATGTAGCGATGTTGTCGGACAACAGGCTGGTGGAAGTTCAAGCTTCGGCTGAGGGACGCCCCTTTACCAGGGACGAATTGGATCGGCTCTTAACCTTGGCGGAAAAGGGAATCCGGCAATTGCAAAACCTTCAAAGAAAGGTCCTGGAAGGCATCTTGTGATCCCAAACGGCGGTTACGATTCCTCTACAACCCTGGGGACGCGGAAGTAGCCATTAACGGCATCGGGCGCATTAGCCAGAAGGTCCTCTCTCGGGTAGGGTTCGGTCGGTTCGTCTTCCCGAAAGACATTGGACAGGGGGAGAATGTGGGAAGTTGGTTCCACCCCTTCAATATCCAGTTCCTTAAGTTTCTCAATGTGCTCTAAGATCCGGTTCAGTTCCCAGGTATATCTTTCAATCTCTTCCTCGTCCAGTTCTAACCGGGCGAGGAGAGCGATGTGGAGGACCTCTTCCCGAGTTAGCGGCATAAACACTGATCCGCCTTTCAGTCTTTTAGTGGCCCCGACGGGATTTGAACCCGCGACCTCCGGCTTGAGAGGCCGGCGTCCTAAACCAGACTAGACGACGGGGCCCCTCTTTTTGCTGGCTGGGGCGCCTGGCTTCGATCCAGGGACCTCGGGATCCAGAGTCCCGCGTGCTACCAACTGCACCACGCCCCAGCCTTCTTATCGCTTATAATTGTGACACGCTCTTGCCCGAAAGCAATGGGTTGATAGCCAAGCGAGCTAAGAAACGAGTGAAGGAAGGAGATGGTTATGGAAGAGACCTGCGAATGGCCCCTCATCCGAGCGTCGGACGAAGAAGTGCGGGATATTCTTCTGTCCGCCCAGACGATCGCCGTTGTCGGCGTCTCTCGGGATCCTTCAAAAGATAGCCATATCGTGGCTCAGTATTTAAGCCGATACTTCAACACCTACTTCGTCAACCCGAATGCTGACGAGATCGCTGGGAAAAAAGTTTACCCTTCTCTTTATGCTTTACCCGTTGCTCCCGACATCGTGGATATCTTCCGTCCCCCGAGGGAGGTCCCCGAAATTGTGGACGCTGCCATTGCGATCAAGGCTCGGGTCATCTGGATGCAATTGGGGATCGTGCACAACGAGGCGGCCCGCAAAGCCCTTGATAAGGGACTCAAAGTGGTCATGAACCGCTGCCTAATGGTGGAGCACCGCCGGCTTGTCTCAGAGGGCATCATCCCTCCCCAACCAAAATCCAGTTAGAAGGATAGGGGATCTCTGTCCGGTTCAATCCTTTTTAAAGAGTCAAGGGCGTTTTTGATTCCCCTACTTAAGGCTTCCTCCAGTTCCGGCTTTTCTTCCTTGAAGGAACTCAAAAGCCTTTTAACCCTCTCTCTTTCTGATTCCGGAACGTTTCTTTTGGCGAGGAATTCTTGGACATAAAGGATCAAGTTTTCGCTGGCAGACCGTTTGGCTTTCCGCCATCCCAAAGATCTCTTGGCTTCTCTGATGGCAAACTCCACCAGATCGTCCAACGGCACGGACGAACGTTCGGGACGGAACAGCCATAAGGAGCGGGTGGTCATCTTAAAAGAGAGCGACCAGCATCGTCCCAGAGGCGTCAACGGTAGATCCCCTGCTTGACGCAGCCATAGTTCCTTGTCCGACCCTTTTAAAGGGTCTCCCGTTTCCGAACTCTCTTTCACCGTAATCTCTATCTTTCCCGCTTGCACCAGGTCCAGAAGGCTGACCTTCAAAATAGCCATTGCTAATTCATCGTTGGGCACCAATAGGTCGTTGCGGATATCGTGGTAACGGAACCGCTGCCAAGGGGGCACCTCCGATGCCGGAACAGTTGGGACGAACTCATCGGCAAACCGTAGGACCACGCAGTCCGGACCAATCTCCGATGCCGGCGGCACAATCAAATCATCAGGACTGTCCAGCCACTTGTGGAAGAGTGCCAAACCCGTTCGGACAGCAAAGAAAACTCCCACCCCAGCGGCGGCTAAGAAAAGGATCACTAAAAGCAACCCAGGCGGCATGCAAAAGCCTCCGTCACGGAAGAACGCCGTAGGACTTGCGGGTCCTGAGACCGATGACCGCCAATGTCCCGCCAAAAACCAGATCGGTCAAGATCAACCCCAGGAAAAAAGGCTTCAAAGACTCGTAACCGGACAGCCCCGAATAGCGGAGAACCAGCCCCTTAATGATCCAGCCCATCAGGATCATCAGCCATAAGTTTTCCATCGCCCAGCCTCTACAGACGATCAGCCCCATTGGATGGAGCGGGAACCAGATCCAGTACCTCCTTGCTAAGAGGCAACCGCTAAAGATCAAAAATCCGATCCCCGTTCCCGCCATCCGGACCCAATTGGGTTCCAGACCCGGATCCATCGCCTGCACCATTTGATTGTAAGTCACATTAGCGTGCCAGTGGAAGGTGGACGACTCCAGCGTTATGGCGCCGTGAGTGTAAGTCATTTTCATCCACGCCCAGAGAGCCACCGGTATGGCGATCCCGATCAACAAAATCCCCCAACCCGTTACCCATCGCAGGTTCAGACCGACCCGTTCACTGATCTTCCAGGCGTTGAGCAGGGTTGGGAAAAGGGTTTCCCTCAGATCATAAGTGAATGCCTTTTGGAGCAGAAAAGAAGCGATAATGTCTTTGGGAGAAAAGGTCCGAGAGCCGATCGTTGCCCAGACAATATCGTGGGGAAGAATCCTCATCTGCACCATTAAAAGACCACCGTTGCCGGCGATCCAACCTGTCGCCAGGTAAAACCCGAGCGCCATCACGATGAAGGTGCCTGCCAAAAGCGGCGACAAGCCTCTCCCCACCAGCCAAAAGAAAAGAAAAAAGGCGACCAACAAAAGACCAAAAAAAGCCACCGGATAGGGCATCGGCTCGTGACGGTCGGTCTCTTTGGGCAGCAGACCCACGCTTCTCTTGACGACCGTGACCCAGTGACCGGAAGCAGCGTAGAGGACGATAATAAGAAGCCCCAGGATGGCGCCGACCTGCTGAAACTGAACAAAGTCCGTTGCTGACATCCCGAAGGCGGTCCAGCCCAGGTAACGAAAGACAACCTGCTGCAGTCGTTCCAGGACAAAAAAGAACCAAAGGCTGAAGGCAACTTCAGAAGTCAAGAAATAGGTCAGCCCGATGCCGGCAGGATAGATGTTGATGTAGGTCCCGGAAATAGCGTCCAAAGGGAACGCCGTCACATACTCCCCAAGCATCCGACTCCGCCGAATGGCGGGCACTGCAGGAAAGTAGAGGTTCAAACCACTGGTCAGGTGCAACAAAAAAGAGGCGGCAAAACCGATCCAGAAGGGTCTACGGAAAAAAAGAGGTGGCAGCAACCTTTGCTGTTCTGGCGGTCGGGAAAGTTCGTAAGGCAACTGAATCAACGGAAAAGTAAAATGCTCTCGGTCGGTCCATTGTTTCCTGATCAGAGCTGCCAAAAAAAGAGAAGCGGCGACCAAACCCATCGCCATTGGAACCCAAAAGGAAAAAGGTGGGAGCCAACCGTCCCAAAGGATCACACCCCCATTGCCCTCGTAAAAGCCCCTTGCTGTCGCCCGGTCCGTGACCACCAGCCACGGCTCGGCATAGGGCAGGATCAAACTGTCCCAGCGATTTTGAGGGGTCGCCCGATAGACTAAGTTGGCAATTTGGGGCAAAATGTAGCGCCAGAAACCAGCCATCGCGATTCCTGACGGAATCGCTAAAAAAGCCCACATCCCCCCTAACTCTTCCTTTTTGAAGGCCCTGTCGGGAAACCATCTTAAGAAAATGGGGTTCCATAAGCACACGATGATGACCAGGACCAGAACGGTATTTGTTGGCAATAGGTTTCCTGCCAAGGGCGAATTGAGATAATAAAGGTCGTTATAAGGAATGACGAAGGAAAAGACAGAGGAAAGAATCAAGGAAAGAAACAGCACCCTCAGCGTGGGTTTGCCAGAAACAGGAGTCTCTAAGTCCTGAAGCAAAACCGCTTTTTCTTCTCTCATTGAAGCGCCACTCTTGCAAGATAGATCCTTTTTAGTTGCTCAGAGGTGCTTGCGTCTGCTTCCTTGATGTGCTTGCGGGCGACTCTCGGATTTCCCTCAAAATCCCCTCCATTACGGATAACGCCCAATCCAATTCTCCTTCGCTGATAATTAGGGGCGGGGAAAGCCTGATGACGGGCCTTCCGTGAAGGGTGCGACAAACGATCAGATGGTGTTTCAGTGCCAAACGGACGAAGGCATCGCAAATTTCGTGACGGCTAAACTCAATCCCCCACATTGCTCCCAGTCCTCTTACATCCGCAATTAAGTCCGGAAAGGTCCGTTTTAGAAGATGCAATCTCTGTTTCAAGAGGCATCCAATTTGCGCTGCCCGCTCGGGCAATTGAAAGGACTTCAGGACCTCAAGGGCTGCTGCGGCGGCTGCCGACGCTACGGGATGTCCTCCAAAGGTGGTGACGTGGCAGAGGGGCGGGTCTCGGGAAAGGGTCTCCATAATGGAGAGAGGGGCAAGGAAACCGCTTATGGGAAAGCCACCGCCGAGGGCTTTGCCAACGGTCACAATGTCCGGCGCCACACCCCAGTGTTCAAAAGCAAACCATTTGCCGGTCCGACCAAAGCCCGTCTGTATCTCGTCCAAAATGAGCACAGCACCCGATCGGTCGCACGCCTTTCGAACTGTTGCAAAGAAGCCGTCAGGAGGAACAATGATCCCTGCCTCACCCTGAATGGGTTCAGCAATCACCGCAGCCGTTTCCTCGTCCACTTGATCTAATCCCGACAAATCACCATAGTTCAGAAAAACAACATCGGCGAGCAGAGGTTCAAAGGGCTTCCGATACACATCGCGACCCGTCACGGAGAGGGATCCAAAGGTGTCTCCGTGGTAACTATTATGAAAAGCCACAAATTTTTTCCGCCCTGTATACTTCCTTGCTAACTTAAGAGCGCCCTCATTGGCTTCGGTTCCGCTGTTAGTGGGATAAAACTGAAGGGGTGGGGATTCTTTGTTGGTTGCCCGTGTCTGTGCCTGGGCAACGATTTGACACAGTTTTTCCGCCAAACTCACCTGACTGGCTAAAACAAATTCTCCGTAAACATTGGCATGCCAGTAGCGATCTAACTGAGCCTGAACGGCTTTAAAAACGGCGGGATGGCGATGACCGATACTGTTCACCGCAATCCCTGCGATCAGGTCAAGAAAGCGTCTTCCCTTATGATCGGTCAACCAGCATCCAGAGGCGTCCTCAATCTGCAGCCCCAATGGTGTTGCCGAGGTCTGGGCCAGATATCGCAAAAACTTGCCATTCCAATCGTTAGGTGGCTTCAGCCTTCCCCATCTCCTCTTGCCGTCCCGTCATTTCAGCAAACTCTTCTTGGACGAGGGACCAGGCTTCCCCAGTAGCGAACGGTGGAACGAGAAGGACCGCTTCCACTTCCCCATAACTCGCCTGAGAAGAGGTATAGGTGATGGTGCTGGGAATCCCCTGACTCTCCAGCAAACTGCGAATAAGATGAGTTTGTTGATCCGGACCCCGAAAAACTTCCACCCAGCCACCATCGGCTTTTGTAATGGCGAGGGGCTCCACTTGACACCAGCCAACCAGTTCCCTGATGAGATGGCGTCCATCCTGCTCCCAAGTCAGAGGTGGGAACTGAAGGTTTCCGACAGAGCAGATTCGGCTAATGCCCAAGTGAGCGAGAGCAATCGCTAAGCGCTGAGCGTGCTCAAACTCAGTGGCAAGGGCGGCGGCTTGAATTTTTCCCTTGAAACCCTTTAGCAACTCAATAACATCTTCCAGGCGTTGCACCGGAACGATATGGAGCGCCCGGACCGTTGTCAACAGATCGGACCAAAAGGGGGTCGTTTCATTCCAAACGATGACCAGCCAGCCGTCTGCTGGGCTTCCCAAGACCCGAGCACCAGCAGCCAAGGCGCTCAGCCGAAGTTGCCCTACAGCCGACCGGTAGGACACCGTCAGAGCAACAGGATAATCGTTGTTAAAGGACCGAAGGGCGTCGGTGAGGAGAAGCGATAGCCTCTCGGCACCATCGGCACCTTCAATAAAACAGACTGCCGGAGATAGGCACCCTCGCTGGTCCAGGAGAACCAAGTCTCGGGCTAACAGACTGGCGGTAATCGGCGAGACGGCGCTCTTGCCGATCAGGGCAATGCTGAACTTTGGTCCCCGCTTGATCAGATGGACCGACGGGGGGGTGTTTTTTTGGACGAAATCCTGCGTCAGTTCGTTGCCGTAGGCGACGACAGCGTCCACATTGCGAAGAGCCAAAGCAGTCAGTTCCTCTCCGTCGGCAGACCAGGGTAATGCCGCTACTGAGGTGGCAAAGACGGGGTCAGTCGCACACAGGCTTTGAGCAGCGATTACGATCAGGAAGGGCTCCCGAACAGACGGCTTCAACAGGACCGCCGACTTACACAAGAGGCAAAACACCAGATCCCAGATGCCAACGCCGGGGACATTGGACGGCAGGATCAATAAGGTTAGGTCAGGACCCTTCGCTCTTATCCTTTGTTGAGTCCCTATCGGGCCCTCATCTAAAACCGAAGGATCACCGATTATTTCTTCCAGTAGTTGCCATAACGCATCGGCTGTCAGGGATCGGAACTGGTGGTGCAGGATCTGCCGAACCGCTATCTCTGGCAAAGACATCCTAACTGCTAATTGGCGGACAAGAGGGCTGTCTAAGGCGGACACGGACCTCTCCAAATGTCTCGCCCATTGGTCTATGAGTTGAAGAATTGTTGCAACAGGAGTCGCCTGCAAGAGTCTGCTGCCTTGTCTTAATCTCCTAATAACCTCCTGGAGATCGTTTGGGGTTAGTTGAGGCAACAGGAACCCCCGATCGTTCGGAACATGTTTCAGGGGAATGGGACTGCACCAACAGACAAAAGGCTCCTTGTCGGTCAGGGATATTTTTCTACTCATCGCACTTTTTTCTAACCTGTTTTTCCGAGGGCATCATTGATTTCTTCCACAATCTGAAAAAAGGAGGCAGCGGGGTCGGAAGAAGCGGTAATCGCCCTTCCGATGACCAAGAAGTCGGCACCCGCTTCAATAGCCCGGGCGGGTGTGGACGAACGCTGTTGATCGTGAGGTTCCCAGCCGGCTGGGCGCACCCCAGGGACCACAACGATGAAATCCTGTCCACAAGTCTCCTTAATTCGGGCAACCTGATCCGCCGGGCTAATGACCCCGTCAGCGCCGCAGTAACGAGCCAGTAAAGCCAGATGTTGGACATACTCGGACGGGCTTCCTGCTAACATCAACTCATCGGCAGCCGTCTCATCACGGAAACTGGTCAAAAGGGTTACTGCCCATATATGAATCGGTCGGGACAACGATCGGGACTTTTGGACGGCAGCCTTCAAAGTCGCCGAGCCACTGGCTGCGTGGACGCTGAGTGAGAAGATGGGGAACCGACTGAGGTTGGCGATCGTCCCAGCGACCGTGGACGGAATGTCGTGGAGTTTCAGGTCCAGAAAAATTTCCTTGCCTCTGTCTGCTGCCTCCCTCAGAATGCTCCAGTCCGTTGCTGCCAGGAGTCTGGGACCGATCTTGACAAACCGGACCATTTCTATTTTGTCCAATAGATGAAGGGCTTTGCCTCGGTCATCGTAATCTAAAGCCACGATAATTCGCTCGTGCAGACCGTTTGGTTTCATCGTTCGTCTTTTCCCCAAAGGCTTTTTCTCTCGCAACAGCCACCAAAAATCAGACGACCCGAACCAATCGGATAGAGGCAATCAACGCACTGGTTCCAGCTAATAGAAGACCAAGTCCAAGGACGGTCATAACGGTCATTGAGTCTAGTTGGCAAGCGTGCAAGAGACCTTGGGCGAACCCCGTCGGCACTCTCTCGGACAGAATCCGCATTAGGGACCCGAGAATGGCGACGGCCAAAAGGGAACCAAAAATGCCGTAAAGAACCCCTTCCATAATTAGGGGACCGCGAACGGTCCAGGCTGTTGCCCCGACTAACTGCATAATGCGGATTTCATTGCGCCTTCCGTAAACAGTGATCTGGATGTCATTGTGAATCAAGGCAAAAGCCACAAGGGCGAGGACCAAGGAGAGAGCGGCTCCCGTCACCTTCACGCCGTTGACGATCGCCAGAAATCTCTCTACGGCTTCGGGATGGTGACCGATCCAGTCCACCTCAGGGAAGGTTTTTAAGACCTTTTGGCACTGGGTCACCCATTCAGGGGATCGGCAAACGACCTCAAGGGAGTGAGGCAACGGATTGTGACCGATGAGTTCCTGAAAGGGCACCGCGTTTCCGTAAGCCCGTTCCATCTGCTTGAGTGCTTCGTTTTTATGAACGAATCGCACTTGTTCAACGAAAGGTAACTTTTGGACCTTCTCCACGACTTGCTTCGCCTGTTCTTCTTTCACCCACAATTTCAAACCGACCCTTAGTTCGGTCAGTTTTTTTCCTTCCCAGGCTAAAAGAGTTTCCAAACCTTTGGAAGCGGACGTGAAACTGGTCCACAGTCCGACGGTCAACGCTACCGTGCTGACCGTTGCCAGCGAAGCGACAAGATGGCGGCGCAAATTGACCCAGGCTTCTTCCAAAAAGAAGGCAAAGAGGCTAATCCAGCCCACTTTAGGACACCCCGGGCATATAATCGCGAACGATCTTGCCGGAATTTAACTCTATAACCCTTTTGCGATAGGAACCGACCAGGAAGGGATCGTGGGTCGCCATTAGGACCGTCGTCCCCTGCCGATTGACCCGAAGGAGTAGTTCCATCACTTCCCGCGATGACTGAGAATCCAAATTGCCTGTGGGTTCGTCCGCCAAAAGGATGAGAGGGTTGATGACCAAGGCTCTTGCCAGGGCAACTTTCTGCTTTTCCCCACCCGACAATTGCCAGGGGAAGGCTTTTGCTTTGTCCAACAGGTCCACCATTGCTAAGGCTCTGGGCACTTCCCTCTTATCCTCGGAACTGGCGACTCCCGTTGCCCGTAAGGCAAACGCCACATTTTCCCAGACGGTCCTTTCTGGTAACAGCAAAATATCCTGAAAAACAGTTCCGACCAGTCTCCTCAAGTAGGGTGCCTGGGACGGTTTCATACGGGTCAAATCGTAACCGGCAACGAAAACCGTGCCGTGACTGGGCACAATCTCCCTAATCAGGACCTTGAACAGGCTGCTCTTGCCGGCTCCCGTTGGACCGACCACGAAGGCAAACTCACTTTTTTCTACCGTTAGGTTGACATTGTCCAAGGCGACGGTGCCGTCCTCGTAGCGGACGGTCACCTCCCTCAAGATAATCATCCCCATCATCCGCCCCTCAATTGAGTTTGAGCCGATTTGCCAACAGACCACACCTTTGAGGCGCATCAGAATATTGGCAGATATTGAAAAAAAAGGACCTACCAAAGGATCAGGACCCCGGTGCCGTTATCATCCGGGTTACGGATCCAGAGTTAGCACACCGATTCGGAGGGGAAGACGGCTGATGCGAGAGGTCTTTCGCCGACCCCGAGGGACCCAAGACATTTTGCCCGATCAGGTCTCTCGGTGGCGAACGGTAGAGGAAAAGTTTCGTCACTGGTGCGGTCTGTATGGTTATTGGGAAGTGCGCACCCCTGCCTTTGAATCTCGTGCTCTCTTTGAACGGACCGTCGGGGATGCTACGGACATCGTAGAGAAGCAAATGTTTCGGGTCGGTCCTCCGAAAGCCGATGAGGGGCGACCAGAACAAAAAGAAAAAGAGGAATGGGTCTTGCGACCGGAGGGGACGGCGCCCGTTGCCCGTGCCGTCTTGGAAAACGGGCTCCTTTCCCGTCAGTCCCTGGTCAAACTTTTTTATGTCGCCGCCATTTTTCGCTACGAACGACCTCAAGCGGGACGGCTCCGGCAGCATCACCAATGTGGTGTAGAGGCGCTTGGCAGTGGGGATCCGGCTTTGGACGCTGAGGTGATAGACCTGGGTTGGAATTTTTTGAACGATTGCCACATTGAGGGCTTATCGGTTTTTCTCAACAGCATCGGCTGCCTCCAGCCGGAGTGTCGCCCCCGTTACCGCCAAGACCTTCTCAATTATTTCTGGCAAAAAGAAAGCCTCCTTTGCAAGGACTGCCGACGGCGACTCCAGTCCAATCCCCTTCGGATTTTGGACTGTAAGGAGGAGACCTGCCAGCCGGTCGCCCGAAAGGCTCCCAAAAGTTGGGAGTATTTGTGCCCTGCCTGCCAAGACCACTTTTCCCGACTTCAGGATCACCTGAGCGGGATGGGAATCCCCTTTGAAATTGATGGGCATCTGGTCAGGGGTCTGGACTATTACCAACGGACGGTCTTTGAGTTTCGGCATATGGGTTTGGGGGCCCAAAATACGATTTTGGGCGGCGGACGATATGACGGGCTTATAGAGGAATTGGGGGGACCAGCGACTCCTGGCGTTGGCTTTGGTTGTGGCATTGAAAGAGTTCTTCTGGCGATGGTGCCGACCCCCAACGAGCAAGAGCAGTCCGCTGTGATTGACGTGTTTGTTGCTCCCCTGACGAAGGCAGCACAAAAAGAAGGCGTCAAACTCCTGTCCGCCTTAAGGAAGAAGAAGATTGCTGCCGATATGGACTATTCGGAGCCTAAAAACCCGACCGGCACTGAAGAATTGCGCAGCCTGAAGGGACAAATGCGCCAGGCGCATAAACGAAGAGCCCGCCTGGTGATCATCATCGGGGATGACGAACTGACCCGAAACTTTCTAACGGTCCGGGATATGGTAGAGCATCGTCAGTGGACCGTTGCATTCGGCGATGCCGTTGCAAAGATAACGGCTTACATACTCGGTCAGCGGGACCCCTCATTGCGATAGAACAGTCCCCGAAAAAGGAGAGGAGAGACCGTGCTCAAGAGTCACCCCTGTGGCGGGCTAACGGGAAAGGAGATCGGCAATCAGGTTGTCCTCTGTGGCTGGGTGCAACGGAAGCGAGACCACGGCGGCGTGACCTTCATAGATTTGCGCGATCGTTCGGGCATTGTCCAGGTCGTCTTTGACCCAAGAGAATGTGGACAGGAGGTGGCAACTCTTGCCCGGGAAGTGGGCAGTGAATGGGTTTTGAAGGTGTCGGGAGTGGTGCACCGGCGTCCACCAGGGACCGAAAATCCCCGACTGGCAACGGGTGAGATAGAGGTTCGTGCGCAAGAGGCAACGGTTCTCAACCCCGCCAGTCCCTTGCCGTTTCCTGTTAGGGACGATGTCAAGGGTGTGGATGAGATTTTAAGGCTTAAGTATCGCTATCTGGACCTGCGCCGACCGGCGATGCGGCAGGCATTGGAGTTACGGCACCGTTTTACCAAGGCAGTCCGTGACTTTATGGACCAGCAGGGCTTTTGGGAGGTGGAGACCCCGATTCTGTGGAAGCATACCCCGGAAGGAGCCCGAGAGTTTCTCGTCCCCTCTCGCCTTCATCCGGGACGGTTCTTTGTCCTACCGCAGTCCCCTCAGATTGCCAAGCAACTATTGATGGTCGCTGGCGTGGAGAAGTATTTCCAGATTGCCCGCTGCCTGCGGGATGAGGACCCTAGAGCCGATCGCCAGCCCGAGTTTACCCAAATTGACGTTGAAATGAGTTTTGTTACGGCCGACGATATTTACGAACTTGTAGAAGGTCTTTTGTCTTATGCCTTGAAAGTGGCAGCCGGTCGGGACATTCCCACCCCGTTTCTGAAGATGTCCTATCAGGAGGCAATGACCCGCTACGGCAGCGACAAGCCTGACATACGGTTTGGTCTCTTGGTTGAGGATGTTACGGACATTTTGAAAGAAAGTTCCTTTCGCGCTTTTTCCGACACGGTTCGGGAAGGGGGGATCATAAGGGGACTCTTCGTTCCTGGACTGGAGACGCTTGGTCGGAAGGACTTGGCGGAATTGACCGAGTTGACCAAACGGGCGGGTGCCAAAGGATTGGCGACCATTCCCATCGGTGACCGCCAGCAAGAGTCCCTCGTTGCCCGGTTTTTAACGGAAAAGGAGAAAGAAGCATTGGCATCTCGTTTTGGCAGCGAGCGACCGGGGTGGATCCTTTTGGTCGCCGACCAAGCCGACCGAGTGGAAGAGGCTGTCGGCTTGCTCCGCCTCAAATTAGCCCGGCATCGGAAACTCGTTCCCGAACGATGTAGTCAGGAATTAGCGTTTCTGTGGATCGTTGATCGTCCCCTCTTAGAGTGGGATGCTCGTGAAGAGCGCTATGTGCCTCTTCACCATCCTTTTACCTCACCGTTCCCTGAGGACATTCCGTTGTTGGAAGAAGGGGTCCGGATGCTGGAGACGGGTCGGGGGGAGAAGAAAGGAAGCCCCGACCATCCCCTCCGAAGGGTCCGCGCCTATGCTTACGACATCGTCCTTAACGGCTACGAGATTGGTGGCGGGAGCATCCGGATTCACGACCGATCGTTGCAGGAGTTGGTTTTTCGGGCGATTGAACTTCCCAGAGAAGAAGCCAAACGGAAATTCGGCTTTCTCTTAGAGGCTTTTGAATACGGGGCGCCCCCTCACGGGGGGATTGCGCTGGGGCTGGACCGGATCCTGGCGGTCCTTTGCGATGCCGAACAGACGGATCCAGATAGCGGGTTGCCGTATCTGAATATTCGGGAAGTCATTGCCTTTCCCAAGACGAGCACGATGGCGGACCCCCTGACCGGAGCACCAACACCGGTGGACGAAAAGGTCCTCAAAGAACAGCACATCACCCTTGTCCCTGAAGTCTGGGCAAAAGTCCAGCAGGAGGCGGGAGGAATCGGCGAATCCAACGAATGAGGGTGACCCTTAACAGGTCCCCAGCGGTCGTTTGGGTTCGGGCAAGGGTGCCGGAAGGAACTTCCAAAACGGCGAAGGCGCTGGGGGAGCGGGGGAGCCAAAGTTTCCAAGGTGGCAAACTTTCTTTAACAGCAACGACTGTTAGGTCCGTGTCCAAATAAGCAGCATCAATAGGAAATTTCATAAAAAAGGTGTGAATCCCGCCTTTTGCCGGCAAAAGGAGGAGCCCGGCGCCGTCTGGGAAATAAGATCGTCCCATTAGCCCGATGGTCCGGGCAACAAAGCCATCGGCGATGATACAGTCGGTGCACAGGACCGTCTGCTTGGTCTTGTTCTCAATTCTTGCCAGCCACATCAGAGTGATCAGGGAGCAGGCAAGACGGATCGTCTCAACACTAACCACCGGGATTGATCCCTGCTTCCAGGAGGCGGATCAGAAGGGGTGTAAAAAGGAGGATGAACAGGACAGGGCAGAAACAGAGAGCCAGGGGGAGGACCATCCGAACGGGTGCCCGCATCGCTTGCTCCCGAACCCGCTGAAGACGCCGCAACCGAAGGTCTTCCGCTTGAGTCCTCAAAACATCAGCGACGGGAATCCCCATCAACTCTGCCTGACCCAGGGCAGCAGCAATGAGTCGGACATCTTCTACATCCGTTCTTTCGGCAATTCCCAGGAGTGCTTCATTGCGGGACCGACCGATTTGAACCTCCCACAAGTAGCGACGAAACTCATCAGCCAACGGACCAGGGAAGCGGCGGACGACTCGGTCAACGGCTGCATCCAAGGCTAAGCCGGCTTCCACGGACGTCGCCAAAAGGTCAACAAAATCGGGCAGGGAACGCAAAACCTGCCGCCGACGGGACGAGGCGACGCTCCGAAGGTAAATAGCAGGGGCTTCAAAGCCAATGACCGGAAAAAAAAGCGCCGCAAGGATGAAGACATAGGTGGCGGGTGGTTCAACCGCATTAGCCCTTAAAACCCAGAGGCTCAAAAAAGTCCCCCCGCCTCCCAAGGTTAAAAGGCTCAGCACCCGCATACCCGCCAGTTCTTCAAGCGAAACTTTGCCAGCAACCCCAGCGCGATGGATCAAAGGTCTACCGGCTAAGCGCAACGGTTGAGGAAGCAGCCGACCTAAAACTGACAAAAGTTGTTGAAAACCAGTGGTCGTTACCTGCCCCCCAGGGGTGGATCGGCCCTGGGCTTCTTGCATCAGTCGTTCTAGCGGTGTTGATCGTCTCAGACTTTACCCCTCCACCTTCAGAACCAAGGAAATCCAATAAGCGCCACCGCCAAGTAGCAAGAGCGAGAGAGCAATCGCCCACAGACCCAGCGGGTGGCGGAGCATAGGCGTTGACCAGGCATCCCCTCCCATCTGGTAGGTCACAAAGTTAACAGCGGCGACAACGAAAATGGGAAGAGCCGTTAGAAAGGCAGCGCTAAAGCGTCCTGGCGCTGTGAGAGCCTTCATTTCGTCGTTCAGCCGAAGCCGGGCTCGGATCGTGTTGGATGCGGTCTCAAAAATCTTTGCCAAGCTTCCCCCCACTTCCCTCTGAACCAAGACGGCAGTCACCACTAAGCCCAGTTCCTGGCTGGGAACCCTCTGCAACAGTTTTTCCAGGGCTTCTTCCATCGTCGCGCCCACACTCATCTCTCGGAAAACTTGCCCCAGTTCCTCCCGAAGGGGCGAGAGCCCTTCCTGCGAGGCGATTTCAAGAGCCTGCTGAAAACCGATGCCCGAACGAAGGATGTTCGCCATTAACGCCAACGTGTCCGGGAGCACCAGATCAATGCTCCTTAAAAACTGTCGCTGGGCGATTCTCAGGTAGAAAAAGAAACCGAGCGGCACCGAGGCAGCCACAGCACCAGCAAACAGGACCCGGCTAAAAATGCCGCTGACGGGATCGTAGATGCTTAACAAAATAGCCGTCAAAGTAAAGAGGATGACGGATCCGAAGATCACAGTCACCAGCAAAGTGGTCGGTTCCACCTTCAGCCGGGCTCTTTGCAGCTGCACTGCCAGCGCCGTCATCCATTTTCTTCCCTCCAAAAAGCGGCTGACCGTGGGCAAGAGAGGTTGGGATGCCTGCCGTTCCTGTTTCTCCCACTCCTCATCCAGGCTGGAAAACCTTCCCAGGGGTCGGCTTCGGGGAGGGACCTCTACCTCTTCTTCGGCTTGCAGAGCCCTGCGGACCCGCGCTTCCGGAACCTGGCTGGCTGTCGTCCAGAACCGGTACAAACTCCAAACCACCGTTGCCATCCATAAAAGGACCGTTCCCAACAGTAATAATTCCATCCCCCCCAAGGTCATCCCGTCCTATGAAATCTGGAAAACACTCAGAGAAAGCCTTCCGCCACGCTCCAAGATCCGTTCGTAGCATTTTGGTCTAATGCCGGTTGGGACCAACCTTCCCTCAATACGCCCAAAGGGATCCTGACCGGTCTGATGGAAGACGAAGATATCCTGTAAAAGAATGGTATCGCCCTCCATTCCGGTAATCTCAGACACTTGGGTCACACGTCGGGTGCCATCTCTCATCCGCTGTTGATGAATGATCAGATCCAGACCCCCCGCAATCTGTTCTCTGACGGCTCGCAGGGGCAGGTCCATTTCCGCCATCAACACCATATTGGACAGTCTTGCGAGGGCTTCTCGGGGATTGTTGGCGTGGATGGTCGTCATCCCGCCCTCGTGACCCGTGTTCATTGCTTGCAGCATATCAAAGGCTTCGCCACCCCTACATTCACCGACAATGATCCGGTCGGGTCTCATCCTCAACGCGTTTCTGACAAGATCGCGAATCGTGACTTCTCCCGCCCCCTCTATATTGGGCGGGCGGGCTTCCAGGCGGACGACGTGCTCCTGTCGCAGTTGTAACTCTGCGGTATCTTCGATGGTAACGATCCGTTCATCGTTGGGGATAAACGACGACAGCACATTAAGGGTCGTCGTCTTGCCCGAACCGGTTCCCCCTGATACGATTATGTTCAGCCTTCCTTGAACGGCTGCTTGGAAGAACTGGGCGACTTCTGGGGTAAAGGTTCCGAAACTAATCAGGTCTTGCACCGTGAATGGCTCGCGAGCGAACTTGCGAATGGTGACCACCGGACCGTTCAGAGCAACGGGAGGAATCACGATGTTGACCCGGCTGCCATCAAAGAGACGGGCGTCCACCATTGGGACCCGCTCGTCCACTCTCTTGCCGAGCGGTAAGAGGATCCTTTCAATGATCCTCATGATATGTTCGTTGTCCCGAAACCGAATCCCTGCTGGAGTCACCTTCCCTCGCCTTTCTACATAGACCTGATCGGGTCCGTTGACCATTATCTCCGTTATTTCTGGGTCTCTCAACAGAGGTTCCAAAGGACCCAATCCCAATATCTCATTCATTACCTGCACCTGCAGTTGGGTCCTTTCTAATCGGGAAAGGGCGATTTTTCGGCTGCTCGCTTCCGCTTCAAAGGCTTCTTCCAAAAGGCGGGTCAATCGTTCCCGATCCCGAACGATTTCCGGGTCTTTTTCAATGTCCACCATCAATTTCTCTTGGAGGGTCAGTCGCAAATCTTCCAAAGTGTCCTGTCGCCATTTATGCTTCTCCTGACCCTGAAGGAGGGCTTGAAACGGATTTTCCGGACCTTTGTCAATCGCTAAGGTCCCTGTCGGAACGAGAGGCGGCACTTTGGCACGGACCCTTCCCCCGCCCGGCAAGATCCTGTCTAACATCGGCACTCTCTGATCAATCCTTGCTTCTAACAGTTGGGCGATCCTTGCAATGATGCGGTTCAGATGAACTTCATCCATAAAAGTAAACTCGCATCTCTGGGTCTGACCCAATTTTTCTATCCACACCTCGTAAGGACCATTGACGACGATGCGGCTGACCATCGGGTCGTTGAGATGCCGGTCCAGGGGACCCAGCCCCCGAACCTCGCTGATCAGTTCCTCTGTCAAAAATCTCCTCTCTTCGGGCACGAGAGGGATTTCTTCTTTGAGCAGTTCCTCGTTTAGAGCCGCCTCTACAAGGTTTCTTAATGCGACGGGACCCAGTTCTTCTGCATTGGGAGGCAACGCATTGAGGATAGTCGGCGTTAGTTTGTCCCTAAGGCTGACGAGTTTTCTCAAGTCCAGCCCTACAACACTCGCCGACGGGCGTTTCGTCGTCGGTCCGCCAACAGCATTGTTGGGAGTGGCACCTTCCGCTTTCTTCTCTTCCCCGTCTCCGGCGCTTCTTAGCCTTCCCAAAAGGGACATTGGCTCTTACCTCCCGCACTATGAAATTGCAGCCGGCTCCTCCAAAGGTTGATAATGAGAGTTTCTCCGGACTGGTCGGAAACCTGCCTCTTGCGCCATCTTGCGCAATTCGTCTTCCGTCAATTGGTTAGGGCTAGGTGCCCCCGCCATATGAAAGATTTTTTCGTTCACCACTGTCCCGTCCATATCGTCGGCACCAAAACTTAGAGCGACCTGAGCCAATTTGGGTTGGAGGGAAATCCAGTAAGCCTTAATGTGAGGAAAATTATCCAGCATCAGACGGGCAACAGCCACTTCCCTAAGGTCCGCCACTCCTGTCGTCCGCCGACCTCCCAGTTGGGTGTTCTCCGGATGGTAGGCTAAGGGAATATAGCACAAAAATCCCCCTGTTTCATCCTGAAGGCGGCGCAACTGGTCTAAATGATGGACCTTCTCTTCAATAATTTCTATATGACCATAGAGGAGAGTCGCATTGCTGGGAATCCCCATCCGATGGGCGGTCCGATGGACATTCAGCCACTGCTGAGGGGATGCTTTCTTGGGGAACAGAATCCGATGAAGGCGGTCCGAAAGCACTTCCGCACCACCTCCCGGCAAGGCGTCCAAACCCGCCTCCTTTAACTTTTCCAGAACTTTTTCCACCGAATAGCCCGACAACTCACTGAAATACTGGACCTCCACAGCCGTGAACGCTTTTAGATGGATCGTCGGATATGCATCCTTGACAGCGCGCACCAAATTCAGGTAATAGTCAAAGGGCAGATCGGGGTGCAGACCCCCAACAATGTGAACCTCTGTCACCCGATCCCACATCATCCGTTCCAATTGCCTTAAGTAGCCGTCCACATCGTATTCAAAAGCATCGGGATCATCAGGGAACTTGCCGAATGCGCAGAACGGGCAACCGGCAAAGCATACATTGCTGTAACTGAGGTGCAAATTGACGACATAGTAGGCGATGTCGGAATGAAGGCGCCGTCGCACCCTATCAGCCAAAAAGCCGACCGCAGCCAGATTCGTCTCTTGATAAAGACGAATTCCCTCCTCTGCCGTCAGGCGCTCTCCTTTCTCTACCTTTTCGGCAATCGTCCACAAATTGGGTGCAATGAATAAGGTTTCCATCTGGCTACCTCTTTGTTGTTAGCGGCTTTCGAGCACTATTCGCGTTTGATTATGCAAAAGCAGTTATCGTAAGTCAATGATCAAAGTCGGAGGTGATCACTTTCGCACCATTTTACAGATGAATGTCTAAGACCGTAAAAAAGAAAATGACGCTGCTGACGATGGCATTAACGGTGAAAAACGCCGTGTTGATTCTGATCGGGTCTGCTGGATCAGCGACCCAGTGCTCTATTAGGATAAGAGCCGAGGAGATAAGAAAACCGATCCAGAACAACAAGGAGAGCCCCGACCATAGCCCGAAAAGGGTCAGGCAGACGACAAAAAGAAAGTGACTGATGCGGGCGACCCAGAGGGACGGGACCAGCCCCATTCGTGCGGGCAACGAGAACAGACCCGTTTTTCGGTCAAAGGCAATGTCCAAAGTCGCATACAGGATGTCAAACCCAGTCACCCAAAACGTGACGGCAGCCATCAGCCACAAGGACGGGACACCGATTTCGCCCTTCAAACCGACCCACGCCCCCACCGGTGCCAACCCCAGGCAGGTCCCCAGCCACAAGTGGGACAAGATGGTGAACCTTTTGCTGAAGGAATAGCCCAATAGCCACGCCAGAGCAGGGAACGAAAGGAGAAACGCTAACCGGTTCAGTTGGTAGGCAGAAAAGAAAAAAATAAGGGCAGAAAAGACGACAAGAGCGCCTGCCTGTCCCACCGTCAGCCGCCCCGTCGGCAAGTCCCTTTGGGCTGTCCTGGGGTTGAGACGATCAAAGGGAAGGTCCACAATCCGATTAAATGCCATCGCTGCCGAACGAGCGGACAAGACGGCGAGAACGATCCAGCCCAGTTTGTCCAGAGGCGGAGCACCCCGACAGCAGACCCAACTACTGGTTAGAGCGAAGGGCAGGGCGAAGAGAGCGTGTTCTATTTTGACCAGGGAAGCGTAACTCTTCACAGCGCGTCCAATGGCGATCATTTAAGATGCTGAGACCCCCGTGAACTGTCGGATCTCTGCCACCACATCAGTCAAAGACCGGCGCCCCAACGGTTGCCACCATTTTCTGACTCGCCGCCAAACCAAGAAAGTAGCCACCCCCAGCAGAAACGACACAATTGCCAATCCGACGCCAATGAGGCTGAGTCCCAAAAAGGCGGCAAGGGTGCCCGCACTAACGAAGAACGCACCGCTAAGCCCAACGAGGACCCTGTCAACCACTGATGGGGTCGGGAGCCGGGACAAGGCGACGAGGAAAGGTAAGTCCTTAAGAACAGAAAAAATGCGGCTCAGCCCATATTTGGAATGCCCTCTAAGGCGGGGGCGGTGATGAACGGGCACCTCGGTCATCCGAGCACCAAGGGCAGAGCAGAAAATCGGCAGATAGCGGTGATGAAACCCGTGCTCCAACAGTCGCTCCACCAGCCAGCGCCGGTAGACTCGGAGGGAGCAACCTAAATCTCTTACCGGCACGCCTGTTAAAGAGGCAATCAGTCGGTTAGCAATCTTGGACGGCAACACTTTTTTGAGTCGCGCGTCTTTTCTGTCTTTCCGCCAACCGCACACCAGATCGTAGCCTTCTTTGAATAGGGCGACCAGAGTGGGGATGTCGGCAGGGTCATTCTGACCGTCGGCGTCCATTATGACGACCGCTTCCCCCGTGGCATAAGCGAGCCCAACCGTCGTCGCCATCGTCTGTCCACAGCGGCGGTTTAGGCGGATAAGAACTATCGTCTCTATGCTGCTGAGAAGCCCGTCAACAACAGATGAGACGGAAGCCGATGTGCCATCATCGCTCCCATCGTCCACGACGATCACTTCTACCGCCAAACCGAGCGTCGGCGCTATCAGGGCAATTTCGCGAAGAAGGGTGACGATGTTTTCCGACTCGTTGTAAGCGGGTAGGACAACCGACAGCCTCTTAAGGTCCATCCGCCTGATGACTCTCGGGAATTTTCGCCATCAAAAGGAAAGGATTTATCCTACCCTGAGGAACGATGATTCCTTCTCCCTGCTGCCCGCTCCTCCAAAAAAGAATGTGAAGCCCCGAAACGATGGAGCAGGAGACCCTTCTGCCAGCGAACATTAGATGCCCTGCCGGTTCGGGTTCTATCGGTAAGTGGTCGGTGTTGAAGAGGACCAAAAAGACCAGATGACCGTTGTGCGACAGCCGGTAAATGAGGACCGGTCGTCCGCTGCAATGACAGATGCCCACATCCCGAAGGTGTCCAAGGGTGTGGACAGCCATCTGAGGCAAGGGGCGGACGAACACATCGGACCGGACTTGGCAAGCGAAACCTGTGGGACAGTGATGGTTCACGGGCACTTCCGGGGGAAAGATCCGGTGCTGATGGTAGAGAGCGGCTGCCACCAGCGGGGTCATCGTCGGCGGGTGCCAAAAGCGGCGAACAAGGTAACTGCTGGCTAAACCGGAAAGCAACAGAGCCAATCCGACAGCAACCAGTGCCCACCGGCGAAGCCGGACATTGCTCCTGATGGCTTCCGACCATAACTGGGACCAGTGAACTTTTCTCAGCCGCCTCTTAACGGCGACTAGGGAGGCGTAAAATCGGCGGCAATCCGCACATCGTTTTAAATGAGCCCAGGCACACACCTGCTCTTGCGGGGTGCCCTCGCCATCGGCAAGAGCGCTGATCCATTCTCTCCAGTAATCGCAAGAATGATCCGGTGGAGATGTGTCGGACCGATCCATTCACCTCTGGCGCTAAATCAGGCGCCTCTTGCGAGCATAATCGGACAGCAAGCGCCTAAGCATCTCCCGACCCCGAAAGAGGCGTGATCGGATGGTCCCCACCGGCACCTTGAGGCGTTCTGCCGCCTCGGCGTAAGACAGTCCCTCTACATCACAGAGGAGGACCAGTTCCCGGAAAACTTCAGGAACTTGAGCCAGAGCCTTTTGAACCTCGTGGTCCATAATCCGCGAAAGGACCTTCTCTTCAGGCGACTCGTGCAGGTCTTCCAGTAGGCCGGTGGCGTCCTCTGCCAGTTCCAGTTCCTCTAAAAGACCTTCCAAAGAAACCGTCGGGACCGATCGCTTCTGATGGCGGTATTGGCTGATGAACAGATTAAGGAGAATGCGCATCAGCCACGCCTTCAGGTTGGTCCCTTTTTGAAAACGAGGAAAGCCCTGATAGGCATGGACAAGAGTCTCCTGCACCAGGTCCTCAGCGGAATGATAGGACTGGGTCAGCCGAAGGGCAGCCCGTCTCAGTTCCTCCCGAAGAGGGAGGACCGTCGCCTCAAACTCACGAGGATCGGGCGCTTGCCAATATGCTCTATTATTGCGCATTATCCCTTCCGAGACCTCCTCCTCTGATTAAGTTTGGTAGGAATTCGGCAAGCGCTCTCTTCTTCCTTTAACGCCTTTTGCTCATCAAAAGTTCCCAAAGTTCGGGACTTTTTGCCACATTGTCTTTCTTATCCCAGACTTTCCAGGCTTCTTCCTGCCTTCCTAACAGCCAAAGCGCCAGTCCCCACCGCCACTGCCCATATTGGGCCTTTGGTCCTTTTGCCTTTGCCGCCTGCTGGTAGTTTGGCACAGCAGCCTCCAAACCGCAATAGGTCCTCTGTAGTTCGGCTAACGCCAGCCACCCATAGGCATTCTCGGGATCCCTTAACGCCTGAACCCAGCCGATCGTCAAGGCCCTTAGGGACGGATACCACTCAGGTCGCCCCTTCTCCCCATCAGCCTCTGCCCACTGTTGGGCGGACTGTAAGTCCGAAAACACTTGCTGCCATCGCGCCTGGGGATCAAGACCGACGATAGAATGATGACCAAAAAGGTCGCTAAAGGTATCAAATGGGTCCGCCAGGCTTTGCTCGGGAAGGTTGTCAAATTCAATGGTCGGGATCAGGCACCACAGAAACCTTTGCTTAATTTCTAAAGGTGTGGTCACCTTTGCCACAACAATGCGTCCCCGGCACAGTTCAGCGGGCACAAAAGTCGCCCCGCCCGAGCCATACCAGGTCACATCGGGCACCCGATCACCCAGAGACAGGGTCCCCGGCAAAGGCACCTCGGGGATTTCCAGCACCACCTTTTTGTCTGTTACTCGGAAAAGTCCTCCCAGAACCTTCGCCATAGCACTTACGGTTGCGTAAAATTGACCGCTTTTTTCCAGACCTTCTTCCTTATCCGATAAAAGGGAGAGGGGAGTGCACTGGTCTTTGCTGCAGATCATTACGGATTGGAGAGTCCCCGACTTGTAAACCTGTAGCCCAAGTGCTGCTGCCCAGGGAGCCAGAGGAAGGATCACCTGTCTGCCTTCCTCCTCAGGCGCCCACCATTGGGTGACGTCCGCTCCGTTGATCATCAACCGCATCTTTGGGCAACTCCATTAGTCATTAATTGTAGATGCGGGATAATCCCTGTCCCATTGCCTGCTGAGGCGCACACTAGACGACTTTAGGCTTCGTGAGCCCTCGTGCTAAAAAGGGATGGACTTTTGACGTCCCTCGGGACCAGGTAGTCTTCACTTTCCCAAACAGCAACCAATCAGCGCAAGGGATCCAATGGTGCCCATCGGATGTTCTGGAATTCTACTGTCCCGTTGGCAGCGTAAAGAGCATTCCAACCTTTTTGGGGTTCATAAATTCGTCCGGTCAGCGAGATCCGATCGCCTAAGAAGAACTCAATAATGGAACCGTGAAGGACAAGAAAGATGGGAATGGGTTGTCCCCTCTCCCAAAAGGCAGGTCGGGACCATTTGGGTTCTCCGTCCCCCCACGAGGACCAAGGGATTAGTGCAATCCGACTTTGATCAACAACCAGTTTGTAGCCTTTTCCGTCGGTCATTCGCAACAAAAAGCCGAACTCCACCCCTTGCCCCTGGGCAACGACCTCCGCTGAAAGGACAAAGTGGGGGCTTTCGTCCCATTTCAGCACCGACACACCGCCACCGTCGTCCGCCTTTGCCCATCCGTCTTCCAACGACCAGTGCCCGCACCGATTCTCCGCTTCTGCCCACTGAAGGGGGACGGATCGCTGGAGATGCCAGTTTTGCCATTCGCTGGAAAGTCGGACCGATAACCCCCCATCTTGCAGAGGCGATAATTCTCTTGGAAGCGCCATATGACCGCCCCATTGGCGGGGACCTGAATCCTTTTCTCCTTCCAAAGTCCCGACCCATCCAAACAAAATCGCCCGATTCCCGTCAAAAAGGGTCTTGGCAGCGGCGACAAATTCCGAGTCCAAACTATCGGGAAAGGCGGTCTGCCATGGTCCCGTCAAATGGTCCGCCCAGCGATAACGGGTGATCCCGTGGCTGTAGATTAGGAACCAGCGATGCTGAAGGAAGAAAAGGTCTGGGCACTCACACGCCCAACAGACCCGACCGGACCACAGCGGCTCTCTAACGGTCCAACGACTTAGATCGGGCGAAGTTGCCAAAGCGACACAGCCCCGGCGCTCAAAAGGTGCTTTCTTGTCTCGTGCACAAATCAGCATCCAAAACTCGCCTTCTCGTTCGTTAAAAAAGACAAAAGGATCCCGCCAATCGGACGGTTCATACCATCGTTCATCCGGCACTAAGAGGGGATTGCCCGAATCTTTCCTCCAGACGATCAGGTCGTCGGAAATCGCCCGGCAAATCGTCTGCGAAAACCGGTTCTGAGGGTTAAACCCTGTATAGAAACAATGGAAAGTGCCAGCGTGGTGAAGGACGGACCCTGTCCAACAACCGACACCGTCTGCCGACTGGGGATCGTTGGAGGGAAGGAGGGCGTCGGGTAGTTCTTGCCAATCCATCAAGTTGGCAGAGACCAAATGACCCCAACAGTGGCGACCCTCAGGCGCCCGTGGAAGATAAAAGAGGTGATACTCATTTTGCCAGTAAAAAGGGATAAAATCGCCCACCCACCGATTCATCGGACGAAAGTGCATTGCTGCCAGTTCTACCGCCTCCCTTTGATTCATAAGAAAAAAGTGTCCGCCACTGACGCTATCGGCTTCCTTTTTTTCTCCCTTTTCTCTTGGACAGCCTATGGGGTGCCTTTTTTCTTTGCAACTCGGACAGGGCTTGGGCGAAGTGCCGAAGACTGTCAAATTCCTGGTAGACGGAAGCGAAACGAATGTAAGCGACATCGTCCATCTGAAGGAGGCGGTTCATCACCATCTCGCCAATCTCTCGAGAGGAGACTTGTCGGCTGCCCCTTTGGCGGATTTCCCACTCTATCTCCTGGGCGATGGCTTCTACTTGTTCCAGAGAGACTGGTCTCTTCTCGCAAGCCTTAAGCATTCCCAAAACGATCTTCTGCCGATTGAACAACTCTTTCCTTCCATCTTTCTTAACAACCAGAACAGGCTGATCGGTGATCCGTTCGTGAGTGGTGAAGCGAATCCCGCACCGTTGACACTGGCGCCGCCTACGAACGACCTTTCCCCCTTCCACAATGCGGGAATCTATCACTTTGGTGTCCGGCGACTGGCACCGAACACACTGCATCGTTAGCCCCCTTCGTCAGCCCAAGTAGAGGGTTCGGCAATAGAGGGATCGGGCGGTTGCAGGACCTTTGGAATAAAAAAGGCTTAATGTCCGTTGATCAATCATCAGATAGCAACTGTGACAATCGGGAATCAAATGGGAGGAAGACAAATCCTTCCAGTCTCTAAGTTCGTCCGAAACAATGGCAACAGACCCGTTCGGTTGGTCAAGAAGAAGCCACCATTTGCCCTCCCACCGATAAAAAGAAGGTCGGCGGTAAGGGACCGCCTGTTGGATGAGGGGATTACCAGCATCACGACTCCAGTGGACCAAATCTCGGGAATGAGCGAGTCCGATGGCGCAAGAACCATCACAGCCAGCGTAAAAGAGCCAAAAAAGACCGTCTTTCTCTAACAGGCAGGGTGTCTGGAGACCCTTTCGTTCCCACTCGTCCCCGTCACAAGGGTCCAAGATGACCGGAGGGGAGAAGGTTTGCCAGTGCACCAAATCGTCAGAAAAAAAGAGGCGGATGACTGAGGGCTCTTCAGGGCGTAGCGAACCGGAAAGAACAAGCCAGAAAAGACCTCTGCGCATCTTAGGGAAGGGTTCGTCCAGATCGTTATGGCGCAAGATCCACGGGCTATGACCCTCTGGTCCAAAGGATGGTTCGGACCAGTGGCGGGTGTCCTCGCTGGTTATCCAGCCGATACGGCTGCGTTGTCCTGTTGACGCGGTGAAAAAAAGCCACCAGCGGTCCCGATAGTGGAGAACGAAAGGATCGTCAACGGAAACGATGGCGGAACCAACTTGCTGAGGATCCAGCAAAAGCCTTTCTCCTTCATCGTTCGTCTCTTTTAGAAAATTAACGATGATTTCTTGCTTCATCTTCACCCTCCACAGAAACAGTATCTTTCAGCCAAACCAGACGGCGTAGCGGGTAAAGGGGGCTTTTCCCGTCGTTGACCAGAGACCCCAGATGACGCCGGCGACCACATAATGCCCGAGAGCGAAGCCCAGAAAGAAGGGGATCGTCCGGCGATAGATTCTTCCGCCTCCGTATCGGATGACCAAAAACTTGCAAACCCAGACGATCAAAAAGGGCCACCAAACCAGATCACCGTAAGAGCCAGCGATGGCGAAACCCAGCGGATGAAAGGGAGAACTGGGGTAGTTAAATCTCAGAAAACCCAAAGCAAGGACCAAAACCCCTCCCAAAATGGTTGCCAGGATCTTGGGCCAATTGGGGGGTTCGGGCATACTGATCCAAGCGACAATGCTATTGAACTCATAATTGGCGTGCCAGTGACCCCAAATGCCCCCTTCCCGATAATTCAGCGCCCCACCTCTATAGTAAGGGGCTAAGTGAAAGTAAAAGCCAACAAGCAGACCGACCAGAACCGCTACGACGCTTAAGCGAACCCATAACTTTTCCCGATAGCCCGTCCAGGCGCCTAATTGGATGTTTTCCAATTGGGTGCCGGTATAGGAAAGAAAGTAGCCTCGGGCAAGAAAGGTGAAAACAGAGAAAATCGTCATACTTCGGACCCCCCCAAAAGCGGGGTCCATCAGTCGGTCAATGCCAAGGGTGTATTCAAAAACCTTTTTGTGTTGATAGTAGGGGAACAACCAGACCATTGGAGCGCCGACTTCCGCACGGATTCGTGCGTAAACGAGCGCGACGATGACGGTCAAAGCGAAATAAAAGAGCGCAATCGGCCAGAAAAGACCTGCCTTGATCATGATAGCGGAGCAGCCGGTAAACCCTACCAAAAGCCAGATTAGGGCTTCCCGTGACGACAGAGCTTCATCAGGATGAGTCTGTCCTTTCCAGAGGCTTCTCAGCCATTCCAGAAGATACCAACGGGCAGCGAGGACCAAAAGGACAGCCGTCATCAGATAGGCACCCAGTCCCTGCTCTTGAGGGAACGGATAGCCGGCAAATTGCCAGCCCAGCAGTCGCCCGACAAGGCTTTCCAACTTGAAGAGAAAGTAGGAAAACCAAACAGTGAACGCCACCTCTGTGGACATTAGATAGCCCAGCCCAACCAGTTCGGGGCGATAGTGCAATTGAAGGGGAATCAGCGCATTGAGGGGAGGAGCCGTCAGGTATTGGTCAAAACTGTAAAACTTGCCGGGAGCGGGAAATAGGGGATTAAAGGCGTTCGCCATATTCATTGCGTTGTAAATAGCCGAAAGGGAGAAACCGATCCACATTAGGGGATCCTTCCAAAAGGGGGGCAGACCGGAGGGGGGACGCTCCTCCGTTGCCCGCATCGGCAAATAAAGAAGGGGGAAAACCAATCTCTCGTGGACGCGCCACCGCCTCTCAAAGATGCTTAAAGCGCCCGAACAGGCGAGCCAAAAGAAAAGGAAAAAGACCGTCAAAACGATGATCGGGATGGTCCACTCGCTCCAGGGAACCCTTCCGTCAGCCCGTCCGAGGTATAAATCCCGAATGATGGCAAACTCCTTGGGCACCAACCAGTCAGGGATGTAAGGCGTAATCAGATAAAGGCGCCATTGGGGTGCCGTCCGCTCGTAGTAAATCGGGAAAGTGGTCAGTGCCAGGGGGAACCGCAGACTCCCACAGGCGGGCACAGCGGTAGAGACCGCACAAAAGGCGAAAATCAAAAGGACTTCTTGGCGGGTTAGGGCAAACCTCTTGGCTACCCGTGCTAACGCCCAGGTCAAAAAAAGGAGAAAGAGGAGGGCACCCAGAGCAGGGATGGGTGGGATTGCTTCCGTGATCTGGGTTGCCAGAACGACGATTTCCGCCTGCTGCATCCACCAGCCGCCGGCAATGGTGAACAGGACAGCCAACGGCAGGACGACGGTCAGCCGGGGCGGGTGAGGAGCAATTTTCACTTCGGGGACGACTTCAACTTGAGTCGGTGCTGCCATTCTGCCTACTAGCCAATCCCCCTATCATCTCAATCCACCGCGGACGCTTCCTCTTTGAAGACTATAGCAAGATTTTTCCCAAAACGACTTGACTTCGTCCCTAATTCCCGCTAACCTATCCACAATCGTTGCCCCTGAGGAGGCAAGAGGCCGTTCCTATGGGACGAGCATATCCGGACTACGAGATAGAACAGTTGAAATACGGGAAAGGAGAGGTCCTCTGGGCGGACGGTTGTCTGGCCATCCTGAAAGCCCTCTTGGAAAGCGGCGTCTCCTATGTCGGAGGCTATCCCGGTGCGCCTGTTTCTAACCTGACGGATGCCTTTTTGGATGCGGAAGAAGCGATCCTCAAGCCTCAGGGCATCTTCGTCGCCAACAATGTCAATGAGGCGTCGGCGGCGGCGATGCTCCGAATCTCCGTTAATGCGCCCGTTCGGGGGGGAGTCGGTTGGAAAGTCGTCGGAACCAATGTGGCTGCCGACGCCCTCGCTCACATCTGCTCATCGGGTGTCATCGGAGGGGTGGTCATTTTTGTCGGTGAGGACTATGGTGCCAACAGCACCCTGGTGGCTCAAAAGACAGTGCCCTACGGCTACAACTTTGGTGCCCCCGTCATAGACCCGCCCGCAGACCTCAATCAGGTCGCCCGTCTGGTCCGGTTGTCCTTTGACCTTTCGGAAACCTGTCAGATGCCGGTCCTTTTTTTGGTCCGGACACGGGTCGGCAATATGAAGGGCTGGCTCCGGGCGAGAGACAACAAGACGCCCCCGATTAACGCTCTTCAGAGGCTGGACCATCTCCAAAGGGAACCGTCATCCTTTCCGATCCCTCCTTACACCCAAAAGCAGGAGGAGGAAAAATGGACGGACCGCCTGCCAAGAGCCAAGCGTTTTATCGTCCAACACCGATTTAATCAGATTTATCCCGCCGATTCGGAGAAGGGGATCATCGTTCACGGTCTGCTCTTTAACGCCAGTGTCCGCGCCCTGAGCCGGTTGGGGTTAGTGGACAGTAGTCGCCGACCTTCATTTTTCCCCGTTCCGTTGGATGGGGAAGAGGGAGCAGAGCCCCCAATCTCTTTCTCGGTTCCGATTTATTGTCTGTCTGCCCTGTTTCCCGTGGCGGAGGAAGAGGTGGCTTCTTTCCTCGCTGACAAAAAAGAGGTGTTGATTGTTGAAGAAGGGGAGCCGGCGCTCTTAGAAAAAGAAATTCGCTCTGTTGCCCAAAAGATCGGCTGGCAGGGACGACTCTATCGGTCGGAATTTATCCCCTCCGTCGGAGAGTTGACGACCGATACCTTGAAAGAAGGGTTTCGTCAGTTTTTTAATCTCAACAGGCGAGCGAATTATTTGAGGACTTATCTGGAAGAAGACCTGCCCGTCGTTCGGCGCCCACCTAACTTTTGCACCGGTTGCCCCGAACGACCCGCTGTCCTGACGGCTGTCAAGTTGTTTAAAGAGAAGAACCCGCAGGCACGATTGGAAGTGGTTTTGGATATCGGCTGCTACATAATGGCTCTCTACTACCTAAAGGACCTGGTGAGCCCGGTCACGGGGATGGGGACTTGCCTTTCGTCCAGTCTGGCTGCTGCGTCCTTGACTCGGGAAAGAACCCTCTATATTGTCGGTGATGGCACCTTTTGGGCGCAGGCGCTGACGACCAGCATCAGTAATGCCCTCTATCACAAGCAAGATTGCGTCGTTCTGATTTTGGAGAACTTTTGGACGGCAATGACCGGTCATCAGCCCAATCCCAGCAGCCGCAATGATTCGGGCAGAAGTAACCTGGACATTGAAAAGACCCTTAAAGGAATGGGCGCTCAATGGGTGGCGGTGGTGGACCCTTACGATGTTGCCAAGACGGTTCGGCTTTTGGAGGAAGCCTGGGAACTTTTTGAGTTGGGTCCTCGCTTTCTCATCGCCAGGGGCGAATGTATGTTGGAGAGGTCCCGCAGGGAGAGGAAAGAGAAAACGGTCTGGGTGAAAGAAGGAAAAAGGGTGGTGGACTCTCGCTTCGGTGTGGATCCTTTAGTCTGCGTCGGGGACCACTCCTGCCTCCATTTCAATAACTGCCCCTCCCTGACCATCGTTCCCAGCCCCAACCCCTTGCGAAGAGACACCATCGTTCAGGTGGAGTCCAGTTGTGTCGCCTGCGGTCTGTGCGGATCTAATGCTCACGCTGCCAAACTGTGCCCGTCCTTTTACCGCTTGGACCGGGTCATCAATCCGTCCTTTTTTGAGAAGATGCTGTTCCGATTAAGGCGGTGGATTATCGGGTTATGAAAGACACTTGCAGGAGGGAAGGTCGTGAACTGGGATCAGGTTCAACAATATGTCCTTAACATATCATCTCACAACGATCCTGTTCTCCTGGAGATGGAAAAGGAGGCGGAGATAACGGGTTTTCCGATCGTGGGCAAAGCCGCTGGTAAAGTATGCTACCTACTAACCCGCCTGGTGAAGGCAAAAAGTGTTTTTGAAATGGGAAGTGGCTACGGCTATTCCACGGCTTGGTTTGCGATGGCGGTGCGGGACAACGGTGGGGGCATCGTTCATCACACGGTTTGGGATGAGACCCTTTCGCGGAGAGCAAGAGAGTATCTTTCTCGGATGGGGCTGGACCGTTATGTTTCCTTTACCGTCGGCGAGGCGATTGCAACCCTGCGACGGATGAAAGGACCTTTTGACTGCATCTTTATTGACATTGACAAAGACGGTTATCCGGAAGCGGTGGAAGTTGCCAAAGACAAACTGACACCCGGTGGGATCATCATTATAGACAATGTCCTTTGGCACGGTCGCGTTTTGGACGGCGCTCAGCGGGACCCCACAACCGAAGCGATTAAGGGGGCAACCCAGATGCTGGTCCAAGACCCTCTTTACATCACGACCTTATTACCCATTCGTGATGGACTTCTCGTGGCTGCTAAAATTGGTTGATAATCCTCCCTCAAGACACCTTGGGACTTTGCTGTTATCCCTAAGCGCAATAGTGACAACTCTTATTCAGAGCGATTCCAGGGTAAATTATTTAGAGAGTAGCTCCAGGGCTTCCTTTGGGGTCTTTCTTTTCCGGTCTGTTCTGTCAAAGTCCCCATCAAGGCTGAACAATTTTAGGTTGTGTATTTTAGCCGCCACATATTGGTAGTCATCATCAAAGTCTAAGCCAAAATTGCAGCAAGCGTATGCCACTTCAGCATAATCCTTAAAGGTCAATCGGATGATCCTGTTTTCATCCAGTTCTCTTAACAATTGAGAAAACAAGTCGTGGAAACCTATACGGAATAGGTAAAGCCCGATGCTGTGCAGGGTGAAATCAGTGTAGTAGGTATGCTCAGTCGCAGTCAAAAGAAAGAGATGGCAATCCGCTTCTACTTCATCGGGGTCGTCCTCGGGAGAGGTAAAGCGCCTTCGCAGATTTTCGGGTAACTGCTTCCGCAGATACCAGAGGAACAGGTTTGTATCAACAAGAAATTGTCATTTAGTCTCCCCACGCATCGGTCAATTCCCTAACGACCTGTTCAACATCAGATGGGGAGCGGGTGTGCTCTGCCTGGTTCATTCTCAACTTCCACTCCAACAAAAACTCACCGAACTGCCTTTTTCGTTCATTTCTTATACGCTTCAAAACTTCTCGGGCACGGTCGGAATTCTTGTGTCTATAGAGAAGGTGAACGTGGATCCTGACTATAGCCAGATCGTGATCCCATTCGTCCGTTATCCGATCCGCAATCTCAAGAGCCTCGTCTACTTTCTCCTGGCTCAGCAAGGTGTCAACGATTGCCTCGGTGAAAGGGAAAGGCTTTTTTTCCCTCACGAATGTCTCATATTTTGTAAGCAGTTCGTAAGCCCTTTCGGGCTGCCCTTGCAGCGTGAGTTGACGAGCAGATTCAAAGAGAGAATCGGCGCTCCACTCACCAAGAATGAACACTTTCTGTCCTGGAGGAAGAGGTTCCGCAACTTTCACCGTGCACCCGTCATCCGATACTTGCCCTTCAATCACGAGTTTCACTTATTTCACCTCTTCGCATCGCTTTCTGATTCAGGATCAAAGCATAGAGACTTTCAAGGGAACGAATTGGTCGGTCTCCTCCTGCGCACGACTTTGCTCCGTCTTACTTTCTTATCTTCCCCACCATTGGAACAAAATGGGCAGGTAAAAGAGGTTTCTTAATTAACTTACCGTTCCTTTTTTCAATCAAGTAGAGTCTCTGAAACAAGGTTCCGCCGATCGGCAGGATCATCCGACCGCCTTCTTTTAGTTGTTCAAAAAGAGGCTCGGGAACCTTTGGCGCAGCACAGGTGACGATAATGGCATCAAAGGGAGCCATCTCCTTCCAGCCTTCAAAACCGTCTCCTACCTTTACCATTACATTGGTATAGCCCAGTTGCTTCAGGGTCTCTTTTGCCTTTTCCGCCAATGCCGGCAGGATCTCAATGGTGTAGACCTCCTTAACCAGAAGAGAGAGGACCGCTGCCTGATAGCCCGACCCAGTGCCTACTTCCAAGACTCGATCCGTTGGTCTTGGGCGAATCTGCTCCGTCATATAGGCGACGACGGACGGTGCCGAGATGGTTTGACCCAGACCAATCGGCAAGGGGGTATCCTCGTAGGCTCGTTCCCTTTGGTCCTCAGGGATAAACAGGTGTCGGGGCACTTGAGAAAGGGCTTTCAAAACCCTTGAATTCTTAATTTTCCACTGTTGTGCCAAGTATTGGACCATTTGACGGCGGGCGGGTTCATAAGGGTCCTGTCCTTGAAAAAGGTTCTGAGTCACCAAAGGGACAGAGAACCAGATTTGCAGGACGACGGTCGCACCGAAAAGGGAACCGAGCACCGTTCGGCAATCCCTCATACTCTCTCAGGGGTGGCGGACGCTACCCTAATGGGTGCCTATGGTCGCTGTCGCCTAAAGGGTAACACGGATACGAGGGTGATGACGTTGCTAACGCCAAATCTGGACACAAAGGGGCGTCTTCTGCGCGCTGGAGTTGGGGTTTTACTACTGCTCCTTTCCTTCGCCTTCTCTTCCTACCTACGATGGGGAATGATTGTTGCCGGTTTCTTCTGCTTATGGGAGGCGTATCGGGGCTGGTGACCTGTTTGCTGGCTACAGGCTCGTAGCCACAAAGAATAGCAAAGCATTAAATTTTTTATCGGGATGTGGGGCTGGACGGGATGGAGGAGAGTAGGGGAGAACCCCTGACCGTTTTGATTTCAGCGGTCGGCGGACAAGGAGGGCAACTGTTCGCCCAGTGGCTTTTTGAAGCCGGTCGGCAGGCTGGTTACTATCCCGTCGGCGTCGGTTTACCCGGTCTCTCTCAAAGAGAAGGAGCTACCGTCTACTACATTGAATTTTTTAAGGACCCCGTCTCTACCTGTTTTTTTTCCCCCTTCCCTGAAAAGGGCAATACCCATCTCGTCATCGGGTTAGAATTTCTGGAACTGGTTCGGACGATCCGAGAGGGTTATTTGGCACCGGACGGGTTCGTTTTTGGTTCCCGCCACAGGGTCTTGACGACCGAAGAGAAAATGCCCCTTAAAGGCGGTCATTTGACTGATCAGGCGGCGCAGGCTTTGGTCAAGCGATTAGGGGACCGGGCTCTGTTACTGAATCCACTGGAGGCAGCCGAGCGCAACGGTTTGTCGGAACGATTTGCCAATGCTGTCCTTTTTGGTGCCTTGGCGGCGTCCTCTTTTCTGCCTTTCCCCGTTGACGCATTCCGAAAGGCGATTGAGCGCTACGGGGTCGCCGTCCGGCAGAACTTGGCGGCTTTTGAAATTGGTCTCCACTTTCAGGAAAGGACCCACGAAACACCCACGACCCGATCCTATCTTGAAATAGAGTGGCAGTCCCTTCCCCACCCCCAATTGCCCGAAAGCCTTCAGAGCCGCCTCAACGACCTCGCCAGAGTCAGCGATCTTTTGTCTTCACGCCTTTCAGAAGCGGCTCGCCTTTTAGTGCATTACCAAGACCTTGCTTATCTCGTCCGTTATCTGGATGAAATTGAGTCTTTGCTGAAGTTAGAACAGAATCGCTGGGGGCAAACCTCGGTAACCGAAGAAGTGGCTCGCCTGCTGGCGATCCGGATGACCTACGAGGATGCGGTGCGGGTTGCTCAGTTAAAAACAGACCGAGCCCGTTTTGCCCGTATTCGCCAGCAGCATTCCCTTGACCCCAGTGCTGTCTATCACATCGCCGATTTTCTCAGCCCTGACCCTGACGAATTGACTGGGCTGCTCCCTTTCCCGATGTTTTCTCACAGACCCCTTGATGGGGACTCATTAACCAACTTTGAGGTTCAAGAGAGAGCCTATCCCGACCAAGCAGAAGAACTCAGTCGGCGCTCGCTCCAACTTCGGGTTCCGACCACCAGTTTGATCGGATTTCTTCTTCTCAGAGTTCTCCTTCTCCTTAAGCCGTTACGACCGTGGTCGGTTCGCTTTCGTAAGGAATGGCTTTTGATTCAGGCGTGGTTGGGGCGGGTCAAGGAGGCGCTCAAGGACCATCACGCGATCGCCCTATTAATGGCGAAGAGCGGTGAGATGGTCCGAGGCTATGGTCGGACCAGAAGAAAGACGATGGCGGCTTGGCGACTGTTCGTCGCTTTTATGGCGGAACTCGCCCGCAGGGGCGTTTCGGTCGCTGACCAGGTGACCTATGGGAACCGTTTTTTGGAGATCGTTTCCTCAGGTCCCGAAGGACCAGCGCTCGCCCGCCAGTTCGCCACTGAGGTTCTTGCTGTGTTGGTCAGCGATCGGGACCGAGCGGCGGCGGGGCAGGGCACGCAGAGATCCGGTGAAGGAGAGGGTCTCCCGTGAAGCGGATCGGGGTTCTCACCAGCGGTGGCGATGCACCTGGGATGAATGCCTGCCTTCGGGCGATCGTGCGCACGGCGTCAGTGAAGGGATTAGAAGTCTACGGGGTGCTGCAAGGATTTAAAGGTTTGACCGAGGGTCGGTTTCAGCCGATGCACTTGAGAAGTGTTTCGGGGATCATGCACCTGGGCGGGACCATTTTGAAAAGTTCCCGCTATCCCCGTTTTTTGACAGCGGAGGCACGGTCGGAAGCCGCTCAAAAAATTCGGGAAGCAGGGCTGGATGGTCTGATTGCTATCGGAGGCAATGGCACTTCTACCGGTGCTTACCACCTTTGGAGAGAGCATGCCATCCCGATTCTCGTATGCGCTTCCACCATTGACAATGACCTTTACGGAACGGACTTTACCATTGGCTTTGATACAGCCGTGACGACGGCTGTGGAGGCCATTGACCGGATCAAAGACGTCGCAGCAGCGCATGATCTGATCTTTTTTGTGGAAGTAATGGGGCGCCATCGGGGCTTTTTGGCTTTGTATGCGGGACTGGCAGGTGGGTGTGAGGAAATCTTGCTACCCGAGGAACCGACCGATTACGATGCCCTTTCTCAGCGCCTAATGGACGGACGGCGGCGGGGAAAGACCAGTAGCATCGTCGTCGTTGCGGAAGGCGATGTTCCTGGCGGGGCGTTCACCGTTGCGGAAGAGGTCCGAAAACGGACCGGACTGGCGGTGCGCGTGACGGTCCTTGGTCACATTCAACGAGGTGGCACTCCGACTCCTCGGGACCGCATCTTGGCAAGCCGCCTCGGCAATGCTGCCGTTGACTTCCTCATCGCCGGAGAGCAGGGGAAACTGGTCGGGGAGATTAAGAGAGAGATCGTCTTAACGCCTCTGAAGGAGGCGATAGAACGGCACAAGGACATTGACCAGGACCTTTACCAGTTGTCCTATCTGCTGTCCCAGTAGCCCAATCGTCGTTAAGGCGACGGGGCACCTCGCACCTTGACTTTGAGAAGATAGACGGAAGTCCGCGCTGTCAGGAACAGAAGGTCCCTTTTCTCCCCTCCGAAGGCGCAATTTGCTGGGACTTCGGGGAGGATCAAATGTCCTAAGAGGCGTCCGTCAGGGGCGAAAATCCACAACCCGTCCGGTCCGGTTGCGTAAATGTTGCCGTTTTCGTCCACCCTCATTCCGTCGCCCGCACCGTCTTTGCCCTCCATTCTTCCCAGGTCCCTTCCGTTGCTCACCGTGCCATCTGGGTTGACGGAGTATGCCCGCACTACATTGCGCTGGCTGTCGGTCGTATAAAGAGTCTTACCATCTGGGGACAACGCCAGACCGTTGGGCTTGGGCTGATTCTTCTCGTCTGCGATGATCCGCACCAGAGACCCGTCGGGTCGGATCAAATAAACGCCTTCTACTGGCTGGGTCTTCAACCGGAGGTCCCCGAAGACGGGATCGGTAAAGTAGATTCTTCCGTCCCGGGTAGCAATGATGTCATTAGGCTGATTAAGCGGCTTACCTTCATATTCAGAAGCGAGGACTTCCAAATGATTCGTCTTTAAGTTCATTCGGGTGACCCGCTTGTTGGCACCCTCGCAGGTCAAAAGATGCCCCTTTGGGTCAAAGCAGTTGCCGTTTCCATTGCCCGTTTGTTCCCGAAAGACCGAAAGTTGCCCATTAAGATCCAGCCGGTAAATGCGCTGTGGCGGGATATCACTGAAAAGGAGAAAACCGTCCGCCGCATAAACGGGACCTTCCGTGAATTGAAAACCCGTCGCCAACCGCATCAGTTTGGCATTGAAGTCCACAATTGCCTCAAGACCCTCTCCCGCCCGCTCCACTTTCCAGGTCGCCTCGGTGCCAAAGTTCCACTCCAACGCCTTCTCCCCCTTTCCTAAAAAAACTAAGAGAGTGATAATGAAACTTCCAGCAAGCCGCACCTTTCGTCACCTGCCTTCCCTCTGACACCCCAATTGTGAAGCCTTTAAGAAGGGCGTCTACTGGGGATGGTGAACCGCCACTGGTGCGTTGCGCATTTGGGACTCGTAAGCAGCCACGGCAACGGCAAGCGTTTTCCTCGCCTCTCGCCCACTGGTTAAGGGCTCCTTGTGGTGGATCAGGCACTCACCGAAGTGACGGATCTCGTTAACGAAACTGTCACCTGCCGGGATTGGAACCGCTTCAAAGGACTCCTTGGTCTGCTGGTCTTGCACCGCGATAAAAAGCCCGCCCACATTGTGAAGGGTTCCTTTCGTGCCATAAAGGAGCAAGAGTTCATACCAAGGTGCCTGAGCCGCTCCATAAGCCGCCCAACTGCAGGACAGTTCGCCGATGGCGCCGTTGTCAAATTCCAGGACCGTTACCGATGCTGCCTCCACCTCATCGCTAAATCGCTCTGGAACTAAGACTTGGCGATGGTAAACGCAGAGGACCTCTCCGACCAGCCAGCGCAGCAGGTCAATTCGGTGGATTCCCGATCCGATGAAGGCACCCCCGCCGGCTGTTTCTTTCTTCCACAGCCAATGGTCCCGCCCAATGCGGACCGACTGGTTATGGTCGGCTCTTGCCAGGTAAATCCGTCCCAGTTTACCGTCCTCAATGACTTCTTTTGCCTTCTGGTAAACGGGAAGGAACCGTTGGTTGTGAGCGACCATCAGAATGACACCGGACTGCTCAGCAGCTTCAATCATCCTGTC
>JANXBO010000070.1 GCA_025057575.1 Candidatus Caldisaccharidevorator malaysiensis
CGTAGAAGTCGACGTTGACATAGACCCCTTTGGCTTGCAGCGGTTCCATTGCCTTCTCAATGGCGAGCATAATCTGGAAGGTTTTCGGGTCACCGTAGCGTTCGCCCAAGACTCGGGACAGGTCTCTGAGGTGGCGGGCACGGGGGTCTTCTGCCTTGTAAACCCGATGACCAAATCCCATAATCCGCTTGTGAGCCGCCAGTTGCTCCTGAATCCAGGACTCCGCCCGCTCAGGCTCGCCCACTTCCATTGCCATATCCACGGTCCTCTCCGCGGCGCCGCCGTGGAGGGGTCCTTTGAGGGCAGCACAGCCGGCAACGATGGCGGCGTGCAGGTCCGCAAGGGTGGAAGCGGCAACCCGAACGGCGAAGGCGGAAGCGTTAGAACTGTGCTCGGCGTGGAGGATGAAGTCAAGGTCCATCGCGCGGGTGGCTTCTGGGTCGGGCTCAGTTCCCGTCAACATCCAGAGGAAGTTGCCCGCGTGGTTCAGGTCGGATCGGGGCGAAAGGGGTTCTTTTCCTTCTCGAATCCGAGCGTGGGCGCAGACAATGGTCGGGAACTGGGCAATGAGGCGGACGGCTTTTCTGAGATTGGCTTCCTTGCTGTTGTCGTCCCGGTCAGGGTCAAAGGCACTCAGAGACGAAACAGCCGTCCTGAGCACGTCCAGAGGATGATCGGTTTTGACCAGGTCAATCACTTTTAGGACCTGGTCGGGAACGGGACGGTTCTGACGAAGGCTCTGATCAAAGTCCCTCAGTTCCGATTCTTTGGGCAACTCGCCGAACAGAAGAAGGTAACAAACCTCTTCAAAAGTTGAATGAGTCGCCAGATCGTGGATGTTGTAACCCCTGTAGATGAGGATGCCCTTCTGACCGTCAATGTGGCAGATGTCCGTTTTGTCAAGGTAGACATTCTTGAGACCGCGGTGGAGGACGACTTCTTCCTGGACCATTTCTTCTGCCTCCCGTTTTAAACCATTCAGTTAAAGTATGCCAGAAAAGCAAAAGAGGGCAGTCGGGAAGAACGATAAGCCGGCTTCTGTAGCGTCGGGGAAATCCCCAACGCCGGCGGTCATTTCTCTTTGCGACCTACCCGGGGCTCAGCGGGCAACCTGATAGCGCCCCTGTTTGGTCTTGCTCCGGACGGGGTTTGCCCAGCCAGGACCTCGCGATCCTGCTGGTAGGCTCTTACCCTACCATTTCACCCTTACTGCCAAGCAACGCCCTTCGCCCGTGGGGCGGCGCACCGACAAAGGGCTAACCCGACAGCGGTCTGTTTCTGTGGCACTTTCCGAGTTCGGTCCCTTTCCGAGACCGCCCCCCTCGCCTTGACAGTCTGCTGTCTCGGCGAGCGCCCTGCCCTTCGGAGGCCGGACTTTCCTCAGGCGACCTTTTTCCTCGCCTGCGACCGCCTGTTCTTCCCGAACTGCCTGCCGCCCTCCTTTATATTTTGACGGTTTCTGTCTTCTTTTGATCCTCATCCTTGCTATAAACTTGCTTCCGTGACCAAGTCGGCGAACTCTTTCGTTTTTCGGGTGTTATCAGTCGGATGGATGCTCGTCTTCTCTTCATTTTCCGGTGCGTCTACCGACCGTCATTATCTCATTGTTTCGGATCGCCTTTCCTGGAAAGAATTCCTTTCCTTGCCACCCCCCATTCCTTCTTTACTCCGACAAAGTTCCCTTGCTTTAATGAGCGGATCCTCTCTTTCCCTCACCGGCGGTCGTGCCGTCTGGGTCTCTCTTGGTGCTGGGCGCCGCCTCTCCGCATCGGATGTTCCCGCGCCATCTCTGGCTGACTACTTGACCTCTTGGCAAATTCCCTACTTTGTTGACTCTTTCAGTTCCGAGTTGCAGGCTATGGGTTTTGCGTCAAGAGGCACGGCGGACCGCCCCGATAGTGCCCGTCTCGTGATCTTTTGGGCACCTAAGGAGCGTCTCTCAAGGATCGTCGCCAAAGTCTTAAGGTCGGTCCGACAAGGCGACTGGCTGTGGATTGTCATCGCCAACTCCCCTGATCTTGAGTGGACCCGACGGAGAACGACGCCTTTTCTGGTTTACCGTCCCCCATCGGCTCCAAGCCTTCTCTCCTCAGCCACCACTCGTCAACCGGGAGTCGTCTCCTCCATAGATCTGGTGCCATCGCTCCTTGCCTACCTGTCGGGACTTGCTCCCTCTTCCTTGAATGAATCTTTGCCTGCGGTCACGGGCTCCCCCGTTCGGTTCGTCCCCCACCCTGATCCTGTTTCCTTTTTGACTCAACTGGATCAGAAAAGCACCCTTGCTCTGTCCGATCTTCCGTTTCTCACCCTCGCCGTCATCGTGCTGATCGTTGATGCCCTCCTTCTTACGGTGATATCACTTTTCGTTCCACAGATCCGATTTCTCGCTCACTTAACCATCCTCTCGGGTATGTCCCTGCCCCTTTCCCTTTTGGTTTCCTATCTTTTTCCGCATAGCGATCCGGGTCTGAACCTTTTTCAGTGTTTTGCGATGGCTTTTGGGATTGGCAGCCTCCATCTTGTGCTCCGTTATCCTCCTTTGTTTTTCGCTGGGATCGTTGGAGGGCTTTCGGCTCTAACGGCTCTCTTTGCCCTTCCTGCTTACTCCTGCAGCCCTTTAGGTTACTTCTTAACGACAGGCTGGCGGTTTTACGGGATCACGAACTCAGGGGTCGGCATTATCCTGGCAGGGTCCCTTTTGTTCCTTTACCGCTTCCCGTTGCCTAAGGTCATTGGTTTTGTCATCTGCTTTGGCGCTGTTTTTTTGACGGGAGCAGGATTTTGGGGAGCCAACTACGGCGGTGCTCTGACCCTATCGTTGACCCTTTTTCTGTATCTTCTTCGTCAGCCCTCACGATCCGTCACGGTCCGATCCGTTTTTTTGTCAATCGGCATTACGGCACTGATTATCCAAAGCATTTTCGTTGCAGAGAAAAGTCTGTTTCCCCACACTTCCGGTCACATTCGTCATATCACTGATTGGCTAACGACCGGACAGTTCGCCACCGTTCTGGATTTTGTGCTCCAAAAAGTCCAACTTTGGAAGCTATTTTCTACATCTCTTCCTCTCAATCTTCTGATCATCGCTTTTTTTGCGATGATGACTATCGCTATCCCGTTTGGTCTGAAATATTTCCAAATACGAGAGCATCAACCCTTTTTTACATTTCTCTTCATCGGTTCCTGGGTCGGCTTTTTTACTAATGACAGTGGGGTGGAGATTTTGGGAATGAGTTTGATCTACCTCGGGGGTTATACCCTTTTGTTGATTCTGGAGAATTTTGGCGGTCTGATAAGAAAGCCTTGGTTTTCCAAGATGAGGGAAGGCGTTCGCCAGAAGTGAAATCTTTTGGTATTAACCCACTGGCTGTTTGTAAATTGATCTGGCGTGATTTGTTCAACAGCTTTTTGACGACTGAAGGTGTGGGCGGATGGACTCTGTAAAAGCACTTGGTGGCTTTTAATGACGGCCACATCATTTTATGGGTTCGGCAGGTGATCAGGAAAAAGTGGCTTTGCCCGAAAAAGGTCCGATTCTGGCACTGGACTATGGAGAAAAAAGGATCGGCGTTTCCATTAGTGACCCGGACCAAAGGTTCGCGTTCCCGTTAAAAACCATTGAAAATCACCCCGATCAGGTAATTCAGGATATCGTTGAACTAATCTCCCGGCATAAGGTCGTTGCTGTCGTTATTGGGCTTCCGATCCGAGAAGACGGAACCAAAGGTCCGGAAGTCGCTCTGGTGGAGGATTTTGCTAAGGTTTTGAGGGAGCGCATCGGCGTTCCCATTCTGTTTTTTGATGAACGCTATACCACCCGCATCGCCCAACGGGCACATCAGGACTATCTTCCCAAACGGCGGTCGGTCAATACTATTGATGCTCTGGCGGCAGCCATCTTGTTAGAGGGATTTTTGGAATGGAGTCGTCAACGGGCAAGGGAGGAAAGAGGGAGGGGAGAATCGGATGGCACGATGGGCGTTGCTGGCGATGGTGGTGAGTCTGATAATGTCCACAGTGGCAGCCTTTGATCCACCGGAGGCGAAAGTTGGCAGTCTCCTGATTCGGATTAAAGGTCCTTCTATGATCGGGCAGGCACAAGTTCCGGTGCCGATGTCCATCCTCATCTCTAATGCCGGTCGGCACCGCATTGTTGCAGACCTATCTTTGAAACTGATTGATGGATGGAGGGCTCAGGGACCCGATCCGGCAAGAGTGACAGTGGCTGGTGGGGAGACGATAGAGGTGCCCTTTTCGGTGGTGGCAGCAGCCGATAGTTACCGCGCCCACTATCCCGTTCACCTGTTTGCCCGATGGACCGAAAACGGAAAAAGCCACAACGCCCATTGCGTTCTGGTTACAGAATTTGTTGGTCCCAGGGCGGTGACCCCAGTCAAGGACCCCACTGTTCGGCTGACCGATGGCGGTTCGGTGGCTCTTTGGAGAACAGGAAAGCATCAGGTGCTGTATGAGAGCCCGACAGGCAAATTGCTAACGATGCCGACGGGTTGGTGGGGGACTGAGGAGGAAACGGGCACCCATTCAGTCGTGACCGAGGTGGACCGAGGCGGTCGGAAGGCTGCCCTTGCGGTTCACCCGCCCTGGAGAAAAGGACCAGGGACGATGTTCCTTGAATGGATGGTGCAGTTGCCGAAAAAGAAGCCCCTTCTCCTTGACCTATCGTTTGCTATTAGGGATCACGATCCCCAAAAAGAGCCTCCCAGCGATGGGGTGACGGTCCGCGCTTGGGTGGGCATCCTCTTTGATCCGGCAGTATGGAAAAAGGTCAAAGAAGTTCATTCTGACAGCAAGACTTGGGTTCCCTTTCAAGTGGACCTCAGCGAATTTGCTGGACAGACGATTGGTCTGCGGTTAGAGGTTCATCCTGGTCCGAAAAATGATACCACCTGCGATCTGGCGTTTCTCGGGGAACCTTACCTGTTGAGTGGGCGACAGCCACCTTTACCAGTGACGGCTCCCAAGTCGGACAGGGTGCAGACAACCGACCAGGCGACGACCATCCGACTGTTTCTGGCACAGAAAGCACTGCAGTGGGGTCTTGTGAGTAAGGCGGACGAGCCGATCCTCCGCCGCCTATTGAAGTCCGTTAAGGGGCAACGCTCAACCGTTTCAGCAGAATGGGACAAAGACCTGCGACAAGCCTTGTCTCGGATAACGGTCCCTTCCGGAACGTCCTTGATGGATACCCAGATCAATGGCAAGGGAATGCTTTGGGCAGTTGCTCAGGATGGGGAACTGTTCGGCTTTGCTGTGAACTTCACTGCTGCTCCGCCTGGAGTCACTGTTTTGTCCTGTCCAGCGGACAAGGAGCCGGTGGTGACCCGTCCGGTGGCGTTCATAAGTGGTAGCCCCCTGGGCGATTGGCGAAGTCCGTGGGTCGTCACCGAAGTATCGGTTAAAGGGGAGAAAGAGCGCTTAACCATCGTTTATCGGCTATCCAAAGCAAAGGAGACCACGACCGTTACCAATCGGTTTTGGGTTACCGGGGGCTGTCTGAAGGTTCAGTGGGAATTAAAGCCCCTAAAGGACCAAAAGGAACCCTTTATTAGCGACCTCCTTCTGGGACCCTGGAACCGCTCAGTGGACCGTCTCTATTTGGGGCACGGCAATGTGATTGTCCATCCCCAAGCCTTTACCCTTTATCCCGACGGTCACTTTGTCGCCACTCGTCATTTTGGGTTGGACTTTGATAATGGGGTTCACCTTGTCATCGGGACCGACACACCGCCCGACCATTACGAACACGATCCGTCAATGAGGATATCGACCCTTCACACCCATATGAACAGCACCTGGACCTTTGCCGTAAGCGGTCAGTCCGTTTGGTCAGCAGCGCGCCGATACCGAACGGTGGATCCTTATCAAGCCTCAGAGGGTGTCCCGCGATTGGCGGGTCGGTTCGTTTTTGACCTCTGGCTCCCCGACCCCTACAAAGAGGCGGCGGAACAGTTGAAAAGGTCTTTTGCCTATGGCTGCACCGAATCGGTTGTGATTTACCATAACTGGCAGCGATTCGGTTACGACTATCGCCTCCCGGACATTTTCCCTCCCAATCCCCAGTATGGTTCTCTTTCTGATTTTCAATATCTTGCACAGACTTGTCGGCAACGGGGTGTGTTATTTGCTCTTCACGACAATTACATAGACTTTTATCCCGATGCGGAGGGTTTCAGTTACGACAAGATTTGCTTTACGGAGGGGGGCGAGCCGGTTCGGGCGTGGTTCAATTCTTTGAGGGGGGCGCAGTCCTATCGCTGGCGCCCTGACTCTTTTCAGCCGTTTATGGAGCGCAACTTAAAAGCCATAAGAGAGTCCATTGCCCCGACGGCTTACTTCGTGGACGTGTTCAGCAGCATTCGGGCTTTTGACTGGTGGACCAGAGACGGACAGTTTCACGATTTTGTAGAGACCCAAAGGCTTTGGGGAGAAGCCTTTCGTTGGATTCGGGACTTTCTAAAGGGAGCCCCTCAGATCAGTGAAAGTGGGTGCGACTGGCTGATTGGTTGGCTCGACGGTGCGACCGCTAATCATCTTCGGGTGGACCCAACGATGCCCAATATTTGGTCCGTTTGGAGGATCCCGTGCCAAGACGCCGAGCGCATCCCCTGGTTTGACTTTGCCCATCGCCACCGATTTGTTCTTCACGGAGCAGGATACAGCGATCGGTATCAGGGCGGTCTCTCCTATTCTGAGCACGGGATTTACAGCGACGACTACATTGTGACCGAAGTTTTGACGGGGCATCCGGCAATGGTCCGGGATCCATTTTCTTCGCAGGCGATTAGAAAATACTGGCTCCTATCCGACCTGATGAAGGCTTTGGCTTTGGTGCCGATGAGCAATGTGGAGTTTGTGGACGGCGACATCCATCGTCAGAAGATCACTTACGCCAACGGGGCGGTCCTTTGGGTCAACCGGTCGGGTCGCGATTGGAAAGTTAACGGGCGCATCCTCCCGCCGTTCGGCTTCTACGCTGAGGTTCCGGAGACGACAAAAGCCTCATTGGGAAAGCATCCTTTGATCAGGAGACCGCGCTTTGTCCGTGCGGCGATTGAGCGGTTGCCAACCGTGGATGGTGACTCCGTGATCGCCGAATGGTCGGAGTCGGACCGATTCATTTATTTCAACGGTAGGGCGCCCTTCCGAGAAGCCATCACGCTCCGTTCCGCCAAAGTCTCCCTCGTATCGGACAACCGCTTGAAAATCAATCTCCACTGGAGTGCGGACCGAGCGACAGAAGTTCCCTACCGGGTCTTTGTCCACTTTCTTCCCCCTGCCCTTCCGCAACCGGCGAGTGGTCCCGAACGCATCATTTTCCAAGCCGATCACGATCCCCCTGTCCCGACAACGGAATGGTCAGGGGAAGTGGTGACGGAAGGGTTGACCACGATCCCTGAAAACTTAACGGAGGACCACTACCGCGTTCTTGTCGGTTTGTATTATCCCGAAGATCACAGTCGGGCGCCGATCACGGACAGCGACGATATCCGGCGGGTGTTTGTTGGTAACCTGGTGCTGGAGAGACGAGAAAACAAGATCGTGGGTGTCCGACTGGAACCACCTCCTCCCGTCTCAGAGAGATGGAATCGGTTAGAGAAGCCGGTCGTCTTTGCTTGGGGGCGAGCAGCAGGCGGTTACCGATACGATCGTCAGAACCGAATGCTTCTGATCCTCCCTGGACAAGGCACCCTTCCAGTGACTCTCAAATGGTCGTCCTTCGGCGATCCCAAATCCAAACTTGAATCGGTAAGAGAAGTCTCCGAAGAGGGCAAGGAATTGTCCGTGATGCCGATCACAAATCAGGAGTCTATCGTTTTCACTCCTCGTCCCGACGCCTTCGGCTACCGCTTTATTGTTCGAGAGGGCAAGAGACGCCGATGAGGAAGGCAGATTGCTGTTTTTGGGCTTTGGTCTTCTTAGGATTGCTCCTTGTCTCTGTGCAAATTCTGGCGATAGAGGAGCGGACGATCCTTCGCGTCCTTTTTCTGTCGGAATCAGGCAAACCGCTCACGCAGGCGCCTGTCCGGACGGAATTCTTTGCGGCAGGACAAACGAGCGGGACGGTCATTAGTTTGCCGGGAACGACGGGATCTTCGGGTGAATGGATCGCCGCTGTCCCCGAAGGCAAAAATTTGGCGGCTCTGGTATGCTCGGGTCCCGACGGCTTTTACATTCCTTTTGAGCCTTCTCAAGGACCTGTCCGATCGGTTACCCTGTCGCCCCAAGATGTCCCGTCGGTGATCTGTCGGATTGTTGCTGCGGACGGACAGGTTTCCCTTCCCGTGTTCGTCCAAGTAAGGTCGGGTCCTTGGGTGCGGGGTCCGGAACCAAAGGATGGGTTCGTCCGCTTGTTTCACCTGCCCGATGGGGAACACCGGCTGTGCATCGGGCATCCCTGGCTGTCCCATTGGCGAGAGGGGTCCCTTGCGTTAGTGGGTCCCGTCACCTTCAGGACCCGGTCCAACCAGACCGAACTCCTTTCTCTTACCGTGCCAACTACTCAGTCGTTGACGGTGATTGTGGAGGACAATCAACAGAAACCAGTGCCGATGGTTTCCGTGATCTTAGAAGGAAGGAAGCGGGGCAGTCTCCTCCAAGAGACGGACGGGCGCGGTCGCACCCGTTTTGAGTTTCTTCCCCGTGGGACTTACCGCATTCAGGTGCTATCGCCCGACTATGAAGCAGCGTCTGCAGAAACGACCATCGATGATGTTCCTGTGGAATTGAAGATCGTGGTTAAGCCCAAACCGATGGGGCGAATCGTCGGGAAAATCCAAGACGACACCAACCGAATTGGCATCCAGGGACGAATCTTTGTTTATCGGCTTGAGAAAGGGCAACCGGCACAGGCGGTGGCGCTGCTGCCGGTTCAGTCCGACGGTTCATTTCGGGGGACTCTTTTGCCGGGGTCTTACCTTCTCGTTGTCCAGTCCGGAGCCCTCAAAGACAGTCGGACCGTCACCGTCGCAGCGCATCAGGAAGTCCATACGGGAGTCTGGAAGTTACCCCGCCCAGCGATCGTGGAAGGAAAGGTAGAGCCGATGGAATGGGCGAGGCGGTGCCGAATTGTGGCGTTTGCGAATGATCCGATACCCGGCGATTATGAGGGCTTTCCTGTCAGCGAAACGGGGACGCTCCCAGACGGCAGTTTCCTACTTTCGGTGCCACCAGGCGCGGTGACGATAACGGTTCGGGTGAACGGGGCGGGTTCGCCGTTCCAGCGGTCTATGAAGTTGACTTCCGGACAACGGGTGCGCTGGACGATTCGCTTGCCGGCACCAGGATCGGTGGCGGGGGTCGTTACGGATCGGCAAAGTGGGCAACCGATCCCGTTTGCCACGGTGACCCTGCAGGATCGCACGGGCAACACGGTCGCCACTGTTCGGGCAGGGGGCGACGGTGTTTACCGGTTCGGACTGGTCTTCCCCGGAGAGTATTCTGTGCGGTGTCAGGCTCCAGGTTTCGCAACCGCAGTCCGCCATCGTTTGCAGGTTCGGGAAAAACAGGAAAGCCTTGCGGATTTCCTTTTGGGTCAGGGGGGGACGATCGTGGGGTTGGTCGTTCCGCCCCCCGATCCCGTTCAGCGGCTTTTTGTTCTGGTGGATGCCGATACGACGACCGCTACCGTGGTCCAAAGGGATGGGAGTTTCCGCGTGGACCATATTGCGCCCGGTCGGCGCATCGTGATGGTGTTTCAAGGGAGCCAACAAGTGGGGGGCGCTGAGTGCCTGGTAAAAGAACGTGCCAGCACTTTCGTCATTGTTCCTAAGTGGGATGGGAGGTGAGGTGTTGAGAAGAGAGGAACTGATCGGTTTCGTTGGCGTGGACATCGGTGGGCAGTCAACAAGAGTGGGGATTTTTGATCAGCGGGGTCGGCTGAAAGTCATCTCTTTTCCGACGGAGGGTAACTTTCGCACGGAATGTGAGGCGATTGTCACGGCTATCAAAAAACTCAATGTGGATCGGGTGCGCCGCATTGGCGTTGGCTCCCCTGGTCCTTTGGACTGGAAAAAGCGGCTGGTCTATGACACCCCCAACCTACCCTGGAGAAAGGTCAACTTTGGTCTTTTGGAGGAGATGAGTGGCTGGTCGGTTCTGTTGGACAATGATGCCAATGTCGCCGGTCTCGGTGAAGCGACAATGGGTCGGGGAAGGGGAAAGCGATTCATCGCTGGTTTCACTCTGGGCACGGGAATCGGTCATTTTCAAGTGAAAGACGGGCGCATCTATCACGGCAGGCTGGATGTGGAAGCGGGACACCAGATTTTGGACCCTCAAGGTCCCAAGTGTAACTGCGGGCAAAGGGGTTGTTTGGAAGCCTTTGTCTCTGCCGTCGCCATTGAGCGCCGCTACGGCAAGCCCCCTCATCTTCTTAACGATCCCAAAGCGTGGAAAGAGATTGCATACCGGTTGGCACAGGGTCTGGTCAATGTGGCTGTTCACACCAGTCCTGACGTGCTGATCCTGACTGGGGGAATGCTGGCAAGGGGGCGCCTCTTGTTTGATCCGCTCCGCCGCTATTACGAGGCGATGCTGAAAGTCTACCCTCCCGCCTATCGCCCGCCCGTGCTTGCCGCTCAGTTGGGCGACAAAGCCGGTGTTGTGGGCGCTATCGTCTTAGCGAAGGTCGGTCACTCGGACTAAGGTATCAATTGAGTAACTCTCGGTAATTGTCGCGGATCTTGGCAATCGCCCGAGCCACATCTTCCAGATCGGACGGCTCTGCCAGAAGGACATTCTGGGTCAGCCAGACGGCTTCGTCCCGACAAACTTTTTCCGTCACGGGGCAAACGACACGACTGTAGTCGTAATAGCGGGCAAACGGGTGATCGTCCAGGGACGCCTTGGAAAAAGCCGGTTCCCTGTAAAGGGGCTTGTAGCCGGGGCTGACGGGAATCCCTTCCGCCCGAAGACCTTCTAAAAACCGTTGTCGGCTGACGGCAGGCAGCCGATCTTGCCGATACCGGAAGATGTAAAGGTGATAAGCATTTTCCGTGATCCTCGGATCGTCACGGACAGGCTCTACGATTTCCAGTTCCCTTAAAAGGCTATTGAGATATGCAGCGTTTCTTTGTCTCTTTTGATGCCACTGATCGGCTCGTTGCAACTGAACGAGAAGGATGGCGGCTTGCCATTCGGTCATCCGATGGTTTCCTCCCACTCGGAAGTGGTCGTAGCGGGCGCCGTGAAGGGAGCGTCCGCAATTGTGGAGGGACCAGACGCTCTCATAAATTTGGCGATCTGCCGTTGTCACGGCACCGCCTTCACCGGCGGTGATGTTCTTGCTGGCTTGGAAACTGAAACTGCCCGCTGTGCCCAGGGCACCGACCCGGCGATTTTTCCAACTGGCACCGTGCGCCTGCGCGCAGTCTTCAATTAAAATCAGATGGTGCCGCTCTGCCAGCGCCTTTAAGGCGTCCATATCAGCGGGGCGACCACCGATGTGGACGGCGACGATGCCGGTCGTTCGGGGCGTGATTTTGTTGGCAACATCCTGGGGATCCAAGTTCAGCGATGATTCCTCAATATCGGCAAAAACGGGAACAGCGCCCACATCCAAAACGGCGGTTGCTGTGGCGATGAAAGTGTAAGGGGGAACGATGACTTCTTCACCTGGTTTGACGCCTGCGCCTTTCAGCGCCAGGTAAATGCCAATGGTCCCGTTGGTGCAGGCGACACAGAAGGGGGCTTGTTGGTATCGGGCGAACGCCTCTTCAAAGGCTTCCACTCGGCTTCCTGGCGTGCGTCCCCACCACTGACCGCTTTCCACGACTTGACGCAGTGCCTGCCACTCCTCATCGGTAAACATCGGCCAGGAAGGGTAAGGCGCTGTTCGGATCGGTCGCCCCCCAGCAATGGCTAACACTCCCATCCTTGTCTCCTCCTGTCGTCTTTATCGCTGTCTAACGCCCTCGGATCAAAATCACGGTAATGTTGTCGTCACCGCCTGCTTCGTTGGCTTTCTGAATGAGCCGCTCGGCAGCCCGTTGCAGGTTCAGTTCCGAATACAGCACATCCTCAATCTCTAAGTCATCCATCATATCCGATAAGCCGTCAGAGCACAAAAGCCAAAGGTCCCCCGCACGCCAGTCCGTCGTTATCAGATCAACGGACAGTTCCCTTTCCAGCCCGATGGCTTGGGTGATGACATTTTTTTGAGGATGAAATCGGGCGCGGTCTTTCGTTAACAGTCCTGCATCTATAAATTGTTGGACCAATGAGTGATCCTTTGTGATTTGCTCCAGACGCTCTTCCCTGAATCGGTAGGCACGGCTATCGCCCACATTCCCAAGATAAGCAGACGATCCGTCCAGGACAATCGCCACCAGGGTCGTGCCCATATTGTTCGCCAGTTCTCTTGCTTCCTCATAGACCCGCTTGTTGGCTTGGTTAAAGGCGTCCGCCAGTCGGTCCGTCCAGTTTATGGCAACACCTTCCAACCACTGCGATAGAGCGTCTTTCATTGACTGAAGGAAAGCCGTCAGCGCTAACCGGGACGCCACCTCTCCAGCAGCGTGACCGCCCATACCATCCGCCACCGCTGCAATCAAAAGTCCTTCACACACCGACAAATGATTTCTCTCAAGTTGAAGAACGGCATAACTATCTTCGTTATGCTCCCGTTTGCGACCGGCATCAGTTTTCCCTACCCATTCCAAGACCTCAATGGGCGGTGGTTGAAACAGTTCACTAAGTCTCGCCCGTAACTCCGCCACGTCGGTGGTCTGTTTGACGACCTCCGAACAGATCGCACCTAATTCCCGGTCCCCGGCTCTTTCCAGGAGAATTTGACAAATTTGTGATAATACTTCCCTTAACTGCGGTTTGGGATCTGATTCCCGAATGAGGAGTTTGGCTGGAATCCGGATATCGTTTTTATCGTCAATGACCAGTTCTTCTACTGCTGATGGTTGCAAACCCAGTTTTTTCTCCGACAAGAAAGGAACCACTGCTGCTAAAGTGAGAATCCACTTAACCGCCTCGTTTTTGGAAAAGGATGAAACTTCTGATAAGGGCTTTCCTTCTTGTTGGGGCACAACCCAATAATACCGTCGCTCGTAAGGGCAATCCTCAAAGACCTCTATGCCTGAAAGGAAAGAAGGGTGTCTTCCTTCCTGCAAGAGCAGGGAGGGAACCGAGAAGTCTTCCGCATCGTAACTCTCCTTAATCGTAACGACAAAGGGCTCCGGAAGGGACTGGTCCAAACTCAGCCCGCAGTGATCGCAGAATCTGTCTTCCTGCTTAACAAGGGAATTACAGTTAGCGCATCGCTTGACGGTTTCTGTCGCCACCCCTTCGTATTCGTTTATAGAACCCTCTCCACCAACCCATCGGATAATCTCGTATCGCCTCTGTGACAGAAGGGCACCGTCGGGCAGGGGGTCAGGGCGAACCTTTCTCAAGTCTTCGCTTAAGTCATTGACATCTGTCTGTTCGCTTATCTTTTTTGCCTCTTGCGATTCTTCTTCGGGCAACCCAGCCACATCCTTCTGGTCTTTAAATTGTGAAACGAAGCCTTTCGTCAGATGTCAGGAAATTGAGGTTAATCTCGGGACGACCCTTCGTCTCATTGGACAATTCGGATTAACCGACCGTCTCCCGCTTTCAGAGATAGTTTC
>JANXBO010000071.1 GCA_025057575.1 Candidatus Caldisaccharidevorator malaysiensis
GTCGGTCCTCGTTCATATTCGTCGTAAACGCTCGCTTGATCTTTTTCCAAAGCGAAACAGCGCCCGAGACCGATTGATGGGGATTGGTGTTGTAAAAGCGAACAATAAGGCTGTTCCGATCCTCGGCTTTCTTGATGGCGGTAACATAAAAATCGGGTGGTTGGACCGTAACGAATGAACAGCAAACAGGCAAAGTCCCTTCGGGATGCTTCTGATCGGGACGGCGGGCGGGGACGAGGCGCATCGGGACATTATGCTCCGTCGCCAGACGCAGGACATTACCGTCCCGCCAGTTTCCTTTGTGGAGGACCAGGCTGTAACGAAAACGATAGGTGCCCTGGCATTGGGCTTCGGGGGTCGGAATGGACGGACCAGCATTGCCCCTTCTGGTCTTGAAGTCACCCCGCGACAGCCAGCCCACGCAGCGGAGCAGGGTCAGGTAAATGGTTACACCCTTGTCACCCTTAGCGACTTCGTATTCGGGTAAGCCTTCATTAATGACCGTCACACCTTTGTCGCCATCGTCCACGCTGACGAACTGCTCTTGATGATTGGTCGGAACCGGCGCCTGCACCCAATCCTTTCCTTCAGGCAAGGTAAGGGGTCTTTCAATGATGTGATAGTGCTCCTCCACCTTCGCCACTTCTGTGACCACATCGGTTGGAAAGACCGCCCGAAGGCGATGGTCCTGGGCGTTGTTGGTGACGGTCACCTCAAAGTCCACTCGGGGAATTCCGGAAGTAAGGGAAGCCTTGATGACGACGGGACACTTTATTTTCTTTGAAGAACGAGACTTTCGGTCAGGAGTCAAAGATTCAGGAATCAAAAGATCATAACTAATTTCTAAGGTCGCCCGCACGGGTCCTTTCTCTGCAAGCCGGACCTTCGCTCGGACCCCCTTGCTGGTGATGGTCTGGGTGTTTTCCGCTGGCGAATAATCATACTCGTCCCCTGCATCCTCAGTGCTCTCTAAATAATTAAGCCCCGATAGGGTCCGACCGGTCATCTTGTCGGTGACCGAGATGGTGCCGTCGGCTGCAACCGTTACCTGAAGGAACTCATTCTCAATCTTCCTGTTAGAGGCTTGGACATCGGTTGCCCAGTTGATGTCCCTGTTTGCCTCTTGGTCAAAGTAGAGGGTCCGGTAACCGACCGACGGGACTTCTTTCGGCTTCACCAGGACGAGGGAGTGATTATCCTGGGCACCGATGACCTGAAAAGCGCAGGGACTGCCGTCGTCCGTTACAAAGATCCCCTTTTTCTCCAACCACTCATTGGGAACCGTCAAAGAGACGGGGTCGCTTCTAGTCCACGGAAGGGGATTAAAGACGGCGAAAGCGGACCAGTGAGCCGAAGGGGCGCTGGTTGGGGTTTGAATCCGCGAAGCGATTTGGTTAAGGGCGTCTGACAGAAGGTCCTCCCCGACTTCTTCCACTAACTGGAAGCGGATTACATCCTCCCGATGGACTTCATCCACACTGCAGCCGCAGATGTCATCGTGAGGTTGATTTTTGAGCAGGGTCTTCCAGGCGTAGATAATTTGATGGGATGGATAGGGAGAACCTGTTACGAAATGACTCAAAGCGCAGAAGGGCTCCACCCATCTTTCCAGCAACCTTTGGCAACGGAAGTTGGCTTGCTTGAGGTAAATCCGAGATGAAAACACACCCGGAAGCAGGTAATGATACCGACCACCCCTTAGTTCTCCCTGATAGGTCTTAAATTCCTTGCGGCTTTTGCGCACTTTTTCAAAAAAGTCCGCCGGTGTCCCCAAAACGAAGCGAACGCCTTCAAAATGGCTGTTGAGGTATTGGAGAAGTTCTGGGATTTCTGGCTGGGGTTCCAAATGGTCACAACCGTTGCTAATGAGATAAACGGGCGCGGTGGCGTAGCGGTCCATTACAGAAAAAATCCTTTTTAGGTGCTCGGTTGCCCGCTCGTAGTCCATCCGAGGGACACCGTTTTCGAACACATAGCCTAAATGGGCTGCGTTGCAGTAACTGGTGATCTGATGATGGGCTAATACTTTGCTGACACCATCGGGAGCGACCCACCAAAACTCGCTCCCCAACTCCTCCCCTTCATCGCCCATTCCCCTCATAAAGACAAAAGTGTCTAAGTTGAACCCGTTTAAAATCTGAGGGAGTTGGGCGATGTGCCCGAAAGGGTCTGGGATGTAGCCGACCTTCATACAAGCACCGAACCGCTGAGCGATCCGATGTCCGATCAACAGGTTGCGAACAATGGCTTCCCCGCTGACCAGAAATTCATCTGGGAGGATATACCAGGGACCAACGGACACATTGCCTGATGTTACATACTTGCGCAGTGCCCCTTCCCAGTCCGGTCGGATTTCCAAAACATCGTCTAAGACCACCGTCTGACCGTCAAAAGTAAACCGAAAGTTGGGATCGCTTTTGAGGATGGACAGCAGTTTGCCCGTGAGCCGGACCAGGCGGATTCGGAATCGTTCAAAAGGAAGATACCAGGCTCGGTCCCAATGGGTGTGGGGAACGACAACGGCTTCCTTTTCCTTTACCTTCCCCAATGAAACCCCTCCTTATTTGTTACGGTAATTTTAGCGTTCCGCTGATAGTCGGAAAGCCTTCGGGAGGAGTTCCGCCAGGGAAGTGGTGAGGTGTTCGCCTGCTTCTCCGACCAGAATGATGGTCAAATCCTCGCAAAACTCTGCCAAAACCTGCCGACAGGCGCCGCACGGGAAGGAGTTTTGGGCTGATGGACCAGCGACCACCAAAGCCAGAAACTGCCTTTCTCCTGCGCTGACGGCGGCGAAAACGGCATTCCTCTCGGCGCAGACCGTTAGTCCGTAAGAGGCATTTTCCACATTGCAGCCGCCATAAATCTTGCCGGAAGCGCCCACAAGGGCGGCTCCGAACCGGACTTTTGAATAGGGACAATAGGCCTGCTCCCGTCTTCGGAGGGCTTCTTGAATTAAAGAAGGCAAATACTCTTCCATTTTCTCACTAATTGGGTCGGTAAGCCGCCGCCTGCATCGTCGGCAGGCGCAGGACCATTAGGGCAGTCACTAAGTTCCTTCCGGGACGGACAACGAATTTACCGTCCACGTAAAGAGCCGAAGAGGTCCCGCCGTCCAAGTTCATTGCGTCCCAACAGCCCAAGGTTTTCATTACTTGCGCTGTTTTTGTCAAAGTCGTCGGCGTAGCGACCACAGCAAGGATCAGTTTTCCCGTAAGGGTGACTCCAACAGCGCTTCGTCGGGCAGGGCGGTAAAGGCTTTTGTCCTTAAAACCCTCAGCGGCAGGGAAAACACCAACCCGTCCCTCCCTCAGCAGCCGAGGACCACACGCCAAGACGGCGTCCACCCGTCCGGTCAGGTCGGCGTCATTGGGAAGGGTCAGGATGAAGGCAAAGGGACCTTGAAGCAGCAAAGCAGTCCGAAGAAACCCTTTCTGAATGTGGTTAGAGGCAATCACCACATCCCCCACGGGTCGCATCGTTTTGATGTTAAAGAAGGAACCGTTAATGGCAACCATCGGTCGGTATAGGGCTACCATTGTGGAAAAGGGTGCTCCACCAGGAACATAAACTGGGGTCACCACCAAATCGCTGGACATTGGGTTGACGACCACATAATGAACTTTTTCCCCAAGAATGCGGACTCCGATGCGGTAAGAGACTTGACCACTGACCGTTGACCCAAGAAGTCCTTGAAAAATCACTAAAAAAATAAGGTTTTTTAAAAGCCCTTTTACCACCACTGATAAACGACCTCAGAGAAAATTATACCGTTTTCAAGGAATGCTCCAAAAAAACAGACCCCACGGTCAGTAAAACCTGGGGCCTGGGACGTGATCTGAGGGACTGTTCCCTCAGCGTTTCTTTCGCGATTTGATAAAGTCGTCGACGATTTTTCTCAGCAGGACCCCCACATCAACCCCCTCTTCCTTAGCGATGGCTTCCAACGCCTGCCATTGATCAGGAGAGAGAAGACTGGTCTCTTTGAAAGCCGGTATCGGTTTGGTCAGTCCCCCTAACGGACCGGGAATCTGGACGCTGTCAACGAAAGCCTTGAATTCATCAATCAGGTCGCTGTAGGCGGGAACGGGACACGCAAAATAGAAAGTGACCAGGTCCTGCCCGAGAGGGGAAGTGATCCACAGCGCGCGGGTCATTATCTCTCCGCCGCCCAGATGCATTCCCACTCCGGGAGCCGTGCCACTGACCCAGGTGGTCCGACCGAACGGCAAGTCCGCCTCGTGGTTCACGATCAGGTCCGTCGCCTTGAACCGTTCCGTCAAAACCTTTGCCATCAACGGAGCATAATCGGCGAGGGTTAAGGGCTGAGGGGGTCTTTGGGTGGCGACGATGATAGCGGCGTAGCCAAAGCCCCTGGGCTTTCTCCAGCCTGCCACAAACTCCCCGGGAATGTAGGGAAAGTTTCCCGCCACTCCAGTCCGCCAGCCCTTGGGAGCAACCGCTGAAATAGCGGTGGCGCCGAGTTTAATCCTTTCCTCTGCTTTCTGTGACAGCAACCATCCAGGACCGATTACGATCAGGACAAGAATGGAGATAATGAACCCCCTTTTCAAACTGCTCACCTCCCGACCACTGAAAGAACGCCTTGGTTAAAAGGTTCGTTAACCGATCAGTTTCTCCGCCGACGAGAGATGCGGACCCTCTTTTGGACGGGTTCCCACCTCTTGCCCCTCTGGATGACCGTGATCCGCCGCTCGTAAGTTCGCTCACCAATCGGTCGCTTTAAAAAGGCATAGTATTGAGGCTTCTCAATGATGGTGATAACCCGCTGCTCCCAAACGATGGGCGAGGCTTGCTGGACGAGGCGACCGCAGTAGGGGTTGTAAATCTCAGCCTGCTCGTGCAGAGCCACCACTTCCACGCGAACGTGGCGACCCCGCCTCAAAGGCTCCTTGCAGTCCGGCATGGGACTGATCGACAATTCAGCCGGTCTATACGTGTCCGGTGGATTAACCGGGGCGACTGTCGTGGCAACGGGATGCGCCCGACCGACGACCGTCTTGTCGTCTCTCCAGTTCGGCTCGCCAGACCGGGCGATGGTGGGAAGGGACACGAGAAGCGACAACGCGGCACCGATGAACGACCACCTCGCCTACATCAACCATCCCTCCTTAGACGGTTTGACCCCTGTTATTATACTATGAAACGCCACCCACAAAAATGTTACTGCTCAACAAAAAGAAGGTGACTTCCTACTGTTCAGGCTTAAAGCGATTCAGCCGCCTCGCAAATTCTACATCGGAGCGTGTGACGGTCCCTGCGCTGTGGGTCGTCACCGATACCGTCACCGTTCGCGTGGTCGTGTCTAAAATGGCATCGGGATGATGGTTAGTTTCCTCAATAGTCTTTGCTAAATGAAGCATAAACTTGGTGATGTCCCCCCACTTGTCAAAAAGAAACCTCCGGGTGATCGCTCGTCCTTCCTTGACCCACCCTTCTAACTCCTGAAGTGCTTCTGCTAATTCCTCTTCGCTGACAGGTGTTTTATCCTCAATCGGTAGGGTCATTGCGGACACCTCCTTCACCGTCACCGATTCTTATTATCCATCGCCGTTGTGTTCACTTTCTTGATCTAAAGCAACCTTGCGACCCTCTTCGGCGGAAAGGTAAGCGGCATAGGTCACTCGCACGACGTCAAGACCCAACACGCCGTCACTTTCCGGCTCCCTGCCTGGCTCCTGAACGCATCGGACGAAATCCGCCATCTCCTGCGGATAGCCATTCATAAAGTCCTCGTTGACGGACGGAAAACTCCAACCTGCTTTCGTTTCCAGTTTTTCTGCAATATATTCTCTTTCAAAAACGGTGGGCTCGGGAGCGTAAGCGACGCACGGGTTATTGGGGTTGATATGGCACTGAATCCGACAGGTGTCGGCAAAGAATTCCATCACATTGTAAATGCCCCCCAGGCAGGCGTCGTGAGCAGTCAAAAGCCCGACGGAGCCGTCTTCAAATTCAATGATAAGGGTTCCGAAATTTTCCACGTCCACCCAACCTGTCACCAAAAAATGCTTGGTCTTTTTTTCAAAACCGTGCACTTGAGTCAGGTTGGCAATCGTGGCGGTGACGGCTCGCGGTCTGATGGGTCTACCGAAGCGGCGCACACCTTCTTTTTTCTTGACATAGAGCATTGCCCCCAAAGGGTGGGAACCCAGCCGGAGAAGGGCACCGCCACCACAGGTCTTCCAGCGCATTGAGTAGGGGGAGTGAGAACCGCTGTGGGCTTCTTCGCCCCGCATATATAGGACAATCGCCTCAGCCGCCTCCAGTAGCCGAAGGGCTTTTTGAACCGTTGGGGCATAGCAAAAGTTTTCGGCATAACCGAGGACCACTTTTGCGGAACGACAGGCTTCTACCATTTCCCGTGCGTTGGCAACCGCCCTTTCATACATCTTTCTGGCTGATACTTGACGTCTGTCAAATTCTCCCTCTGTCCAGTCCTCGCCAAAGTAGCCGGTCAACGGTTTTTCGACGATGACATTTTTTCCGGACTGGGCGGCGGCGATGACGGGCTCCTTGTGGGCGAAGTTAGGGGTGACCACATCTATCAGGTCAATGTCCGTTCGGTCCAGGATCCTTTGGTAGTCCCCATAAGCGTCCGGAATCCCTCTTTCTCTGGCAAAAGCCTCCGCCTTTTCCTTAGTGCGGGAGGCAACGGCAACGACTTTGACTTCGGGAAGGGACCGGAACGCATCATAGTGAAATCGGGCCGCAAAACCAGCACCGATCAGACCCACTCTAACCTCTTTTCCTCTCATTCTCTTCCCCACCTTCTCTTTTGTGCGTGGGCGCCTTCAAGTGTGCCATAGGGAATAAGGGACGACTGTGCTACAGTAGAGGGTGCTGGTGACCGGTTCGTGAGGTGAAGGCGGTGCTGAATCTGACGCAGGGGCGTTTCCTGGTCTCCTTAGCCAGGCGAGCGATCGCTTGGGCGTTGGAGAGGGGCGAGCCCCTGCAGCCACCCAAGGACGTGGACCCAGAACTCCTCAGACCAGCCGGCGTTTTCGTCACCCTCCATAGCCACGAATTAGGCGAGCCTGTTTTAAGGGGCTGCATCGGTCTGCCGACACCTATTAAGCCCTTGGTGGAGGCGACGATAGACGCCGCTTTTTCAGCAGCCTTTCGTGATCCTCGGTTTGAGCCTGTTAGCAAAGAGGAGTTGCCGACCATCACCGTTGAAGTCAGCGTTTTGACGGACCGCAAGAAAGTCATTTCTGCTCATCCGTCACAGATCCCGCACCAGATCGTCATTGGTCGGGATGGTCTTTATGTAGAAGGGACTTTTGAGAGGGGTCTTTTGCTGCCGCAAGTTGCCCCTGCGCACGGGTTCAGTGCCGAAGAGTTTTTGGATCAGGTCTGTTTGAAGGCAGGTTTGCCAAGGGATGCTTGGCGGAAGGGGCAAGCGACGATCTACACTTTTCAGGCGCAGATCTTTGCCGAGAAAGAACCAGGGGGAGAAGTAGTGGAACTTACCTGGCGTCCTGGCGAACCAGGCGGTGGCAAAACAGGCAAGTAGGCAAGGGTCGGTGGGGCATCGGGGGTGCGCCCGCCGGTAACGCCGGCACAGAAAAGGGATCGTGGCACGAGAGACAGCGGGCGACGGGCACCGCGGCGTTGTGACGCTCGTCCTCTCGGATCGGGGATGGTGAAAGGAAGAAACCGCTTACCAAAATGATCCCTACCCCAAGGGAGAGAACAACAGCCGCTCTAATGGCGAAGCGGCGGAGGCGTCGCAGGCGGGATGCTTCCTCTGGTGTCAACGGAAACTCGTCATCGGTCAAAGGTTTATCTCGTCCTCCTTTAGAAGGGGTCGGTCCTTCATCATCTCTACGAATTTCAGAGCCAGTTGCTTATCCCAGTGGGTTCCCGCACCCGTCCGAATTTCCTCAAGGGCTTCTTCCTTTGTCTTCCCGGGGCGGTAGGGGCGATCGCTAATCATCGCATCAAAACCGTCGGCAACCGCCAGAAGCCTTCCCATAAACGGAATGTTTTCACCGGAGAGTCCCTTGGGATATCCCCTGCCGTCCACTCGTTCGTGATGGTAGAGAACCCCGTCCAGAATGTCGCCGTGAAACTGCCGGATCCCTTGTAAGATTCGGTAGCCAATCTCGGGATGTTGCTTCATTAACTCAAACTCCTCGGGTGTTAGGTCACTTGGCTTATCAAGAATGGCGTCGGGAACGCCAATTTTTCCGATGTCGTGGAGCAGACCGGAGGTGCGGACTTTTTCCAAGTAGTCGGCGGGAAGGTTCATATACTCTGCCAGAGCCAAAGCATAACCAGTGGTCCGTTGGGAATGACCGGCGGTCCAACGGGACTTAGCGTCCACTGCCGTTGCCAAACTGACGAGGATTCCTTGGTAGGTGTCCGAAAGGCGCCGATAAAGAAAAGCGCTTTCCATTGTCCCACCGGCAAGGGTGGCGATGGCGGAGAGGAGTTTTCCGTCCCCTGCCGTAAAGGGTCCCTTTCGCTTGTTCCAAACCAAAAGGATTCCTTGAATGGACCCTTTGGGATTGATCGGAACTGCCAGCAAGCTGCGCCAATGAACGGGCAAAGGGACACCTTGCCAAACAGCGCCATCGGATAATTGATTCAGGATAAGGGGTCGGTTCCGGCGGAGAATACGACCTGCCAGGGATTGGGCTTCGGGTCCTGATAGCCATTCGTTCCCTTTAAGCGGTTGGGTCTGTTCCAATACTTTCCAGGGCTCTTCTGGTGTTTGTAAGAGGATGACCGCCCCCTCGCCGTCTATCCGATCCCGTGCCTGTTGCAAGAGAGTGCGACCCGCCGCCTCAATGTCTAAATTCCCTACAAGGGATTGGGACAGTTCGTAGAAAAGGGACAACTCCTCCCACGCTTCTCCCAATTTCGCTGCCAAGTCGGATACTTCGTGTTGGAGGTCTGAGGCTTCCTTTTTGAGGTCCGATACTTCATTTTTAAAGGTGGCGGACGATTGACCTGTCACCGAACACCCTCCGCCTTTACCATCGTTATTATGCCAGGATTTTACAACGACCCCTTAAGTGTTGTTATCCAAAGTTTGTTCGGCTCAGAATTTTTGACGAATAACGCAGACGCCGATGCAGAGAGGTTCGGGGATGAAAAAGAAAGGGTTGGGCAGGGGTTTAGAAGCACTGTTGGGCGTGTCCTCCGGTTCTGCCGAAGGGATCCGAGAAGCACCGATCCCGATCCCAATTGACCAGATTTTTCCCAACCCTTACCAACCGCGTCAGGATTTTGGGGAAGAAGAATTAAACCAATTGACCGATTCCATCCGCCAGTATGGTCTGTTGCAGCCTATCCTCGTGCGACCCCGCGATGGGCACTACGAACTGGTTGCGGGAGAGCGACGGCTAAGGGCAGCAAAAAGAGCCGGCTTAAAAGAGATCCCTGCCGTCATCCGCGACTGCACCGACAGTGAGGTTTTGGCGCTCGCCCTCATTGAAAATTTGCAGCGGGAAGGTCTTAATCCCTTGGAAGAAGCGAAAGCCTATAAGGCTTTGTCCGATCAGTTTGGCTGGACGCAAGAAAGAATCGCCCTTCAAGTGGGGAAGGCTCGACCGACCGTCACCAACAAACTTCGCCTTCTGGAACTGCCGGCGGCTGTTCAAGAAGCGTTACGAAAAGGCACCCTTTCGGAAGGGCACGCCCTTGCTCTTTTAACGGCGCTTGATGAAGGGGTTCTCCTGGAAGCCTTTCAACAGGTCGTCAGTAAGGGGCTGACGGTCCGCCAAACTCTCGCCCTCGTCAAAAGGTTGAGCCGCCCCCCCAAAAGCGCTTCTTTGCCCTCTAAACCGGAATGGCGAACCCTGGAACGGTTGCTGGAAGAGCGCCTCCAATCCGTTGTGCGCATTCGCAAGACCCGATCGGGCGGTGTTTTGGAGATCCATTTTTCCTCGGAACAGGAACTGGATGGTATCGTCCGCCAGTTCTTGGACAGCGATCGCCGGGAAGACCTTTGACGGCGGGGTTAGGGCGGACGCCCTCTCCGCAAGCACTCGTTCCGTCACCCGTCTGACCGATTCCTCGGACGGTCGCAAAAGCCAAACAGGATAGATACCGAGGAGGAACAAGAAGAAGGTCACAGGGGCAAGGACCAGCCATTTTTCCCGAAACGATAGATCGGTTAATGTTGTGTTCTCAGCCTTAGAAACGGGACCGTGAAAGACCCTGCGGAAAAGCCACAGCATATAAACTGCCGACAAGAGAACCCCGATGATGCCCGCTGCCGCCCAGACCCACTGAGCCTGAAAGACCCCAACCAAAATCAAGAACTCCCCGACAAACCCGTTCAGACCGGGCAAACCAATGGATGAAAGGAGGGCAATGAGGAAAAAGGCAGTGTAAGCCGGCATTACGTGAGCCAAACCGCCAAATTCATTGATGTCTCGGGTGTGCCGGCGCTCGTAGATCATTCCGACCAGCATAAACAACATTCCGGTGCTCAGACCGTGGTTCACCATTTGGATTAAACTGCCCAAAAGAGCCGTCGGATGGAAGGAAAAAATGCCCAAAGTGATGAGCCCCATATGCGCTACCGATGAATAGGCAATGAGCCGCTTGATGTCCGACTGAACCCAGGACATTAAACCGCCATAGATAACGGCAACGACGGATAGGAAAGCCAAAAGGGGCGCCATCTGAAAACAGGCATCGGGAAACAGGGGGAGTGCCAGCCTCAAAAAACCATAGGATCCCATCTTCAAAAGGAGACCCGCCAAAATGACACTCCCTGCCGTCGGCGCTTCCGTGTGCGCGTCGGGAAGCCAGGTATGAAAAGGAAACATCGGCACCTTGATGGCAAAGGCAACAGCAAAGCCCAAAAACAAAAGGGTCTGGAGGGACGGATCAATGCGGGTCATTAAAAGGCTGTCTAAGTGGAAGGTGAATCGTCCCTGCAAGGGAGCCGTTTGGCTGGCTGCCCACGCTGTCCCGATGATGGCGACTAACATCAGTAACCCACCGACGAGGGTGTAAATCAGAAACTTGACCGCTGCGTAAACCCGGTTCCCACTCCCCCAGACGGCAATGAGGAGAAACATCGGGATCAAAAGGACTTCCCAGAAAGCATAGAAGAGAAGCAAGTCTCGGGCGGTAAAGACCCCAATTAAGGCGATTTCCGTCAATAGGAGGCAGATGTGAAACTCCTTGACCCGCTCTTCAATCTCGTTGACCGAAACGAGAACGCAGAGAGGACCCAGAAACAGGGTCAAAAGAAAGAGGGGAAGGCTCAAACCGTCCAGACCGAAACTCAAGCGGGACCCGATAAAGGGGAGCCACTCATAGTCAAAAGAGAACTGCCAGCCCGACTCCGAGGGATCAAAGGAAAGGAAAACGAAAATACCGATGACGAGAGCGGATAGGGTGGCTGATAACGTCGTTGCCCGGATCCTGTGCGCGAAAGCGGAAGGGGTCAGCGCCACCAACAGGGTGCCAATCACCAAGAGAGCCAAGATGACGGGAATAGCGGCAGGACTAACTAAATCGGGCAAAGGAGGCAGTCCACCTTCTCTCACGGCGCCGAACCACCCCTAAGAATCAGGAAGATTAGGACCAGAGCCCCTCCCATCAAGATCGTTAAGGCATAAGTTCTCACCGCTCCTGTCTGAACCAGCCGGCACGCCTTTCCAAAAGCGACCGTCACGGCGCCCACCCCATTGACCATTGCATCCACGAACCCCAGGTCAAAGGTTTGGGAGACCAATTCCGCCACCCGCCGAGCCGGTCGTGCGGTGAGGCTTAAATAAATTTCATCAACGAAGAACTTTCGGGCTAATAACTGATAGAGCCAAGGCAGCCGAACTGTTAGCGACCACAAAAGCCCGGGCTTCCATCGGTAGGCGAGTAACCCGAGAAGAAGACCGCCACCAGCAAACGCCAGCGCCTGGATGGTCACCGCCAGCTCTTTCTTATGGTCCAAATGCACGACCGGTCCCACCGACGGCTCCAGGAAGAGGGGCAGGGGTTCAAAGGGAACAATGATGGGTGGCAGCCAAAGGAAACTGGTCAGAATCGTTCCTGCTGTGAGCAGCCCCATAGGGATGGTCATCACGGACGGGCTTTCGTGGGCGTGGTGGAACACCTCCGCATCTTTCGGTGCCCCGTGAAACACCTTCAGACCCAGTCGGGTCGTGTAAAAAGCCGTCAAAAAGGCGGTCGCCAGTGCAAAGGGGTAGAAACCCGAATCGGACGCGTAACCGAGAATAAAGTCCTTGCTGATCAGACCGGCGGGAACCAGACCGGAAAGGGCGAGGGCGCCGATCCAAAAAGTGCTTGCCGTCGTCTTCATCTTCACTCCCAGTCCACCCAGCCGGCGAATGTCCAGCACATTGCCCGTTGCGTGAAGGACGGAGCCCGCGCACAAGAAGAGAAGGGCTTTGAAATAAGCGTGGGTGACGAGGTGATAAAGTCCCGCTGAGGCGGCACCGGCACCGCAGGCGAGGAACATATAGCCCAATTGGCTGATCGTGGAGTAAGCCAAAACTCGTTTGATGTCGTTTTCCACGCAGGCGAGAAGGGCAGAGTAAAAGGCAGTCAGTGCCCCAATGCCTGCAACGACAGTCATCGCAACGGGAGATAGAGCAAAGAGAAAGTGAAGGCGGGCGACCATATAGACTCCTGCGGTGACCATCGTAGCGGCGTGGATCAAGGCGGAGACAGGTGTGGGACCCTCCATCGCATCGGGGAGCCAGACATAGAGGGGAAACTGGGCGGACTTGCCGACGGCACCGGCGAAAAGACCCAAGCACAGGACGGTCACCAGATCCAGCCCAAACAGATCGGTCGGTTGCGTTAGCACTTCCCTTGCCGGCTCCTTAACGCCAGCCAGGGAGGTAATTGGTTCGTTGCGGTAAAGGATTTGAGAAAGGTCGCCGAAACTAATCGTCCCGAACAAGGCTAACAAAGCAAGGACGGACAAGAGAAAGAAAAGGTCTCCCGTTCTGGTGACGATGAACGCCTTCTTTCCTGCTTCCGCCGCCGCCTCTCGGCTATACCAGAAACTGATCAGAGCAAAGGAGCAGAACCCGACGCCTTCCCAACCGATGAACAGGACCGCCAGATTGCCCGCCATCACCAAAGTCAGCATAAAGAAGACAAACAAGTTCAGAAGGGCAAAGTAACGGCTGAATTCAGGGTCTTCCCCCATATAACCGATAGAGTAGAGGTGAATCAGCAAACTGACGCTGGTGACCGTCAATGCCATTGTGAGGGACAAGGGGTCCATCAACAGGGTTACCGGTATCTGAACGGGACCAGCGGTCAGCCAAGGGAACAGATGAACTTCTACCGCACGGAATTTGGGCGGCAGCCCGATCATCAAACTGAGAAGGTAAGCCGAAGCAATGAGCGAGCAGAAAATGGACAGACAACCGATGCTACCGACCAAAAGGCGGGGCAGGCGGCGCCCCCAAATCCCGTTGATGGCAAACCCCAGGAAAGGAAAGACTAAGACCAAAGGAACCCATATCCATTCTTCCCAGCCGG
>JANXBO010000072.1 GCA_025057575.1 Candidatus Caldisaccharidevorator malaysiensis
CCCCGGGGAGTTCCGATACCCCGCCACTTCTTTTCGCTCCTCGACGGTCTAGAGATCTAAAAAGGATGGTGGGACACATACGTGATGTGAATAGCGTTTCCTTCAGCCCAGACGGAACACGGATCGCTTCGGGGAGTGATGATAACACGGTTCGTCTCTGGGAAGTGGCAACGGGGAGACAGGTAAAAAGGATGGAGGGACACACGGATTGGGTGAGGAGCGTTTCCTTCAGCCCAGACGGAACACTGATCGCTTCGGGAAGTTTGGACGGAACCATACGGATTTGGCGGGTGAGGTGACGGGAGTTTTGAGAAGTCACCTTCCGCTCCGCAACCCTCTCCCCCACCATTCTTTCTACCCTTCTTTTCCGCCGCCCCTCTTGCCACTCACCTCTCCCTTGCCCCCTTACCCCATCCCCTCATTAATGTATCCCCTTATTAATTCATCCCCTCATTAATGCACTCTCTTATTAATCCATCCCCTTCCCTCCCCCTGCCACCCACACCTGCTTGACAGAAACAATCCCCCTCCTCCCCACACCGACCCCTTACTTCCCGCCAAACCAACTTCCCCGCCTTAACCGTGCCGACCATTTTTTGCTGCCCGATAAATCCGCCGCCCTCTTCCTTTACCAACCTGCATTTGTTGAGGACCCACTTGGGCAACAGGAGAGAAACCAGCCTTTTGTCTTCGCTGGACGGGGTGGGAGGGCTTGGTCGGCAACGGGCTGGCAATTGGGATGTCAAACGGAGTTCTGGATAACAGTGCCGGCGAATGACCGAGACGGGACCGTTCGGTGATGCTCTGAAAAAAGAGAGCAGTGCCGGGGGGCGGAATCGGACCGCCGACACCCGGATTTTCAGTCCGGTGCTCTACCACTGAGCTACCCCGGCAAAATGCGGGCCCGACGGGATTTGAACCCGCGACCTCCGGCTTGACAGGCCGACGTGCTAACCAGGCTGCACCACGGGCCCCCTGTTCTATATTTATTTTAACGCAACTGGTGGGTAGGTCCGGTTTCATTCTGTTCGGGAAAATCCCCAGTTTGGTCAACGACGGAACGGCAAATGGGGGACCCGATGGAGAACGGTTTCGGACAGGGCAGAGGGACCGGACGCAAGAGTCCTAACAGAGTGAGAGACAGAAAAGAGAGAGACAACCCGTGGATCGGGTTACGGCAGTTGATGGGCTGATCCTGAGGTCGGTGCCGTTTCGGGAGAAGGATCGGCTATTATCGGTGTGGACGGAGGAGAGGGGTCGGATTCGCGTCGTAGCGCAAGGGGCTCTGCTGGTCGCTAACCGGCTGGTTCCGCTGGGACAGTGCGGGCTTTTGGTTCGGCTCTGGCTGGCGAGAGGGCGGGAATTGGATCGGGTGACGGACTTTCGGATCCTGTGGTGCCCGACGAGGATCCGTCAGGACTGGAAAGCGTTGGCAGCCTTTCAGACGATGGTGGAAGTTTTAGAGGGAGGGTGGCTCTTGGAGGGGGCAGAGCCGGGGCTGCTACCGGCACTGGTGGCGTGGGTTCGGCATTTGGACGATCCGTCCGTTGATCCCGCTTTGTGGCTGAAGGAAGTTTTAGAGGAACTCTTGCGGATGGCGGGCTTGCGGGATGAGCGGGACGTGACGAGTGACGGTGACCCGTTGACGGGATTGGAAAAGGTGCTATCCTTATGGGAACAAAACTTGGAAAGTCCTGTCCGAAGCCGTAAGGTGTGGGTCACGGGTTTTGAGCGTGATCAACGCAAGACAGGAGCCATCCAAAGGCATAATTAGAAGGTCCAGTCCCTCAAGGAGGAGGACGCAGAATGGTCAAAAATAATTGCACGATTAAGTTAGGGGGCGAGGCAGGGCAGGGTGTAGAGTCGTCCGGAATGGGCTTTGCCAAAGCCATCGCTCGGGCGGGTCTTTACATTTTTGGTGTTCAGGACTATATGTCCCGAATCCGCGGGGGGCATAACTGGTATCAGATCAGGGTCCACACCCGACCCCTTTACGCTCACGAAACCTCGGTTCATCTGCTTCTGGCTTTTGATGAGCGAACGGTCCACGATCATTCCGCCGAATTGGTGAAAGGCGGGGGAGTCCTTTACGACGATGGGTTGAAGGTGGACCAGAGCAGTTTGTCAGCGATGGACCTGATCCCGATGCCGATGCCCCTTTTGAAGATCGCCGAAGAGGTGGGCGGGAACAAACTGATGATGAACACCGCAGCCGTTGCCGCTGCGGCGGGGATCTGCGAGTTTGACCTGTCCTATGTGGAGCAGGTCATTCGGGACAACTTCGGCAGACGGAAAGGCTCGGAAATCGCCGATCGGAACATTCGGGTCGCTAACCATGCCTATGAGGAAGCCCGCAAACGATACGCTCACCTGTTTGAATGGAAACTGGAGCCCATCCCGGGAGCCCCGCGGCGGATGGTGATCAACGGGAATCAGGCTTTGGGTCTGGGAACCCTGGCGGCAGGTTGCAAGATGGTCAGCGGTTACCCGATGACACCGGCGTCCACCCTGCTGGAGTTCTTGGCGGGGCAGGCGAGAAAGTTCGGTCTGGTCGTTCGGCAGACGGAAGACGAGATTTCTGGGATCTTGCACTGCATCGGCGCAGCGCACGCGGGGGTGCGGGCGATGTCGTGCACCTCGGGCGGCGGGTTCAGCCTGATGGTGGAGTCGCTGAGTTTGGCGGGTTCCACCGAAACGCCCGTCGTCATCGTCCTTGCCCAGCGACCGGGACCGGCAACGGGGCTGCCGACCCGAACGGGTCAGGAGGATCTACTCTTCGCCCTCCACGCCGGTCACGGTGAGTTCCCCAGAGCGGTTTTGGCTCCAGGGACGATTGAGCAGTGCTTCTACCATATGGCTCGTGCCTTCAACATCGCTGAGAAATACCAGATGCCCGTTATTGTGATGACCGATAACTTTTTGGCTAACTCCATCCGGTCCGTGGAAAAGGAAGCCTTTGACTTTGCCGCCATCGCCCGATCCATAGATCGGGGAGCGCTGATCCTTCCTCACGAAGAGGACAAGGTGACTCAGGCGACCGCTGAAGGGTATCGGCGTTATGAATTGACAGAGAATGGCATCTCGCTGCGCATCCCGCCGGGTCATCCCAACGCCGTCTATTCGGTGGCGGGAGAGGAGCACACGCCGGAAGGGTTCATTGACTGGGAAGAGACGGCGCACAACCGGAACCTGATGATGAACAAGAGGATGAAGAAACTGACCCTCTGCGCCGAAGAGGATATGGGGGTCTATGAGTTTTACGGACCGGAAGATGCCGAGACGACCCTTCTGTGCTGGGGTTCCAGTTACGGACCCGTGCGGGAAGCCGTTGACGTCCTCAACAGCAACGGGATGCGGGTCAATATGCTCCACTTCGTGGACATTCATCCCCTCCATTGGGACGCCGTTGGAGAGGTGTTGGACCGGTGCCATACGGTCGTCGCCGTGGAGGGGAACTTCAGCGCCCAGTTCTCCCGATGGCTGACGATGAACACAGGTCGCCGTCCCGATGCGAAGATCACCCGCTTTGACGGACGACCGTTGAACCCGGACTTTATCGCTGCCGAACTGCACAAAGCCCTGATCCGAGTGTAAAAGGACTTGGGATCATTGAGGAGGTGCCCCAATGGCTGCGCCGGTAACCTTGACAATGAAGGACCTTCAAAGCCCCGTCGAGCCGACTTGGTGCCCTGGCTGCGGGGATTTCGGGATACTGAACGCCGTCAAGAGGGCGATGATCCAGTTGAAACTGCCGCCCCACCAGGTCATCTACTTCTCGGGCATCGGCTGCGGGAGCAAACTGCCCGACTATGTGAGAGCCAACGGCTTTAACTCCCTTCACGGGAGACCCGTCCCCCTGGCTCAGGGTTTCCGCCTCGCCCACCACGATATGAAGGTGGTCGTGGTAGACGGCGACGGGGACAGTTACGGGATCGGCGGCAACCACTGGCTCCACATTATGAGGCGCAACCCCGACATCACCCACATCGTCCAGGACAATATGGTCTACGGTCTAACCAAAGGGCAGTATGCCCCGACCAGTATGAAGGGCTATGTGAGCACCACATCGCCCGAGGGGACCATTGAATATCCCGTCAACCCGATCGCCATCGCCCTGGCAGCGGGAGCGACCTTTGTCGCCCGGGGCTTTTCCGGAGACCCCAAGCATTTAGCCGATTTGATCGCTAAAGGGATGGAGCATAAGGGTTATGCTTTGATTGATGTCTTCCAGCCCTGCGTCATCTTCAACCGGGTCAACACCTATGACTGGTTCCGAGAGAGGGTTTACAAACTGGAGGACGAGCCGGGCTACGATCCCCACGACCTTAACAAAGCCTGGGAAAAAGCCCACGAGTGGGGCGAGCGGATCCCGATCGGTCTCTTTTATGTGAACGAGGAGACGCCCACGCTGGAGGAGCAGATCCCTGCCCTGGCTCAGAAACCTCTCTACCAGCAGGACATCCCCCCTCCCGTGGAAATGCTGGAGGGGCTAAAAGAAATTTTCGTTTAAGGCACTGCCCCGCAGGATCACCTTACAGAGACCAATTACAAAGACAAAGAACCAAACGCCGGGAGGCAACAGACCATCGTGCCGGAGGTCTGGCTGTTTAAGAGAGTGCGCCTAAGAAACTGGCGCAACTTTACACAAGGGGACCTACCCTTAGGGCTCCGTCCCTTCCTCGTCGGTCCGAATGCCTCCGGTAAGTCCAATTTTCTGGATGTATTTTGCTTTCTGAGGGATTTGGCTGTTTCTGGCGGCGGACTGCAAGCAGCGCTGGAGAAGAGAGGGGGGATGAAGGCAGTTCCGTCTTTGGCAGCACGAAGGGACCCCACAGTCCTGATTGAAGTGGAAATGGAGAGGGCGCTCCCGACGCATTCGGATGGACAGCGGGAGAACTGGCTCTACCGGATCGCCTTCCGCGAACGGCAACTGAACCATCGGAGAGAGCGTCAGGTCCTCGTGGAAGAAGAAAGGGTGGAGAAGAACGGAAAGGCTCTTTTAAGGCGACCCACTGCTGAGGATAGGGCTGATCTTCTGCGGCTCACTCAGACTCATTTGGAACAGGTGAATATGAATAAGGACTTCCGCCTTATAGCAGACTTTTTTGCTTCTATTCGCTACTTTCACATCGTCCCTCAGTTGATTAGGGAGCCCGAGCGTTCGGTCGGAAGAAAGAACGATCCCTATGGCGGAAATTGCTTTTGCTGAAACGGATTTGAAAACGGCTGATCTTTTAGCCCAGTTCGTCAAGTAATGGCTGCGGTGTCGCGGACCGTTGCCGTAGAAGGCTTGGTGGATAAGGCGGTCGCCAAAAAAATGGTCAGTTATATCGGTGCGTCGTGCTTACGAGTGTGTGGCCTTAAAGGACGTGACCAGATTAGGCGGAAAATCGCCGGATACAACAACGCCGCCCGTTTGGCGCCCTGGCTCGTTCTGGTGGACCTGGACCGCTGCCAATGCGCTCCCAAACTTAAAGGTAAATGGCTGCCTGCCCCAACACCCTATATGTGCTTTCGGGTCGCCGTCCGCACAATAGAAGCCTGGCTCCTGGCGGATGCCAAAAATTTCGCTCGCTTTTTTAACATTCCGGAACGACTGCTGCCTTCCCATCCAAAGAGCGTTAGCGATCCGAAGCACCTCATTGTGACCCTCGCAAAGCAGTCACGGAAAAGGGATATTCGGGAAGGTCTGGTCCCTGCGGACAGCAGTGGCGTGGTGGGACCACGCTACACAACCCTATTAAGCGAGTTCGCTTCCGCATTCGGGGACATTCGTGCTGCCTGCCGACGCTCCCCAAGCCTGCAGCGGGCGGTCCGCTGCTTAAAAACCGTCTTGGGTGCTTACGGCAGAAGCACTTAAATTGAACCGAGCGACGATGATGAAGGGAACCTCAAAGGACTTCGGGCAATCTGTCCTGAGATATGGTCAGCGGGGCAACTTTTTAGTCATACTTTAAAAGTGTCTTTGTGATGCGGAGAGGAGAGCGGAGAGAGGATGCATTCCTTTGACTATAGAGCACCAAAGGATCTGGAAGAGACCCTTGAAGAAGCGGCTCACTGGGGGGAAAAGGGAAGACTTCTGGCAGGGGGAACGGACCTGATCCTTTTTATGGAGAGGGGACGGCTCCGACCGGAAGTGGTCATTGAGGTGCCCAGGACCGAACCCTTTACGACCCTTGAAGAGACCAACGGGATGATCCGAATCGGTGCGCGCGTGACGATGGGTCAATTGGAACATTCCCCTCTGATCCGAGAGAAACTTCCGGTCCTCTCCCAGGCAGCGGGGGAGGTCGGGTCCGTTCAGATTCGTAACTTAGCCACCATCGGGGGGAACATCGTCACCGCATCGCCTGCCGGTGACACCCTGCCCGCCCTTTTGGTCCTGGACGCTCAATTGATGTTGCAGAAAAAGGGTTCTTTGAGGACTGTCCCGATAGACCAGTTCTTTTTGGGTCCTGGGCAGACGGTCCGAGAACCGGATGAAGTCCTGACGGAAGTTCGGGTGCCCGTTAAGGGCGACCGGTTCGTGACTCAGTTTTACAAGTTAGCCGTCCGCAGTTATATGGACATCGCCATCGTTGATGTCGCCATCGGCGTTTACACAAACGGCGATGGAGCTGTTGAAGACGCCCGGATCGCTTTGGGATCGGTCGCACCGACGCCGATCCGGGCACGGGAGGCAGAGGAACGACTCAAAGGGCAGGTCCCCACCGAGACCCTGATTGACGAGGTCGCCCTGTTAGCCCAAAAGGCGTCCTCGCCGATCACCGATCAGAGGGGATCTGCCGAATACCGTTGGCTGATGGTCTATCGGCTGACGAAGCGACTCCTTACGAATGCCTTGCTGAACTCATCAGCATCGGGTCATCGTTAATGTTTTATAAGCTGCGCAAAAAGACTTAGGGCAATCAGAGGAAAAGGTAAGGGGGAGAGACAATGGGCAGTTTTAAGGTCCTGGGGAGCCGGGTGCCCCGAACGGACGCTTATGATAAGGTGACCGGACGGGCTCTTTACACTGCCGACTTGGTCCTTCCGGGAATGATCTATGGTGCCTTCGTCCGAAGCCCCTACGCCCACGCACGGATTAAAAAAATTGATGTCTCCGAGGCAATGAAAGTGCCCGGAGTCGTCACCATCATCACTCAGGAGAACTTGAGCCGAGACTATGCCCTCGTCATTGAAGAAGAAGTCCACGCTGCCCAGCAGGTGCGAGGACTTTTGGCAGGGGAGAAAGTCCGCTATCACGGAGAGAAAGTTGCCCTTGTAGGCGCCGAAACTCTGGAAGCCGCCAAAGAAGCCGCCGCTTTAGTGAAGGTAGACTATGAACCCCTCCCTGCCGTTACGGACCCCAGAGAGGCGGTCAAAGAGGGGGCCCCCTTAGTCTGGGACGATTCCCAGCCGGTAACCGCACCCGATGGATCCCTTCTCTACAATGTCGTCGCTGAGGACCACCGATCGGAAGGGGATGTGGATCAGGGATTTGCAGAAAGTGATTTGGTCTACGAGAATGAGTATTACGTCCATCGGGTCCATCAGACTTACATTGAACCCCAAGCCGCCGTCGCCGCCGTTGACGAACGAGGCAGGGTCACCGTTTGGTCGTCCACCCAAGGGCACTTCGTCGTCCGCAGCAATGTCGCCCGATCCTTGGGCATTCCCCTCTCTCGGATTCGGTCCATCGGAATGACCGTCGGTGGCGGCTTTGGAGCCAAATTTGGTGGCGTCGTGGACCTTTACGCAGTTTTGCTGGCTCTCTTTACGAAGCGCCCAGCAAAGATCGTCTACACCCGAGAAGAGGACCTCTTGGATGCCCGACCCGCACCGGGTCTTTACATTCGCATCAAAACGGGTGTGAAAAAGGATGGCACCATCCTCGCCCGCTCCGCCTTTGCCCTTTGGAACGTGGGTGTGGGAGGGGGTGCTTTATGGGCGACTGGTGCCTTCACACGCCTTTATAACATCCCTCACACTAAATGGGATGCTTACGAAATAGCCACTAACACACCCCCTATGGGCGCCTATAGAGCACCCGGTTACCCTCAAGTCCTGTTCGCAGGGGAGACGCAACTGAATCAGATTGCCGCCGATTTGGGGATGGACCCCGTGGAACTGCGCCGAAAGAACCTGAAAGCCGAGCCTGGTTTCTTTGAGACTTTAGAAAAAGTCGTGGAGAAGGTCGGATGGTTCCAAAGAGAAAAAGGTGAGTGGGAAGGTTGGGGGATTGCCCTGGGTCATTGGCGCAATGCATCATCCCCCGCCGGCTGCATCGTCTCGTTGGATGAAGACGGAACGGCAAAGGTCTACACCGGCTTAATGGACTTGACAGGGACCGAAACCGCCGTCGCAGAAATCGTCGCGGAAACACTCCAAATCCCCTACGAGGATGTGACCATTGTCCGTGGCGATACCGATTCCGCACCCTTCTCCCCCCCCAGCGGCGGCAGCACCGTTACCTTTAGCGTTGGCAATGCTGCATGGCGCGCTGCCCAAGATTTGCGCCAGCAGATGATTCAACTGGCAGCGGGTCAATTGAATGCATTGCCGGATGAACTGGTCGTTGCGGACCGCAAGATCGCCGTCAAAAACGATCCCGAAAGGAGTTTGTCCTTCGCCGAGATTGCCCAAACCGCCCTGCGCAGTCCGTCAGGTCCGTTGATCGGGAAAGGAAGTTTCGGAGGTGATCCGTCCGATACCAACATCTTCGTTCAAGCCGTCAAGGTCAAGGTGGATCCGGAAACGGGCAAGACCCGCCTTTTGCGATGCGTTCAGGCACTGGATGTGGGACGGGTCATCAATCGGACCCAATGCGAAGGACAAGCAGAAGGCGGTGCCCTTCAGTCCGCGTCCTGGGCGCTAATGGAAGAGATGCAGTATGACGAGCAAGGCAGAATGATCAACCCGAACTTAGCCGACTACCGCATTCCAACGGCATTTGATGTGCCCGATATGGAAACGATCCTGACCGAGTTCCCGTCCCGCCATGGTCCCTATGGGGCGAAGGGCATCGGCGAGCCGCCGATCACGGCTGCCTTAGCCGCTGTTGCCAGCGCCATCGGCGACGCCACCGGCTACTGGGCTTTGGAAGCACCCGTCACCCCCGAACGCCTCGCCCTTGCTCTGGCTACCCGACAGCCTGTCCGAGCACGGTGATCCGTCCGATGCCAGCCATAGAGATTCGCGACCTGACCGTCCGCTCGGGACCTTACCCAGTTGTGGAAAAGTTGACGTTGGACATTGACGAGGGGGAGACGGTCGCCATCAGCGGTCCTCTCCCCCTCGCCCGTATCCTGCTTCATACCCTGTCCGGATTGGTCGCTCCCTTTTCTGGCTCCGTTCTCATTTACCACCAACCCCCCCGCCAAGCCCTTTTCCGAGGACTAGTCCAACTGATTGAGGGACCCCAATCGTCTTTTGTCCTGCCCTCCACCCCTGTTGTTTTGCTCTGGAACCTGTTCCCGACCCCCCCCATCCCGGCTCACCAGACCCTGATCTTCTGCCCTCCATTTATTGATCATTCCAGAATGAATATAGTTAACATCAATAAATGGATCCGGCTCAAAGAACCCTGATCGGTAGGTGATCGTGGGCAAAATGATTAACACAAAAAGCATTGTCGGATGGGCACTTTTGTATCAAATCGCCGTCACTTTCGTAGCATTGATGCTCGTTTATAATGTGATGGTCGCTGATATAACAGATACGTTTAATTCTTTGTCTATTTTTTTGTCTATGTTATTTAATACAATTATTGTTATTATATTTACAAGATCTGTTAATAATAATGATATAGTTATAACAAATCTCGAAACATACAAGAAATTAATAAAACTTCTAAATCAGGCTATAGCCGTTGAAGTCGTTTTTCAGTTAATTAACTCTATCATTTTACTCCGCGAACTTTCAATTGCAACGACTGTTAAATATGCTATCGTGTTGTTTTTGGCAACCTATCTTGTTAGTTTGTTCTATTTTCCTGCTACTTTGTATCGGAACTTCTATTGGCTTCTGGCAATCTGTTTTTGTGGGACGATCCTTCTTTCGCAACTGATCGTAGAGGCAATGACTTTTATGAGGGGCCTTTGGTTCCGCACGGTTCTGGACTTCTGGACCTACATCGTTCCGTTCACGGCCGTTGCCCAATTGCAAACCTTCGTGATCTTAGAAGGCTGGCAGGCGTTGTCCTGGGCATTAGTAAATGCCCTTTGGTTGATCGTCTACGGTTTGGTATTCGCCTCTCTCTTTCTCTACCTTCGCCAGACGAAAGCATCGCTGGTTTGACATTAAAGGACACAAAAGGGACAGAAAAAGGCAGGGAGAGCCGATGAGGAACCGGACTTATATAGCAGTGTTAATGGCGTTATGGTTGCTCAGCACGGCTGCGGTGCGGAGCACCTGGCGACTGGAACTGGGCGAGGACCTCCGAGTCGGCAACGGGTTTCGCCAAATCGGTCGCCTGTTAGCCGCTGCTCTCTGGCAGCAGTCGGAAGTCTTTCGGGACACTGGTCGGTGGTGGTTAGTCCTCCCCCTCCTGCGGGTGACCACTTTTCTTGACCCGACCTTTGCTGCTGCCTATGACTTTGCCGGATGGCATCTGGCTTACAACCTTCGCGCCGAAGAGAAGGATCCCAAACTGCGGGTCCAATGGGTCAAGAGCGGTTTGAAAGTCTATGAAGAGGGTCTCAAATCTAATCCCGATGACTTTGCCCTTCTGTTCGGAATGGGCTGGACCGCCTACGACAAATTGGGTGATCCCTACACCGCTGCTTACTATTTAGAAAAAGCGATGAACGCTCCGGGTAAGTTTACCAAAGACATAGACTGGGTCGTTCATATCGCTGCGCACGCCTACGAGCGAATGCCCAACTTCCGAATGGCACTGGCGCTCTGGAAGGAAGCCGCCGTTGCGGCCCCCAACAATCCCGTCGCCCGAGGCGCCACCAACACCATCAGCGAGCGCTATGTCCTCGCCGAAGCGTTGGCAGCCAACGGATACTTTGCAGAAGCCACCCAGATCCCCGAGAACCTAATGCGCCGCCCCGAACTGAAATTTGCCCCTCTCCCGCGTCACCAACTGGCGGACATCTTCCGCCGCCGAGGCGACCTGGAGTCCGCTATCTCCATAATGGAACAGATGACCCAATGGCATGCGATGGAGGAAAGAGCCCGCTGGAAAGCCGAACGCTGGCGGGAGGAACTGGAACGGCGCCGCCTCCGTCGCCGGGATTAGCCTTCCAGAAAGTTATGCGATTGTCTTGACAGACCGATCGTTCGCCCTCTTTAGGGCGGTGATGGTGAATGACGGGGCTGCCGGACTTTTGTAACGGCTATATCGTGGACAACGGTTTTGAGCCCATCTACCGTCAAGTCCTCACCTCCTCGTTAGCAGCCGAAAAGCGGGAAAAGGCAAAGGAGATGCTGCACACCTGCCGCGTCTGCCCCCGAAACTGCGAGGTCAATCGGTGGAAGGACGAAGTGGGCACCTGTCTGACGGGACGCTGGGCAAAGATTGCCTCCTACGGACCTCACTTTGGTGAGGAAGACTGTCTTCGGGGCTGGCGGGGTAGTGGCACCATCTTCTTTGCCTACTGCAACCTCAAATGCGTGTTCTGTCAAAACTTTGACATCAGCCGTCAAGGAATCGGGGGACGACCGGTCACGACGGAGGAACTGGCGGCGCTTATGCTGCACCTCCAGGACATTGGCTGCCACAACATCAACTTTGTCACTCCCGAACACGTTGTCCCCCAGGTGTGTGAAGCCATCCTACTGGCAGTAGAAAAAGGTCTCAAAGTGCCGATCGTCTATAACACCAGTGCCTATGACAGCCAAGAAAGTCTGGACCTGATGAACGGTCTCATAGACATCTATATGCCGGACTTCAAATACTGGGACCCTGCCAAAGCAAAAAAATATCTCAAAGCAGAGGACTACCCATCGGTCGCTCGCCACTCCATCAAGGAAATGCATCGGCAGGTCGGACCCCTTGTATTCTCTCCGCAGGGACTGGCTCTAAGGGGTGTATTAATCCGGCACCTGGTGATGCCGGGCGGTCTGGACGACACTAAGGAAATCCTCTCGTGGATCGCCCGCGAACTGGGCACCGACACCTATGTCAACATAATGGACCAATACTATCCGGCAGGTCTGGTTGGTCCCAATCGCTATCCCGAAATCAATAGAAGGATCACCGGACGGGAGTATGAACAAGCGGTCCAATTCGCCCACAATGTGGGACTTTGGCGGTTAGACTACCGCTGGCGGCGCATCCTCTTGTGGGTGTAAAGAGGCCCCAATTGTAGGGTCACCGGCAACCTGCTCACCATAGTCCCTTTTTGGGGGCGGGCGCAGCTTCCCCGAAGACATTCGTTTCCACGCCCCGATGGTCCAAGGCGCTCGCACAACCACCCCCATCGTGGGAGAGAGTCTTTTGTCTCCATCCCATTATGGTCCGATTGGGACCGAGGCGGAGCGGAAGGCGTTTATCCCCAAAGCGTGGTTTCAATCCCACTATGGTCCGATTGGGACGCAAATTGTTTGATCGCCACTCATATCCCATTCCAAAGTTTCAATCCCACTATGGTCCGATTGGGACGGAGGAGTTACCGATGAGTATCCAAGAACCAATGGGGTTTCAATCCCACTATGGTCCGATTGGGACCTCATCAACGCCGGGTGGGAGGGGTGCCATAACACTTGTTTCAATCCCACTATGGTCCGATTGGGACACAGATGTCGCCTCTGGCAAGGTGACATCTGAGCACCGTTTCAATCCCACTATGGTCCGATTGGGACTTACATCCGCAGGCTCACCTGGCGTCTGATAGA
>JANXBO010000073.1 GCA_025057575.1 Candidatus Caldisaccharidevorator malaysiensis
CGCAGACCCGTCGCTTCACAGTTGTGAATGATTTGAGCAGCCCCCCGTCGGGCGACGCTGAGGGCGTTGAAGCGCTGATGATCGTAAATGGCATAGGGATAGGGGATCAAAACGGACGGCAGACCCGCACACAGCGCTTCCGCAATGGTGCTGGCACCGGCTCGGGAGATGAGGAGGTCGGCACTATGAAAAAAGGAAGCGACTGCCCCAAAGAACCCATAGACGCGGTATCGCTTTTGAATCCTCTCCGGCAGCGCTCTTCGGACGGACTGCGCCTCCGCTTCCCATCGGGATCCACACAGGTGAATAAGATGCCACGAGGGATTCTCCAAAAGTCCTCTCCCTAAAGCATCAAAGATCGCCTCATTAATCCGTCGTGCCCCCTGACTTCCCCCCATTACCAGGATCAGAGAGTCCTCCTTTGAAATCTGAAGATGTTTTCGGGACTCGGAGCGGCAAACTTGTAAAAACTCTTTTCGGACAGGCAAACCCGTATAAGTGCCCACACCTTCACGAAAGAAAGAGACCGCTTCGGGAAAACCCGTGACCACTCGGTCTGCTAACCGACTGAGCAGCCGATGGGTCCTACCTGGAATGGTGTTGGCTTCTAAAAAAACGATTTTGGACCGATATAAGCGACCAGCGATCAGAGCGGGAACGGACACATAGCCTCCGGTGCCGATGATCAGTTGGGGACGAAACGAACGGAAACGAAGAAGGAGCCGACCAATGCCTTGGACGAGAACCGAGAGACTGCCGATAGTCCCTGGCGCAACGATGTGGCGGGGAAAAGAACGGGACGGGATACCGATCCATTCATAAGGGGTCTGCTCTAAATGGCTTCTTTCCAACCCCCGCCAGGAAGCGACAAAAAGAAGAGCCAGGTCCGGAAATCGTTGCTTAGCGACTTCTGCTATGGCTAGGGCGGGGAACAGATGCCCTCCGGTCCCGCCCCCTGCCAGAACCCACTTCAAATTGCCTCCCACCTGTTGGCGCCGTGACGGATGAAATCTGTTGATCCCTTTCCCTGATAATCTTGGGAACCCTTCTCGCCAAATTGCACAACAGTCCCATCGCTGCCAAAGTGCTGCAGAGGGACGATCCGCCGGCACTGACGAAGGGCAAGGGAACGCCGGTGACGGCAAAGAGACCGGTGTTGACCAAAATGTGAAGGACCGCCTGTAACCAGATCGCCATCGTCAAGGCGCCTGCCAGAGCGGCACCAAAGGCGTCTGGCTGATACGAACCGATCCCCAGCCCGACAAAGGCAATGAGCCAATAAAACAACAGTAAAAGGCAAACCGACACCCACCCGATCTCCTCTCCGATGGCAGCAAAGATAAAGTCGTTATGAGGCGTTGGAAGGATCAGTTGCTTCTGTCGCCCCTTGAAGAGCCCCTGACCAAATAGTCCACTGACCCCCAGCGCCACCTTGGCTTGCTCCTGTTGATACCGCTCTTGAGTCGTCATCTCCCGCTGGTTCAGGACCGCTTCCAGCCGCCGTAACTGGTAAGGCTTTAGGAGATGTCCCCGTGCCCCCCACAAAAGCAAACCAGCGACGGCAGCGATCAGAAAAGTCCGAAAGAGAGGCAACCCTGAGAAGAAGACGGCAAACAGTCCGATACTGCTGACGATCACGGCACCACTGAGATGGGGTTCCAGGGCAATTAGGAGGAAGGTTCCCAAAATGTTTCCCGCAATGATCAACCAGAGGAGCAACCGCGGTAGGGGTGCCGACAGGCGGCGGAGAAAATCCACCAGACAGGCGACGAGTAACGGTAAGGTCACCTTTGCCAGTTCTGAGGGTTGGAGGATAAAGGGACCAATGCGCACCCATCGGTGGACCGATGTTCCCCCCATTGGCGGACTGACGAGAGCCAGAACGAGTAGCGCCAGGGAGAGCAGATGCAAAAGCCAGCCCCATCGCTTGAGCAAGGAGAGAGGGGTCCCCCAAGCGACAACGAATAAGACAGCCCCTACCACTGCCGCCAAGACCTGTTTGCGGGTGACCGCCACGGGATCATCACCGAACCGGACGGCACTGTAAGGATGGGAGGCAGAAAACAGGAGAACCAATCCCACGCAGACCCCAACGGCGGTCAGACCGATCACCCAAAGGGGTGCTCGTAGCCACACCCCTTGGCTGATGAAAGCCCGCCAACCTCCGGACACGGCTCCCTATCCACCTTATCGCCCAGTGCGGATCAGGCGATCAGTAGTCCGAACACAAAGAGGCAAAATCCGAACCCGCCGACCAACGCCCATATCCAAAAAGTCCTTTTGAGCGTTCCGCGCCAGTCCATCCCCCGCCAAATCATCAACCACAAACCCATCGCCCACAAACAACCACCCCCCACCGCAGCCACAGCACCCCAATGGCTTAGATCGGAAAGCGTCGGATCGCTCCCTCCCCTAAGCGAGCAGTTCCTCCATTTTTTGCTCAATCACTTGTCGGGGTGCCACCCCGATGATGCGGTCTTTCTCTTGCCCACCCTTGAAAAACAGGAGGGTCGGGATGCTCATCACCTGGTATTTGATCGCAATCTCCGGATTCTCGTCGACATTCAGTTTTGCGACTTTGATCTTTCCCGCATACTGCTCCGCTAAGGCTTCCACAACGGGCGCAATCGCTCGGCAGGGCACGCACCACTCCGCCCAAAAGTCCACCACCGCCGGAATCTCACTCTCAACGATCTCCGCATCAAAGGTCTCTGCCGTTACCGTCTTAACAGGCACTTCTCCTTCTCCTTTCCGTCGCGTCTTTCCTTGATTCTTTAGTCGGGTAGGTCCAGGTCTTTGGTCAAGCGGAGGAACCGTTCAATCTCCCGATGGTCCGGCTTGGGAAAGTGACCGGCGATCCGGGCGACGGTCTCCGAGACATAGATAGGGGCATCCATCCGCAACGCCAAAGCAATAGCGTCCGACGGTCGGGCATCTACGAACTGGATCCGACCGTTCCCCCTCAAAACCAGGCAAGCGTAAAAGGTATTGTCCTGAATGTCCGTTATCTCCACCCGCAACAACTGAATACCCAGTTCTCTTAGGATGTCCCTCATCAGGTCGTGAGTCATCGGTCGTGGCATATGAAGACCTTCCAGTTCCTTTTGAATAGCGAAGGCTTCTGCGTCGCCAATCCAGATCGGTAACTGCATTCCTGTCTCAGGGTCCCGCAGGATGACGACCTGATTGCCGGCGTCGTCTTCTATCAGCCGCTCCACGCGAACGGTTATCACGACCGATCCTCCTCTCCCTGGTTTGACCGACTTTACATTATAACTGTCCGACCGCTTTCTGGTAAACAGACCAGGAGATTCGGGCAGTTTGGTCCCAAGTAAATTGTTCTGCCCTCTGGCGCCCCCTTTGGGAAAGAATTTCCCTTAAATCGGGACTGGTGAGGATCTCCTCCAGAGCGTCTGTCAAGTCCTTCAAACTTTTCGCCGGCACGATCCGACCAGCATCACCGACCAACTCACAAAGGGCTGGAGCGTCGCTAACGACGACGGGTGCCCGGCAGGACATTGCTTCCAAAACCGGCAAGCCAAACCCTTCATAGAGAGACGGAAAGGCAAAGACATCACACGCTCGGTAAAAATCAGGCAGCCATTCGTCATCTACATAACCGGTGAAGTGAACGAAAGGTCCCCATTCCCCAGCAGCCAAGAGCACTTTTTCTCTCACCGATTGGGGACAGCCACCAACGTAAACCAGCCCTTTGACCGGAACTTTCCGCCTCTTCAGTTCCCGAAAGGCTGCTGCCAGAAGGGGGGCGTTTTTGCGAGGGCGAAAGAAATTGACGGTCAAGATGAAGGATTCCGGCAGCTGGAAGCGATCCGTCAGCCTCTGAATGGCTCTTTTTTTGTCGCCGGGTCGGAACTGAGCACCAACTCCGTAAGGCGTGACGACCAGCCGATCTAAAGGAGCCCGGAACAGCCTTGCCACATCCTTTTGGGCACTTCGGGACGGGACCAGGACAAAACGGGAGCGGTGAACGGACAAAAAAGTCAAGGCATTGGTCAACACTCTTGTCTTCACATCGGACGGCTCAAGAAACAGAGCGGAAATGGCATCGTGGACGGTCACAACGGTCGGAACAGAGGCAAGGGGCGGAACGATGTAGTCGGCGTGAAAGAGGTCCACTTTCTCCTGCCTCAACACAGCAGGAATCTGAAAGAAAGTCCACCACCAGCCCGTCGGAGCCGAAACAGATCGCCAGGTCAGGTTCGGATGGTTCGCCATTGCCGTGTCGGGCTCGCCGTGATGATAGTAAATCTGAACCTTGACATTGGGCACCAGCCGAAGGAGATGGTCAATGAGGCTGACGGTGTAAGTCCGCATCCCCGTCCAGCGGTAGACAACCGGTCTCCCATCGTAACCGATGGTTAAGGCAGGCTTTTTCATTGAGTCGCCGGGAAAATAATAGCCCCTTCTTGGCAAAGGTAGAATCCCTTATTGCCTTCTTCTGGGGCGGGAGCAACCCGATCTTATCAAAAAAGAAGCGGCTCCCGAAGGAGCCGCTCCGTTGTTGTCAAGTGGTCTGTCTGAGGGAGCCTCTTCCTTAGTCCGTAATGGGCGTCCCCCCAACGGTGCTGCCACAACTGCTGCTGGCGCCTTCGGCACATCCAGAGGCTCCGCTGCTGCACCCACCGGCGCTGACCGCCGCCGAATGATCCCCGCACGCCTCTTCCATTGTCGACCAGACCTTGGGGTTTTTCTCCTCACGAATGCCCCCCTGCCGGTCCACTCGGAAGGTTTTATCGGAACCATTGACCTTGACCCGCACGAGGACCTGTCCATCCTTGCCCTTCATCTTTTGGAGGGCAATGTCAGCGTTTGCACCCAGTTCGCTCTGAAGTTTCTCCTTAACCGCCAACCAGGCAAGGGACATATCGGCAACTTCTGCCAGTTTCACCTTCACTTTCTTGGGCTCACCTTGGCAACTGGAACCGGATCCCGCCACCGATTCGTCGTGACCATATGGATGCCATCCATTGGTCGCAACGAACCGATAGGCACCCCAGGCTGTTGCCCCGATGATCAAAAGGCAGACAATCACAACGACGACACCATATTGATGCAGCAATTGGCGCATCTTCTCCATCTCTCCCCTCGCCTCCTTTATGGTTTTTGATGGCGCTGGCGACCTGGGCTCCTGATAACGGGACCCCCCTCCATCCCTCTGGGAAGGTCATCCAGACAAGTAGCCCAACACCACCAGCACCACCACTCTCTTTAGACTCAACTCCTGTTGTAGGGAAACAAAAGTTCCCTCCGTCGGAGAGCCCTATTTTCTAACGGGTTTGCCCACCGGGGGCCGGTGCTGCACCCTGTCCCCCGGGTCCTGCCGGTCCGGTTGGGACCTGCGGCTGGCCTTGTTGCCCGCCACCGGGGGTGATGACGCCGGGGGCACCGTATTTGCCCATCATTGCTCCCGGCATCTGTTCAGGGGTCTCCTGCACCTTTTGCACCCCCGTTCCCCGCCAGATCAGCAAGCCTGCTACGACAACGATCACCAAAATCACCACAATGGCGACCCAGCCAGGGATTTCGCCTCTCATTCTTCTCCTCTCCCTTTTTTTACTTCACCGTTCGCCAAAGGTAGAAGGGATCATTCGGCCTGTATCCGTAAGTGGTCCGGAAAGTCTTCACATGACCGTCAAGGAAGAGAATGTTGCCCCGATCGTTGTGATGGCGCCGGAGACCCTTAGTTCCTGCCCTCTGATTGCCACCGGTAGGCCATCGGCATCCACAGTAGCCGACACCGCTCTCCTCGGGATCAAAGCACTGTCCTACCGTCGGCTCGGTGCTTCGTGGATTTGCCCAGCACGGAAGCCGTCCCGCAACGACACAGTTGCTATCCATAATCCAGATGGTTTCGGCAGGTGCCGTCGCCATTGCCATCTTCGTCCAGTTACCCAGTTCGCCTCGGTCCCCCTGACCGGGGCAGCCCTGACCACCGCCGGCGTTGTTGGAATTAAAATGAGTCCAGTTATACCCGTAACCGCCCCAGAACCGGTGAATATCGTGGGAACCCCCACCTGTGCTGCAGGGAGCCCAGTAACCCCGACCGCTGCCGGAAACTCCGAAAACCTGAAGACCCCGCCAGGCGGTCGTATTAGACGGGTCTTCAAACATATCCAGGTTCCTGACATAAGGCTGAGCCAGCCACATCCACCAGTCCCGGCACGCCTTAATGGCGACCCGATCGCATTCCGGAGTCCCGAAGGCTTGCGTCCACATCGGCATCACGATCTCGTCATAGTCCTGGGTATACATCAGCCCTGCCGACCCGATGTTCTTCAGGTTGCTGGTGCAGATCGCCTGGCGCGCCTTCTCCCTCGCTTGGCTGAACACAGGGAACAAGATCGCCGCCAGGATGGCGATGATCGCAATGACGACCAGCAATTCAATAAGGGTGAAACCCTTCTTCATTTGCACTCCCTCCCTCATTACTTCCCAATACAATGATGTTTAAAGCTGAAGATTGACATCTATCCCTTCGCCTTTCACCCTCTCTCCTCAGGCATCACCCCCTTTTAAAGAAACGGGACCAGCCCATTGACTGGTCCCGTTACCCTTATCGGATCACCTAAGTCACCTACCGTCCACCGCCACCGGGTTGGGGAGCAGGCGCTGGTGCCTGCCCCGGCTGACCGGTTCCCAGTGCCGGTCCGATCCGCCCGACGGGCGCTTCAGGTGGTGGCGCCATCCCTTCTTGCACCCTCGGTCGCCTCAAGTAGAAAATGCCTGCCACGATAAGGATGACCACAACGACTGCCACGATGCCCATCCAGATCGGAATTTCCCTTTGCATCCGTGTAACCCCCTTTGGCATCCCGGAGACCAGGTCAGCAATTCTCTGCCCAGGACCCTGATTCCGTCGGGGGCGTGCTGTAGTGACCCCACAACTCTTCGCCCAGGCGTTTATTATAAAGGGGTCCGCTCCCCGGGATGCTGGCATCCGGGTCCCAAGGAACATTTCGGGCACTTCGAGGATCCCACTGAACAGGATACCACTTGGCGTGCCCATCAGCAAACGCCATAATGCCGCCCCTCAGGTGAATCCGGCTGACGTGCCACTGGGTTGCCTCTAAGCAAGCAGTCGTGAAGAGATCCAAGAAGTTGGGATTGTCAGCGCCGCCCCGAGGATGAGCGCTGACTCCGCACTGAAGGTCTTGCCAGGAAGCGTAATCACTTCCTTCCGGAAAGCCTCCATCCGGATTCACCCAGCCGGCACACCACGGTGGGTTGGGTTTGGAATCGCCAATGGCGATCGCCCGGGACGGAGCACCGAACTCCGCCATCACCCGCGTCTTGCCCCGGCATCCAGCAAAGTGACCCCATTGGAAGCCATAGCCCCTCCACCGAACAAACGGCGTTAACTCCTCACCGCCGAAGGGATGAAGGGGTCTGTCTCCCATCTTCGCTCCCGACTTGGACGGGCACTTGAACATTTCCCAACTCTTGATGTAGGGATGGAGGTTGTTGAACCAATAGCCAAGAGCCCACGCACCCGCGCCATAGATACGGCTCTGAGAAGTCCCCTGCTTGTTGTTGTAGAACCACGGGAACCTCTCGTCGTAGTCCTGGGCATACTGAAGGAACGCCAATCCGATTTGCCTCTGGTTGTTCAAGCAGGATGCTTGGCGGGCTTTCTCCCGTGCTTGGCTAAAAACTGGGAAAAGAACAGCCGCCAAGATAGCGATGATCGCAATGACAACCAAAAGTTCAATCAGCGTAAACGCCTTTCGCATTGTGATCGCACCTTCCTCCTTAGGGAGTTCTTTTAATATTATAACGCCTGCAGCCACTACTGTGCTCCTTCCTTCTTCCTTTTGCTTCTTTTGCCTCTCTTGCCCTCTGCCGGTTATGCACCTTCCTGAAACAAAAAAGGGGACCACCCTGCGATGGGATGGTCCCTTCATCCTTCACCCTACCTACTGTCTACTGTCCTCCACCTACGGGAGGTGTCGGCGCTTGGGGTTGCTGCTGCCCCGCACCAGGCGCCCCGCCGATGCGACCAGGACCTTGTGGTCCTCCACCCAGCGCCGGTCCCACTTGCATAATCGGCGCATTCGGCGGTGGCGTCGCCCCTTCCTGCACCCGAGGCCTTCTCAGCAGAAAGATCCCGCCGATGACGATGATCACGACGATCACCGCCACGACGCCAACCCAAACAGGAACTTCCCGCCGCATTCCGATCTCCCTCCTATCGCATTTGCCCGTCAACAATTCTCCGCATAAGACCCAGCCTCTGTCGGTGTCGTGCTGAAGTGCCCCCAGAGTTCCTCGCCTAACCGCTTGTTGTAGATGGGTCCGCTCCCAGGGATACTAGCCTCGGGATCCCAAGGAACCGACCGCGCAGAGCGAGGGTTCCAATCAACAGGATACCATTTGGCATGACCGTCCGCAAAGGTGGTCACGATGCCCCTCAAGTGGACCCGACTGACGTGCCACTGCGTTGCCCACAGACAAGCCGTCGTGAACAAATCCAGCAGGTTGGGATTGTCCGGACCACCGCGAGGATGGGAACCGACTCCGCATTGTAAGTCTTGCCAGGCGGCGTAATCACTGCCCTCTTCAAAACCTCCTTCAGGATTGACCCAGCCACCGCACCACGGCGGATCCGGCTTCGCCTCGCCAACAGCAATCGCCCGCGACGGTGCCCCAAATTCTGCCATCACTCGTGTCTTACCCCGACATCCGGCGAAGTGACCCCATTGGAAGGCATATCCTCGGTACCTTCGGAATGGGGTCATCTCCTCCCCGCCGAATGGGTGGGGCGCATTCTCAAACATCTTGACCCCAGGCTTCGCTGTGCACTTGAGCATATCGTAGTTCTTGACATACGGATAGATGTTGTTGAACCAGTAACCCAACGCCCACGCACCCGGTCCGTAAACCGCCATCATCGGCTTGGTGTGCTGGTAGTTGTAATACCACGTGAACCGTTCGTCGTAATCCTGGGCATACTGCAAGAGTGCCGACCCGATCTGACGCTGATTGGACAGACAGTGAGCCTGGCGCGCCTTCTCCCTCGCTTGGCTGAACACAGGGAACAAGATCGCCGCCAAGATGGCGATAATGGCGATGACGACCAGCAGTTCAATAAGGGTAAAGCCAGCCGCAGAACTGCGATGCGCGCGGCACAGTTGACGACCGACAACCATGTCAATCCCTCCTCCTCCACGCTAGGCGCCGGTCTTTTTTTACGAGTTTAGCTCAAAATTCCAACCGTGTAAAGACCCTAAAAGGAAAAAATCACGTGCCCCCTTACGCCGGCGATCAGGTCAATGAGGACCCACAACCCTGCACAGAAGAACTCCCCAAACATAAGCCCCAGAAACGGTCCGATCAGCCTCCGGTAAACTTTCCCGCCCCCATACCGCACCACCAGCGCCTTCAAAAGCCAGCCTACCAAGATGGGAAACCAGAAGTTGATCATCGGCCAGGAAGCGCCCATTAAATAGCCGACGGGAGCAAAGGGAAACCACAGAAAATGCCGGTGAAAGTAAAGGAGCACACCCATCGTCGCCGCTCCACCCGCCAAGGTCATCAGGGCAATCGGGTTGGGACTTTCGCCAACGGTCATTAGATGAGCGGTCCAAGTGCAATACAGGTCACGCGTGTAATAGGCGGTGAACCACTGATGCAGGTTCTGCCCACCGTGACGATACATCAGGAGCAGATAAGAAACATAGGAAACGGGAACAGCGACAAGGACACTGGCAACCAGGCTGAACAGAAGTCCCGATCGGGAACAGGAGACGGCGTCCCCCAGCCTGATTCCCTGGACAATAGACGGCATCAACGGACTTCTGTTATCCACCATCAAAAGGTGATCAAAAAGGACAAGAAGGGGTAGTCGCCGAATACCCAACCCCTCGGACCCGAAAGCAGCGAGAAGAATGTTGATCGGTCGGAACGGATGCTGAACATAGAGCATCCCCGCCTCGCAGACCAGACGAACGGCGATGATGTGGAGCAGGTAAAAGAGAAGGAACAAAACCCCCGTCCAGTGAAAACTGGCTCCCGCCCAAAAGCCCCATAGGCAGGTGACAAGGAACCCCAACAAAATCCCCCAACCAATGAAGGGACCAGGAAGCCCTTCCGGCTCCTCAGTCTCTTTATCTGTCTGCCTCCGCCAGCGCTGTATGGCGATGCCGATCACATAGACGGAGTAAAGGAGAATCCCACCGACCATCTGATGGGCAACAAAGTCACGCACCGGATACGCTTGAACATTTTTCAAAGGAAACCCCAGCCAATCAGCAACGACCTGTTGAGCCAGAAAGAAGAAATAGAAGAACCAGAGGCTAAAGGAAGTTTGAACCGGCAGCAGATAGGTCAGCCCGATGATGCTAAAGGGAATCCGAATCCAAAACGGCTTGATGGCGCTCCAGGGACGGTTGGGCAGATACGGGTCAAGAGAGATAAGGTGAACATTGACCTCTGGCAGCCATGGCAAAAACCGTTTCAGTCCGTTAAGGCTGTGGACACAAATGGCGAAAAGGGAAGTCAGGCGAACAAAGGGATCGGCGAAAAAGGCAGGTCGTTTTTCATCGCTGTCTAATGTCATTTCCAAAGGTAGTTGAGTTAAGGGAAAGACCAACCTTTCCTGATCCACCCAGGGCTTTCGGAAGAAGACGCTCAGGGCGAAAAAGACGAGATAGACGCTCAGACCCAGCACGGTCCACCAGAAAAGAGGACCTACCCATTCGCCCCACGGAATGCCCACGCCCGACGGAATGCCTTCGTAGAGCCAGACAAAGGTCTCTGGTTGGGACGGATGAAGCCATCTGGGAAGGTGCGGTTGAATAATTTGAGCCCATCCGTTCTCGGGTCGGGCAAAGTAAAAGGGTCCCGCAATGTAGGGGATCAGAAGCCCCGTCCAGCCGAAACTGGGAATCCCTGCCGCCACCAGCGCCATTGCATATACGATGATCAGCGAATCTCGGGTCCACTCAATGCCCCGCTTCCTCAAAAGGAACCGGACAAAAAGACTGAGACAGAGAACAAAGAAGGCGCTGATGGGAAAGGAAGTCAGCCCGATCCAGGTCCCCTGCATCACCAGATCGCTGTAGGGGGTGACCACCGAAAGGATCAGGGCAGCCAAGAGCCCGATCGCAACCGTCCCAACAGAGGGTGCGGGTCGCCGCTCCCTTTCTATCAGCCTGTCCGCTTTCCTCGCCGGAGCGATGGCGTCTGGCATCGGTCAAACTATGCCTCGTCCCACAAGGCAGGCGGGCGCTTCCCTAAAAGATGTTCCCAATAGACCCTCAAAACCTCGGCAACGCTCCATGCCTGAGCGAAACAGCCTCTGGAACGATGGGGCGGATCCCCATCAAAAATTTCGGAAAGAGACCCCACACAGGCTTCCGACAAGTGCCGTTCCAGAAAGGCGAGGAGAGCCGGGCGCACTTTTCTTTGAACAGCCCTTTTCCCACCGACATAAAAAAGGGCATCGGCATAAGGTCCCCACCACCAAGTCCAGACCGTTCCCTGATGGTAGGCTGCGTCGCGGACTTCTGGCGGTCCCGCATAAATGCCCCGGTAGCCGTCTTCATAAGGCGCCAGAGTCCGGAGACCAACGGGTGTCAAAAGGTCTCTTTCTACCACTTGCAGAACTTGTCGTTCCTTAGCCGTTGGCAGCAGACGATAAGGGAGCGCGAGCGCCAGCAACTGATTGCACCGCACCGACGGATCGGGTCTTCCATCGGGTTCAATGGCATCGTAGAGGCATTTCCGGTCCCGGTTCCAAAAAATCTTTGGAAAACTTTCTCTGACTTTTTCCCAAAGTTTTCTCGCTTTGGCGCCGGTTTTTCGGTCCTTGACCAGGGCGGACATTCGCGCGATCAGCGCCAAGGCGTTCCCCCAGAGGGCATTGATTTCCACCGGCTTACCCTGTCGGGGCGTCACCGGACGCCCCCACACCTTTGCATCCATCCAGGTCAGTGCCTCGCCTTCTGCCTGCCAAGACAG
>JANXBO010000074.1 GCA_025057575.1 Candidatus Caldisaccharidevorator malaysiensis
AAGACAGCAAGCCATCCTCACCATCTGCCTTTATCCCAAACCAAGTCCCGTCAAGGTGGCTCTCCAGAATCTCTTTCACTTTCGCCCAGACAGACCGAAGAAATTCTTCGTCCTTGGTATAGCGGAAGTATCGGTAAAGAGCGACGATAAACCACAGACTGGCGTCAACGGTATTGTAAGCGGGTTCCCCTCCTCCTTCAGGAAAAAAATTGGGCACCAAACCGTCACGAATGCGATCGGCAAAATGAGTTAGGATCTCCCTGGCGATCCGAAACCGCCCAGTGACCAGAGTCAGACCGGCAAGGGAAATCAACGAGTCCCGACCCCAGTCAGTGAACCAGGGGTATCCGGCAACAATCGTCCACCGACCCTGAGACGAGCGGAGGGCAAGAAACTGATCCGCTGCCAAAAGAAGCGCACTCAGTAAAGGATCCGATGACTCTCTGACAAGGTTATTTCTTCGCTTCCTTTCCTCTAACTCGTAAACAGGAGCGGACCAAACATCTTCCGGCTCTATGCCTGCAATTAAGTCCAGTCGCCCTTCCCCATTCACTTTCTTGACAAAAGAACCCAGCGCAAATAGATCTTCCCAATCTTCCAGCCCCCTTTCCCTCTCAATGGGCAACGCTACACCTTCCCACCATTTCCCTTCCCATTCAAAAGAATCAGCAGAATGACAGAGGTAAAGGAAGGGACGGTCAGACCCTACCGCACCGACCTCTATCAGAGTCCGATTCCTTTCCCTTGCCCAAAAACCTCCATTGCCCCTCGTCACCCAGTGATGATCTCTCTCGCAAACAAAGATCCACACCCTCAACACAATCGGTTCCTTGCTAAAGACCGAGTAGCGCAGCACAACCGCGTTCTTCAGATAAGGCATCAAAACAACCCGACTCACCTGACCCCAAGGACCTTCAAAAGTCCACCTTGTCAATGGATCACGCTGGAAGGTGGCGACCGAAACCATTGGCGAAAAACCGTAGCCCTCATCCCGACCAACACGAGACAAGCAAAACCGTTGACCCCCAACTTCCAACTTCTCCTGAACCCCCGTTAGGAGCGTTGTCCGCCCCGTGGGCGGGTTACGGGCAGCAATGAGAAGACCGTGATACCGTCTTGTTCGCAACCCTGAAAGCGTTCCGCAGGCGTATCCGCCCAGTCCATTCGTCTCCAGCCACTCCCGTTCGTTCGCCTCTTGCTCGTCCCCGTGCCATCGCACCGCGATGGCAAAACGATCCTTGCTTTCATTCACTTCTTCGCCCCTCACTCCCATCAGCCTTTTTTCGGCACCGACCCAACACCTTAACGATCCCGCCGAAGGTCGTGCCATAGCCGGGACTTTGTGGTAAAATCATAAAGGATTGCAGGGGGGACTGAGAACGGCGGCAACAACGAGGCGGCTCTCTCTCTCGGCACCCTGCTGTGGCTATCCCACCTTTTCGCTTCTACTCTTTTCGGTCAGGGACCTCTTGACTTCACGGTAGCACCCGAATACCCGCGCCGGGGCGAACGGGTGGCGCTGGAAAGGGTCTCGCTAATGTGTGCCCAAACCCGAGTCCGAGTGCCCTTCCCTCGTAGCATCGTTGCGGGACGAAATTCAGGCTATAGGTAGGTGAGGACGATGATAAGAGTGGGGCTCTTGATCGGCATAGCCGCAATCGTGCTGGCAGGACCGGCGCAGGGAAAGGAACAAGTGTCGGTGTGGGGCACCTTGAAAGGCTACTTTCTTTCGCCTCAGGGAGAGGTCCTTCTGCGCAGTGTGCCGCTCGCCAGCGACCGACCCAGCGTTCGTCCTAAAGAAGAACTGCACTTGCTATGGGCAGGGTATTATTTTGAAGGGAAACTGCGCTCGGTGCAGCCCGTTAAAAAACTGAGCATTCTCGCCGGCGATCGGACGATTTGGACGCGGGAATTTCCTAAACCCGTCTTGGAAACTTCAGTTCCGGATTTAAACCTGCCGCTGCAACTTCACACACGCTATGGACATAATTGGCGAATCCACGTCGCTTTTGAGCCCGGAACCTCTGCGGGCGTGCCTCTTTTGCCGTCAGAGATTCGTTTCAGACCTGTCTTGCCCCTAAAAATTGACTGGCTTGATTTAGTTAGGATCCAAGTGGTTAAGGATTTCCTTTCACACTATGGTGATAAAGTTTTCACCAACTGGAATGCGCACAAGGTGCCTTTCGCCATACAAGGTGAAAATGATCAGTGGGTATTTATTAACCATCCCAACCCACCTCGGGGAGCAAAACGATATCGTGGACCCAGCCCTCTTAAGGAACCAATTTGGGTGGTTGATCAATGGCTGTCCCTTACTCTGCATCCAGAAACCGCGGAAACTCCTGAACTTGAGGGCGTTCACACCGTGGTCTTACCGTTTCGCCCATATTGGTTCGCCTTGCCCGAGTTTACAACGACGAGGACTACTCCAGAAGCCTTGATGCGCATCGCCACTATTCTGCACGAATGCTTTCACGCCTGGTATTATAGTCAACCGTTTCAGAGGCTATCGGCTGTCTTGCCAGGCCAATGGACGGCAACGAATTACTTTGGTCATCTTTTTGCTGCATTGAAGCAAGTTGAATCAACACTTTTGAGTCAATCTCTTACAACTCAAGATATCGACCTAAAAAACCAAGCGCTCAGGCGTTTTTTGGCGATGCGGCGGCACCCCAAGCCGAAGCCCGAGTATCAATTAGTGCTGACAGCAGGCCGAGTTCTTGAATTAGGCGAAGGTGTCAGTCACATCGTTGAGCAACAAGCGTTTCAGTTGTTGCTGGAAAGCTGGGATGAATACTACGCTCGTCTGAGTGCTGATCCTTTTGTCCCGAAACAACCGGTGTCCCTAACGCCTCGCTGGCGAAACTACCTGAACACAGCAGATTTCACGGGTGCTGCGCAACTGACCCTGATGGAACGATTTGGGTATGATTGGAAAGAGCGGCTCCGAAAGAGTGGCTTTCACCTGTCTTTAGACGAAATCCTTTATGATGCGGTAACTGAAAAAGCCGTCGGGTGGATGCCAGTCCCACCAGAAGAGGAAACCACAATCGGCGAGGAGGTATGGAAACAGGTTGAGGAACGAGTAGAGGTGCTGAGGCAGGAGCGGGAACTTATTCGGAATCGTGCCTTAGATGAGTTGTTAAAGCGATCTCAGGAAGACACGTTAGGCTTGTGGGTTAAGGTGAGCCTACCAAAGAATGCGATGAGTCCGTCCCGTGCGCCCCAAGTCGGTTGGAACGGTCAGTGGCATGAGTGGTTAGATGTCTCTGTATGGGATTGTCGCGCAGCGATTCGGCGCTTGTGCTGGGTCAGCGAAAAAACAATGCAATCCCTTGTCCTTCAAGTTTACCTGCCGCTCAAAAAAGACGAGGTTTTCTGGCGTCGGTGGCGCCACAGGGACTTGGAGGTTAAAGGAAAGGACTTTGAACTATACATCCCGCAAGCCCGGGTTATCAAGACGAAAGAGCGCCTGTGGCTCGTAGGTCAAAGCCGCTCCCTTAGCGGTGTGCATCCTATATGGACAAGGAGGGTGAATGACGTGAAGCGTTCTGTCTGGCTCGCAACATCCTTGTCCATTTTGCTCGGAGCAAGTCATCATTTTGTCGGTGCACAAGTTCCCGAGGGAGTAACCCTAACGGCAACGATCTCAGGGACTTTCCGTGACGCGGACACGGGTCAAATAGCCTACCTCAGCCTGAACGCGCTCAGCGATGCGGGCAATCCGCCGGGCGATTGGCACACGGTCGTCGGTGAACGGTATACATTCACCGTCACCATAGAGAGCCTGATCGCACAACCTATGAGTCTTACCTTGCTGGGATTCGGCGGTCAGCAGCTTTCCGAGGCGGTCAGCACGCAACCTTCTAATCGTCTCAGTGTGCAAGGACAAGACCGTTCCCCATATGGCTGTAAAACCAGATACCGACTAAGACTTGAGTACGGTCCCCGTCACTTCCCAACCTGTCAAACGACCTGGGGCATCTGGGCTGTGTTGGAACCTTATCACGTCGCGGTTCCTCCGCCAGAGTTCGGCACGGTAGTCGTGCACGCTTTTGACGGAGCATCTGGTCGACCGCTCAGGGGAGCAGGCATTAGGATTCCGGAGGTCGGGATATTGGATGTCACGAGCGAGCAAGGTATTTGGACCGGAACTTTGCCGGCAAATGCGAAAACAGGTGCCAATTATACTATCATCATCAGTGGTCCCCACCAGTCCATACCGTGGTGTGTTATTGAGCGGAAAATACGGCTGTATATGAGGTCACACTACGAAACAAGGGCGTGGCTCTGGCAGCACCGACCGATCGTGGGTCAGATTAGATTTGACGGTCGTCCCGGTGACCCACGTCAGGCGACGGTGAGGGCAACGAAAGGAACCCAATCTTTGGGCGCCGTTATTAACTCTGACGGGTCCTTCATCATACCCGGGTCAGGAGGAGCACCCGACGCCGGAGAATGGACGGTATCCATAACATACCCTGGTGCCCTCTTTATTAGTCCTCCCTCACGGACCGTTACGGTGCCTAACGACTGTGAAGTCGGTGCCATTCGCCCCGGCTCTCATACTCCCGTGGACGCAGGCACCTTTATCATTCGGCTGCCCATTGGTGCCGGAGGCTAGCAATCATCGCTCTGTTTTGAATTCATCTCAAGCGCAAGGGTTAAGAGGCAAGGGCGATCACAAACCCCCACACTTTTTTGAAGACGACGGGATTCCTTCTGTTTCCTTCTGTTGACTAACAAAGCAGGTGAAGATTAAGGTTTGGGGAAGTTTGAAACGGTCGCATCTATGTGGCACCGTATAAGTTGAAAGAAGAGGGCAGCGTGAAAACTAAATGAGCAAGGGATTATTTGTTACAAGTTGATTTGGGGCGTTGCCCTTTGGAGCAAGCAAAAAAGTGCCCCCGCTCGCTTTTGATGATGGCGATCAGGATGACGAGCGGGGGCGGTAGTGTTAGTCCTCAGCGGATGTGATCCGAATCCTTCGGGGTTCTCGGGCGACGATCTCGGGTCGGGTGAGGAGAATGCCGACAGCCGTGTATTCGCCTGGCGGCACCTGGTTACCGTCGTCATCCACCTGCTGCCAGGTGCCAGGGAAAGAGACCTTCTGCCCAGGTCTCAAGGTGACGGGAGGGGGAACGACGAGGGTAGAGGCGTCGCCGAGAATAACGGCGGTGTGGCGGGAGAAGCGCCAAATTTCTTGTCCCTCACGAGAGATCACAAAGTCGGCAGCCAAAGGAGTGGAGAACTGCAAGGTCACCGGTCGGCGTCCCTGGTTCTCCACTTCCAGCATCAAATGAACGGTCTCTCCGACAGGGACTTCTTCCGGCTTGACCTTAAGTTCCACCGAAAGTTGGCTGAGATCTCCGCCAGGTGGCTGGGAAGAGGGATACAGGGCAAAGTCCTGAGTGACCGTCTGTCCTTCTGTGATGGTGACCTCTGCTGCTTGCCACTCATAGCCTTCCTTCGTTGCGACGAGGAAATATTCCCCTGTGGGAAGAATGAGTTCGTAGTGCCCGTTGGGATCGGTGATCGTTCCGGCGCGGTAGGGAGGTTCAACAGGGGGCATTGGAGGGACGATGATGCCGCCAGCGGGGGGACGACCGCTTGCGCCGCCACCTGGAGAACCGCCACTTCCAAAACCCACTCCAAAGCCACCGTGATGCCAATGGGGACGGTCATCGTCTTTCTGCCAGCCGTCCCAGATGAAAAAGTGGTCTCCTCTCCGGACGGCAAAGACGAGGGCTTCACCAAGGGGTTGACTGTTGGTCGCATCGGTAACCTGACCAACAACCTTCCCAAGATGAGCGGAAAGAAGGAAGTTCACTTCTATTCGGGAGTTGCCCAAAACGTTAACCTCTTTCTCGTCCCGACCGAAGCCGACTTTGTAGGCGAAGGCTTCATAACGACCAGGGGGGACGTCGTTGATTTCATAGCTCCCATCCGCGGATGTGAAGGTGAATCGCATCCGCAGCCGCTCAGGACGAGTCTGGGGTCGGATTCCGTCGCCAGGTCGGGGATGAGCGCCGGAGCCAAGCGGATTGGCAAAGGAACTGATGATCTGACCGACGGTCAGGTGGTCAGGATGAATCTCTATGGGTGAAGGCTCTGCCGAACGGGGGACCAAGGCGACGAGGGCGCCGGGAACGGGAACGATTTGATCATCAACTCTCGCTTGAACGCGCCCAAATACCGTGGAGGCGTCCCGAGGGCGTCGTTGCAGACCGAAGTTCAACGAGACACCAATCAGGGCTTCCACCGTTGCCGTATCGGTTGCCGGTTCGTAGTCGGGATGGCGAACGTGGACCAGGTAGGCGCCGACAGGAAGCAGCAAACTGTAGGCACCGGCTCCGTTGGTCCGATCCGTAAAGTAAGGTCTTTCCGGTAGCTCGCTCAGCGTGTCCCCGATCGCTTCAATGGGCTGTGCTGTCACCCAAGCACCCGCAATGGGTCCTACGGAGTTCCCTTCGGCATCTACTTCACGGACAATTCCTGATAGGAGTCCCAACGGCTGGGTTTCCACCAGTCCCACATCATTAATCTCGTTGGGACGCACCAAGCAGACAATGACCGCCCCTCTCATCCGTTCCCGATCTTCCAGAGTCAGGACTTGAGGACCCGCCGGCACGTTGGTGATCCGGAAGAAGCCCGACGACTGAACTTGAGCAGCCAGTTCCGTGCGCTCGCGAGCGCCCTGAATGCGGGCGATGAAACGCCCCACCGGACGACCAGAGGTGACCAAGCGACCCTGGACTGTTCCGGTTTGCGAAGGCGGCGGGGCTGGAGTCTTGCCGAAACGCTTGCCGCCACCGCAAGCCGTTACCCCCATCACAACGGCAACCGACACAAACCACACGATCCGCTTCATCCGTCCTTCCTCCTTTGTTTCTTGCCTCTCTCTTGTTTCAGCATCTTCTTTGAGATGTCCTATTGGCTGGACTGGAGGGTGACCGTGCCGACGGAAGTGTCGGCTCGTGATGTCACCAAGTAAGTGAGGGGCGGGTTCAACTGCAGTGAGTCATAGGTCCGAAAACCAGAACTGCGAATGACTAAACGGTAAGTGCCATCGGGAAGAAAAAGCCGAAACGAGCCGTCGTCGGGATTGACAGAACCGGAAGCGACAAGGATGTCGGTGCCAGCCGTGTATGCGGTGACGATCGCTGAGGACCAAGCCCCCTCGGGGCGGACGCTGCCGGACAACGAGCCGTAGGTGTTGAGAATGTCTGCCATTTGGACAACTCGGATGCCCGTCGGTTTGATGAGGTAGCGGTTGTTTCCGGTTCGGACGATGGCTTTTGAAGGGTCAAAATCAAGGGCAATGGCGTTGAGGGTTCCGGCTCGGACCTCAAACCGCCCTAAGACTTTGATGCCCGACTCGTGCCCGCTGGGTGTCTCCAGAGGAATCCTATCTGTTTGACCAGAAAGGACGACATAGTTTGATAAGCTCGGTCCCTGATTGCGTTGCAAGATAAGGCGGACTTGTTGGTAGGTCCCTGCCGGCACTGTTGCTTCGCCTATTAGTTGCTGCTGAAACCTCAGGGTCAGGATGTCAATGGTTCGGGGAGGGACCAGGGACGCAATGAGGGGTAACCCAGGCTCTGCCATAGATTCACTTCCTGCCGGCACCACCCTTATCTCCCGAAGGGAGAGGACAACTTGCTGGTAAGAGGGGTTGGCAGGGGGCTGGTCGGTGAGGGCGACTTTGAGGGTGCCTTTCGGACCACTGTCGCCACTGCAGCCGGCTACCGCAACAGTCACAGCCACCAGCAACAGCGCCCATCTCGTTCTCATCGGCTGACCACTTCCTTGTTCAACAATATTATACCAAAGTTTAGCCAATTTGTAAACATCCTCTAAGGAAGTTTACAGTGCACAAAGTATGAGGCAAAATAGAGGAGAGTTTGCAGGAGGGCATCTAATGGAGTTAGACCTAACAACGGCAGAGGGTCGGAAAGCCCAAGGGCAACTGATTCTTCGTGCCATCAGGGAGGCGGGTCTGTCGGTAGAACAAGTGGCGAAGGACATCGGCTGCTCCCGTGCTCTGCTCTATCAATACATCGCCGGCACCACTTTAGCCCAGCCGGACCGACTGACCCAAATCGCCAAACGGACGGGGAAGCCGTTGGCTTACTTTTACGGCGGCGAAATTGCGATCCCAGAGGCGCTGGAACAAGAAAGGAAAGCCCTAGAAGAGGAGAAGCGTCGTTGGGAGCGGGTCCAAGCGGCGGAGCGGGAACGGCGCCTTCGGGAGCGGATGGACAGCATCGTCGCCCTGGCGGAGGCACGCGCCCGCCCCCCGGACATAAAGGGAGCTATTGACACTTATGAACAGGTGTTGCCGGTAGCGCGGGAAATGGGTGCCGTTGACGTAGAAGCGACAGCCCTCTTTCGGATCGGGACAATGCGCCTTTTGGTCGGGGACATAGAGCGGGGTCTTGCTTCCTTAAAGGATGCCTTAGGTCTTTTTGAGCGCTTAGGGGATTTTAAGTCGGTTCTGGCTTGCCGCCAAGGGATCGGGCGAGGGCTCCTTCTAATGGGGCGTCCGGATGAGGCGGAGACGGAATTTGAAGCCGTTGCCCATTTTGATGAGTGGGCGCCCCGATGGCTGGGACTCATCGCTTTGGCGGCTGTTGCCGAATGGACGGGAGATCTGAAAAAAGCGATGGACCGTCTTGATGAAGCGTCCGAATTGGAGCCGCAAGCGCCTTCCGAAAGGGATCGGCAAACCCTTTCTCTCTACCTTTCCGCTAACAGGGCGAATGTTTATCTTGCCTGCGGGGACTTTGCCGAGAGTTACCGACTGGCTTCAGAAGCCCTTTTGACGGCGGAGCGACTGGATGATCGGGACCAGTTTTTGGAGTCCCTTTTAACCCTTGCCGTTGCCTCGTCCTATCGGGGTGATTGGGTGGAAGCGTATCGTCTTGTTTCCCGCGCTAGGGACCTGGCTCATTTTGCTAATGATGCTGAGCGCATCGCCATTGCGGACGCCATTTTGAGTCAGGTTTTGTCCTCGGTCGGCAATTTCCCAATTGCGAAGGAAGTCGGGATGCGGGCCTTAACAGCATCGCTTAAGGTTCGTTCGGTTCGCGCTCAGGTCTGGGCTCACAAAGCCGTAGCGTTTACTTATCTTAGGGAAGAGTCCCCTGACGACGCCCGTTACCACATTGATAGTCTGCTCCAGTTATCCAGTGAGATGAAAAACAAGACGGAGGTGATTTATTCTCATATCCTTCTTGGGTGGTTTCAGTTACTAAAGGGCAGCCGGGATGAGGCCTTCCGCACCGGCGAAGCGGCGGTTAGGGAATCCGATGATGCGGGAATGCGCCATCTCACGGCGATGGCGCTTTTCCTTACTGCCCAGTCGGTGCGCGCTTGGTCTTTTGAGGAGTCGTGGACTCTGCTGGAACAGGGGCTAACCTTAGCCGAAGAGATTGGCTGGGCGGATTTAAAGTGGCGGTTGGAGGCGTTGAAAGCCACCTGGCTGGTGGAGGAGGGCAAGGTGGCGCCCGCCCTCCAACAATTTGCCGATCTGAATGAGACGCTCCTTCGGTGGCGGCAACAGTGGACTAATGCCGGCTATGACGATACCTTATTGGAGGATCCCTTTCTGTTTCGGACCTGTCTCTCTTATGCCCGAATCGTAGCGGCAGCGAAGGGGCGACCAGCGGCCGATCAATTGATTGCGGATTTTGCGTGGCTTCCCCTTGCTGAGGAATGGGAGAAACTGATGGGGTTGCCACCGCACGGCGGCTCATAAAGCGAATGCGGGCAGGGGATCAGGTGTAAAGAGAATGTCGGCAGAGGAAGAAAAAAAGAAGACAAGATGGCGGTCTCTTCTTTTCGGTTTCTTCCTTGTTCTTCTTCCACCGGCACTGACTGGGATAGTGCCTTTGGCGGGCTGTAGTGGAGGGCTTTCAGGAGGGAGCGTGCCGCTCCCAAATCAAGGGGTCCGCCAGACCCGACTGGTCGGAACGGTCGTGGATGGCAATGATCCGAGCGTTCCCCTTGCGAATGCCGTGATTACCATCGTCACCCCTCAGGGTCAGATCGTGACGGCGCAGACGGACACATTGGGTCAGTTTCGCGTTCACGTCCCCAGGGGGGGACTGTATTGGCTGACGATCCGACCCCCTCAAGAGGTGGTCGGTCTCCTTCAAAGCGACGAGATAGAAATTGAGGTGGAAGAAGACGAAGTGCATCTGGTCATCCCTCTTTACCGGAGAGACCTGATTCTTCCGACAATCCAGACCGCCCGAATAGACCCCCAGTCTGTTCGGCTGAAGGTAAGAGAAAAGGTGACCTTCCGGCTCCTTCTGGAGCCGGGTGCCGTCGTTCTTATCACCCCTATCTGGACTGTCCACGGGGGCATCGGGCTGATTAACCCAGACGGGACCTTTGTGGCGACGAGAGCCGGATCGGGTCGGGTGGAAGCAAGGCTGCGACGTCTGCGGGCGGTGGCTTGGGTTGAGGTGGAGGAGTAGGTCTCCCTCAGGGGTATTAGAATCATCACAAAATTCAGAGCAATACGGCAAAATCAGAATGGTCCGGCTCATACTTGGGCGTTGTCCTTGACAAATACTGTCAAGGACCCATACTAACAGATTAGTGAGGCTGGGATCTGGAATGGAACATTTGGCGACTCTGAGGAAGGTGCCCTTGTTTGAAGGATTACCGCAGGATGTCCTTTATCAATTGGCGCGACTGGTGAGAAGGCGGACCTTCAAAGAGGGGGACTTACTGATCGCCAAGGGCGAGACGGGACGGACCTTGTTCATTCTTTTAAAGGGTAAGGTGGCGGTCGTGGATGTGGACGAAGAAGCCCGAGAGGTCGTCCTAGACATTCTGAAAGAAGGAGACGTTTTTGGGGAACTTTCCCTGATTGATGGGCAGGGTCGGTCGGCAGACATTCAGGCTTTGACCGATGGCGAAGCGCTGATGATCCTCCACGCCGATCTCTTACCTTTGGTCCAGCGGCAACCGCAACTGGCTTGGTCCCTCCTTCAAACTCTTGCTCAACGCCTGAGAGGCGCCAACGACCTGATTTTAAAAATTGCTTGGCTGAATGCCCAGCAGAGGGTCGCCTGGGTGCTCTTGAAGTATGCCAGTGAGGGGCGCGTGCCGAAGTGGCTGACACCCGCCAACATCGCTAAAAGAGTGGGTCTAACCAGGGAAACAGCGAGCCGGATCTTGGGACAGTGGCAAAGGGAAAAGATTATCTGGAAGGACGAGAACGGGGCTTTGGTTGTTCGGCCAGATCGCCTGCAACGAATCCTAAGGCAGTCTCAGCCTGTAGAGCCCGATCGCTCCTTTGTCTCTTGAAAGAGCAGTCGTTCCTTTGATGCGGGACTGACGACGCCTCCCGAAACGACCATCTTCAACGCATCCTCTACGGAAAGGTCTACCGCAATGACTTCGTCTTCGGGCACAACGACCATAATGCCCGTGACGGGCGTTGGGGTGAAAGGGATGAAGACATTCACCGTTCGCTTCCCCAAGGCACGATGGAACGATTCGGGGCTCTGGCTCGTAACGAAACCGATCACATAGTAACCCAGCAATCGGTGGGGGACCAAAACGACGCTGCTGAAGGGGACCTGACTGGGACTGATAAAGAATTCCACCACCTGCTTGGCTGCCGGATAGACGGTCTTGAGAAGGGGCACCTGCAGGATCAGTCGTTCCCACAAGGCAAACAACCGTCGCCCGACAACGGTAGAGAAAACAAATCCTGCCGTTAGGACCAACAGGATGGCGGTCAGAAAGCCCACACCGACTACCGGTCTGCCGACCAGGTCGGAAATCAGATTGTCTATGGGACGACCAATGCTGTTGTTGATCAGT
>JANXBO010000075.1 GCA_025057575.1 Candidatus Caldisaccharidevorator malaysiensis
CGGCAAAAGCCGTTAGGGACGCCACAATGCTGCCGAAGAGGTCCTTTACCCTGTTGCTTATCTCTGACTCGGTGCTCTACCGGTTCAGCCCCGAATCGTCCCAGCCGGAAGCGATTTGGAATCTGAAGGGAAAGGAAGTTGCGGGTTTAGAGGCTTATCCTGCTGATAACGGCATCGTTCTTGCCTTTCGTCAGTTAGGGTCGCCCGTCCTTCACCTGGTCAAGAGTGACAGTAAGGGACAGCAGCGCCACTTTTTCGCTTCCCTCTACCTGGACCGGCTGGATCGTCTGGAGCCATCGTCAGACGGCAGTCTCTTGATCGTCGGGGAGGAATTAGGAAGAAAAGTCCTGAAGATTCTGGACAAGGAGGGAAGGGAAGTCTCGTTCCGCGACCGAACGCCACTGGGGTCTGTAGAAACCGCCTTCTGGCTGGAGGACGGCAGTTTACTGGCGTTGACGAATCGTTTTCAGGAAAAGCAGTGGGTCTTGGCATCGGCGACGGGCACGAGCCGGTTTATCGCATCCCGACTCGCCCTTTCTCAACCCTCAATGACCTTCTCCGAGGGTGCCCACGGTGCCTTTGTTTTGGCAGGGGGGACCCTCTATCACATTCGGTTTCACGAAGAAAGTTCGGAAGAAACGACCCTGCTCACAGGCGTGAGCGGTGCCGCCCGTTTGAAGGATCGCTGGGCAATTGTCAAGGACGGCGTCTTGACGGTTGGGACTTTTGCTGGGGGTCAGTGGACCAGTCAGACTGTTGACGCTCGCCCAGGTATCTACGACTTGGTGAGGTTTTCCAGCGATGGGGGCTGGCTGGTCTATCGCTACCGGCAAAAGGAAACAGATACGGGTCAGGTTCACTTGCTCCATCTGGCAACGGGTCAGAACCTGGGATTGGGGATGTCTGCCTCCTTTCTGACTCTTGTCCGATAGGCTTTTGTCAACTGCTGATGCGATTGGTCTCTGACGGCGGCGAAACGTGTCTCCAGAAGACGGGAAGGGGATAACTTCTAAAGTTTTTGTGGTTGAAAACAGTTCCAGAAGGCGGAGGACCTTCTACGGCCACCGGAAAGCCAGTGATCCGTCCGAAGTGATGTAGGGCTTGAATTGCCCGAGGGCGACGAGAGCCGCTGCCTGAACCTCGCCCCCGACAAGGATCCCGCCAGGCTCCGCCTGAGTCCTCAATTCCGCTGCCCGATCTATGACAGGACTCACTATTTTACCAATGGATGCCGACTCATCAATCGGCACTTCCCCGGCACTGATCCCGCAGCGGATCCGGAAAGGTTTGGTGAGACGGTTGTGGCGAATATTAAAGTCACCAATACCTTCTTGAAGGGCTAAAGCAGCCTGAACAGCGGAAGCATCATCAGTAAAGAGAGCCATCAGACCGTCGCCCGCTGTGCTCTGAACGACACCACCGAACCTTCTGATCACACCCTCCGCCCAGTCAAAAAAACTGGTGAAGGAATATTCCGCATCCAGTTCGGAAGCGCCTCGTTTCATCTCCGTGCAACCCACTACATCCATACTTAAAACGGCTCTCCTCACTTTCTGGGCTTCCCAACTGCGCTGAAGGGCAACCAAAATCTGAAGTAAATCCTTTCGGGAGACCGATGGGGCTGGGGCCTGTGGTAGGTGTGTTGCCGTTTCGGCTTTGACGGCTTTGCGCCAGGCTTCAAGGAGAAGGCCCCCACCGATGTAAATGCCCCACCCGAGGAAGAACCCCATCCCAGACCCGATGAGCGGCAGATCCACAACCGCCAAAATGAACGGAAGGGTCCAACCCGCTCCCCACCAGGCATTCACGATTCCTTTGACCCATTCGGGATGTAGCCGGCGACGGGCGATGGGTCGCTGTAGATGTAACTCCTCAAGAGCCTGCTCAATGAATCGCGGGTCAATGCCCACCTCCCTTCCGATGGCGTGAATGTCCGGCACCGTTAGCGTCTCTTTTTTCTCTGCCTCCAGTCGCGACGCCAGTTCAATGACTTTGCGCAAAGTCTCAGCAGAGTAACGATCACGAGTTTGTTGCATCCTGCTTTGCCGACCTCCCCAGAATTATGAGCCCTGAGGGGCTCAGAACGGTGAGACGGGAACGGCGATCCCGTCACCCCGAACATCGGCACATCCTCGGTAGGATACCCCTAATCGCTCTATTCCGTGTGCCACACCGAGACCGCCGGGATAGGGAACCGCCTGAACATTCCATCCTCGTTCCCTCAATGCCCCGTCCAACAAAGGACCTTCCACCAATAAATTTCGGTCGCCCAGCCAAAGCACCCGAGGTTCTTCAATCGCCTCCTGAAGGTTTTTTCCCCTCTCCAACCACTGGACCAGAATCCAAAGGTGAATCTGAGGGCGCCAGTCCCCTCCACTTGTCCCGACAATGGTTTGCACATTCCTTTCCTTGTCCAAGATCATCACTGCCGACAGGGTGTGTCTGGGTCTCTTTTTGGGTCCGAGGCAATTCGGGTGCCCCTCCTGCAGGACAAAGTTGGCGCCCCGGTTGTGAAAAAGGATCCCCGTTTGGGGATCCAGCAGACCGCTGCCGAAACTGTGAAAAATGCTCTGAATGGCTGCCAGAGCGTTTCCGTCTTTGTCCACGGCAGCAAAAAAGGTCGTGTCTCCCGTCTTGGCACCTTCCCCTCCGCCGACACGACCGATCTTCTCCTTCAAAGCACTGATTCGGTCTTCCGCCAAGAGGCTTTCCGGTGGTGAAGGGACAAAATCAGGATCCGAAAGGTAACGGTCCCTCTCCTCGGCGACGACGGCAGCGATCCGGGCAAACAGGTTAATGCGGTCAATACCTTCCAAATTGCCCAGACCGAACTCCTCGGCAAGAGCCAGCGACTGAAGGGTGATGATCCCCTGAGCGTTAGGGGGCATTTCAAGGATCTGATGCGATCTGTAAGGCAAGGTCACGGGGTCCGACCAGAGGCAGTCCTGATGGTGAAAATCGGAAAGAGTCACCGGACAGCCTCGGGACGAAAGAAAGGAAACCATCTTTTCCGCAAGGGATCCAGAGTAAAAAACTTCGGGACCTTCTTTTGACAAAGTCTCCAAGGTGGCTGCCAGAGCGGGCTGGCGGAGCACCTCACCTGCCTGCAAGGGTCCCCTCTCGGTAAAGAACACCGTCCGACAGCCAGGATCGTCAGCAAGCCGGTCACTGTTGGACCAGAGAGCCTGCGCAAAACGATGGGAAACGGAAAACCCCTCTTCCGCCAGCCTGATCGCAGGAGCGACACAATCGGACCAGGGAATCGTCCCAAATCGGGCGTGCAGCTCGCCAAGGGCTTTCACTAAGCCGGGAACGGTAACGGTCAGGGGACCATAGGTCGGAATTTTGTTAATCCGATGGCGGGCGAAAGTTTGCACGGAGAGACCGGCAGGGGCTCGCCCCGACCCATTGACAAAGAGGACGCTCTTGGATCGGACCAGATAAAGGAGAGCGAAGAAATCGCCTCCCAATCCGCAAAGATGGGGACACACAACGGACAGGGCAAGGGAGACCGCCATCCCGGCATCAAAAGCGTTACCGCCCGAGCGCAGGAGTTGGGTGCCCGCGAGAGACGCCAGAGGATGCTCGGAGACGACCAAGCCACTATGCGAGTAAACTGGTCCTTTCACCATAAGCCGAAGATCCCAGCCTTAAAGTCGCTGCCACCAGTGGTAAAGCCAGTCTAAGGTGAGGCGACGGGGCTGGAACCAGCGTCGGTAGGTCCGCACGGCAGAAAGGAAAGTCTTAAGGTCTTTTTGCGCTTGCCGTAACTCTTTTTTCTCGGGGTCCCGAGCAGCATAGAGGCTTTGCACCACCAGATCAGCCAAACGCCGAAAAGCCTCTTTCCCCTCTACAGGGAACCGAGGGAATTGCTGACAAACCGCAGCATTTTCGTAGGGGGTCCGGGACAAATCAATGTCCATTCCGATAGAGGCGCCGTAACGAGCGGCTTTGACATAAGCACGGACAACTTTTGTCCAAGAGGGTCGGGGGACGAACTGCTGAGCAGTCTGAAGAACGAACTTGCCGACCAGCGGTAAAACGGTCAAAAACCAGAGAGCTCCAACGGTCCACCAAATGGAATAAGGGCTGGTTAGGTAATTGCGGGACTGACGGGACAGCCAATTGACCCAGCGGTTGAACCAAGAACTGCGAACGGACCCCAAACTGCCCGGTGTGGCGTCCAGGGTCACCCAGCCGTAACCGTCAATGAAGGCTTCCACCCAGGCGTGGGCGTCCGAGGCTTTGATGACAATGCCCTCCGGATCGTCCGGATCGGGCTCCGTGGCGTAAAAACCGGTGATGACCCGGGCGGGCACGCCGATGGCTCGGCACATCAGGGCAAGGGCAGAGGCAAACCAGTCGCAGGCACCCCGTCGCGCTTCAAAAAGGAAGAAACTAACAGCGTCGGTCCTTTCTTCCGGCAGGACCGGAGGGGAGTCGGTATACTGATAGTTGGATTGCAGGAACGCCTCTAAAGCCTTGACTTTGGAAAAAAGATCCCGCTCTGGGGCGGTGATGGCGCGGGCGAGGTTGCGAACCCGCCAAAGAGTAAACGGAAATTCCGTTAAGATGCGACGGCTGTAGGAATCCAGTCGGACCTTTCCCTGATCGTCTTGAAGGGTTTCCGGTATCGGACAGGCGTCCACTATGTAAGAAGAGGCGTTTAAAAAACTGGAGGAGACAAGGACCGTTCCCGCCTGAGTGAGCGTCAGATGCTGGGATTGATCCCCAGGGATCTCCAGACGAACCAGTTCACCGGGAACGGGCAATTGAGTTAAGACAGAACCGACCCCTCGGACCGTCGCCACGACCTTTTCCCCTGAGGGAGGCTCCCACGGCTGGAGAATCGTCTTGCCTAAGCGCACCTGAACACTCGCCGGTGCGCTTTCTAAGGGATTACTGACCCGCCATCCTGCCCCGATGTAATGAGCATAGGCGCGCACCCGCCACCGCTCATATTGGGTCCCTTTGATTCGGAAAAGAATCACGTCCGGAAGGTTGATCGGACCACCGGCAATAGAAAAACTCTCCGGAAAGTCCACCCCCTGTTGGCGCAGATACCGAGCAAAAGGACTCAGTTGAGCAATCTGAAAAAGCCTTTCGGCGATCGGCGCCCGCAAAAGGGTTGCCGGGGGAACCAAAATAAGGGCGATCGTAATCGTCGCCGCTGCCCCACCGATGGAAAGATACCAACAGTAGCGAAGGAGGAGACGGGGCGTTGTTTGGACCAATTGACCTTTTTCCCAACGGATCAAAAGACTCTCTAACGAGGCTAAGAAAAGACCGAGAGTGAACCCGAGGATAAAACCAATGACCGTTTCCACCCCGTAATGGACGGGAACGATCAAACCAAAGAGAGACAGACTGGGGACGGTCAAAAAAGAGAGAGCCCCATAGAAAGGTCCCCAGCGCCTTCCGACTAAGAAGGAGATGATGACGGCGGTCAGACCGATGATCATAATGAGGTTGGATTCGGCAACAGCCCCAGGGCGAGGCTGGAAGGAGCCTCCGGATACAGCCCAAAGGAACCAAAACAGACCCGTCAGCCACAGAGCACGCCCCACCGTTTGCGCTATGGGTCGGGGCGAATGGGTGATCAAGAAGTTGCCAATCAGAACGACCGTGACGATGGCTGCTGCCAGTAGTCCCCAGGTAGGTAAGTCCAGAGCCAAACCCGTTAGCCAAAGCACGATCCACATCAACGCAATGGCGGTCAAATAGGACCAAAAAAACAATCCCATCATCATCCCCTGCCCCCCTCGTGACGGGGTGTCCACACCGTCCAGCCCGCCGAAGTGCTTCTGCGAAACAGCCCCAGCATCGGCGAGATATCCGTTGTCAAGACCACCCCGATCGCCACAGAGTCCAAAGAGTGCAAGGTATACGGTTGGGGCTCTATCAACGCCAATGCCCGCCAAGCAGGATACCAGTCCTTGTCCAGATGCTGAACGGGATCGGGGGGCGCCCAAAAATGAACTTGGTAGCCCGAAAGAATCCAATGGCGGACCAAATAGGCTGCCACCCGGCACAGTTCGTCCAGTTGCTCCAGACCGCCGGAAGTGGAAAAGGCGGCAGGATGACGGTCCAGGAAAAGAAAGGCTCCCTGCTGGGGATGCGGTAGTGTTTCCAGGACCATCAAGTTGGTCCGATGAGCCGTCATTTTCCAATGAATCTTGCGCAAATCGTCACCTGGTCGGTAATCGCGGACCCCATAGAAGTCGGTCCCAGAAGGCGAGGGAAGAGGAATGGTCGCTTCCACATCCTCCCAGCGAATGCGCTGCTCTTGACCGGTTGGAGCGAGCGTAACGGGTTTGGGTCGGGGATAAACCAACACCTGGCTCTGCGGGCGGACTTTCCTTTCGGCAACGAAAAGACCGATCGGGTCTTGGGAGATGAGCACACCGCCGCCGACGGGGTAGAGACCTCTTCTCTGGAAGACCATCTTCAAGGTGGCGGTGGCGGACTGACCCGGTAGGATTTGCCCGAAGACCAAAAGGGGATCGGAGACAGGAACGGCACCCTGGGGCACGTCCACCGCCATTTCCACCAGGTAGCGGCTGATCCGCCCCTCATTGATGAGGGTAAAGTCCACTCGTCCCGGCTGCCCTTCCACGACCTCAGGATCGGATTGAAGGGCGACCTTCATCGGACGCAGGTTCCATGCACCGAACAGATAGGCGGCTCCCGTTACGAATGCCAAACTCAGGGTGGCTAAGAAGAGCAGGTCAATTCCCAAAACCAGACTGACCAGCCCAAAGCACACAATAGCCGTGATGACCGCCGTCCGCCTCAATCGGGGGGCTAATAGGCTTCCTGGGGGTCCCAAGGTGGCATCGTCCATAAAGGCGACCTTACCTTTCTAAGGGAATGGGAACGGCAGCCACAATTTCACTGGCAACTGCCTGGGGCGTCATCCCTCGGGCTCGGGCTTCCGCTTTCAAGATGACCCGGTGGGAGAGAACCGCCGGACCCACGTCCTTAACATCGTCGGGAGTGATAAAGTCCCTACCGTGCAGTAACGCCCACGCTTGGCTCGCTCGCATCAGACCCAAAGAACCTCTGGGGCTGGCGCCCAATTCCACCATCGGATGGTTCCGACTTTGATGGACGATCTGGACCAGATAGCGCCTCATTGCATTTGTCAGCCGAACTTTTCTCACTTCCTGCTGCACCGCCAAAACCTGTTCACTGGTCATCACCGGCTGAACTTTGTCAAGGGGATGAACGATCACCTGTCTCTCCAAAATCTCGGTCTCTTCTGTCAGTCCAGGGTAGCCAAGGGACACTTGCATTAAGAACCGATCCAGTTGGGCTTCCGGTAAGGGATAAGTGCCGTGCCGCTCAATTGGGTTGTTGGTGGCGATGACGAAAAAGGGTCTGGGCAGAGGACGGCTGACCCCATCTACGCTCACTTGAATTTCTTCCATTGCCTCCAGAAGGGCAGCCTGAGTTCGGGGAGTGGCTCGGTTGATCTCGTCGGCGAGGACCACGTTGGCAAAGATCGGTCCCGGACGAAATTCAAACTCCCCCGTCTTCTGATTGTAAACGCTCACACCCGTGATGTCGGACGGCAACAGGTCGGGGGTGAACTGGATTCTCTTGAAACTTCCCGAAAGGGACAACGCCAAGGCTTTCGCCAAAGTCGTCTTTCCGACCCCAGGGATGTCTTCAATCAAAAGATGCCCTCCGGCAAAGAGAGCCGTCACCGCCAGCCGGACCGCCCTGGGCTTGCCCACGATCACCTTTTCTACCGTCTCAACGACCCGAGACATCTGAGCGGAGGCTTCTTGCAAGGTCAAGCCTGTCAACTGGCTTCCTCCCCGCTATCCCTTCGGCATTCAGTTTGACACGCTCGCCATCGGTGCGGACCACCAAAGTCCCCATTAGACCTGTGATCCAGACCTGAGAGCCGATGTTTTTGAGAAAAGCAACGACTTTTTCATCGGGAGGACCGTTTGGGGTCCGACCCGATGCGGAGATGACGGCAACCCTTGGCTGAACGGCTCTTAGAAAATCCTCCAGATTGTGTCGAGAGCCGTGATGGGGAACATCCAAGATGTCTGCTCTCAAATTTTCGCCCTTCGCCAGTAGGCACCCCTGAGCCTTTTTCCCCGCATCGCCCGTCAGAAGGACCCGCACTTTCCCGTAGACGATCCTCAGGACCGCTGACGCTTCATTAACTTCCTGCTCTCGGGGAAGGAAAAAAGGCTTCCTCTCCGGAAAAACGACATCTGCATACAAGCCCCTGTTGCTGTCCAACCAAAGTCGCTGACCCCGAAAGAAAGGAATGATTCTTGTGGGCAACGCCTGCAGGCGTTCCAAAACGGACAGATAACGAGGCTCCCTTACGGTGTAGGGCGGACGAAAGAACAGGACGGGCGTCCACTCCTTGATGAGGAACGGCACCGCATTGTAGTGGTCCTGGTGCGGATGGGTAACCAGCACGACGCTGAGACGGTGAAAGCCCAGAGATCGCAGGGTCGGAAGGATCCGGCGAAGGGCGAGGGTTTCTGCGCCCACACCTGGACCATAATTGGCACTCCCTGCATCCACCAAGAGGGTCTGCCCGGACGGTGCTCGGACGGCAATGGCTTTTCCATCACCGACGTCCAAAAAGACAATTAGGGCTTCCTTTCGGAACTCACCAATAGACCAGTAAAGAACCAAAACGGCAAGACCCATCAGAAAAACCAGAAGCAGTCGGCTCCCGTTGATCAGGATCGTAAACGGAGTGGACATCTTGGTTGGTCAGTATAGAATCAATCAGCAAGGGCTGGCAAGTTTTTCCCAAAATTGTTGGGTTGATCGGTGCCATTGACGAATTCAAAGAGTCCGGCTATAATGGGTTCATCCCGACCCGCCTTTAAGAATGGGTCGGTAAGGATGAGACGAAGATGAAGGAAGAAGAAGGTTATGATCGTCCGACTCGGGAAGCCCGAATGGACTTGAGGCGCCTGATCAACCATCCAGGCGACAGCATCGTCTACGAGTTCGTGACGGAACTGCAACTGTGGGAAGACGAAGGACCCTGGGTCACTGTCGTCGGCGAAGCAGTGGGTCGGAATATGGACGGACGAATGGTTCTGATCACAGGGCGGGTGTCGGGACAGATCGGTCTCAACTGTAGCCGGTGCCTGACCCCCTTTTACCAAAACTCAGAGACCACCTTTGAGGCGCACTGTGAAATCAGGACCTTTAGAAGAATCGCCGAAGGTCTACCCGTGGAGGAAGGGGAAGAACTGACCGCCATCTTTGACGGGGAGACGGCAAACATTGGGGAACTGTCCCGTCAAGCCCTCCTCCTCACCCTGCCCCTGGCACCGGTCTGCCGGCAGGACTGCCGGGGCTTATGCCCTTACTGTGGTGCCAATAGGAATGAGGGGCTCTGCAACTGTCAAGAGCCCTCCGATCCCCGTTGGTCGCCACTGGACCTTTTCTTTACCGTCCACAAAGGGAACAAAACCTGACGAGCGTAAAGAGAGAACCAACGGAGGAAAACCCGATGGGAGTTCCGAAGAGGAAGGTTTCTAAGTCCCGAAAGGGCAACCGACACAGCCATATTCGGGTGCCAGCCGTCGCCGTTCGCCTTTGTCCCCAGTGCCGAAAGCCCTATCGCCCCTATCGTGCTTGCACGTTCTGTGGCTACTACGCCGGCGTTGGGTCTCGGGTCCTTTGGGTGCGTCGGCGGAAAGGAGAAGAGGAGACCAGATCGGCTCAGAGGTAACGGGCAAGAGAGAGGGAGACAGAGGGGTTGGATCGGGTCCGGGTGTTGGTGGATCTGATGGGGGCGGACAGAGAGCCCCAGGTGTTGGCAGCGGGTGCCTTTGACGCTGCCCAAAGGCATCCTGATCTTTTGATCTCCTTGCTCACAACCCCTGAATTTCAAAACGGGCTGACCCCCCCCGATTCGGTCAAGGACCGCATCCGATGGATCGCTGCCGAGCAAACCATTACGATGGAGGACCAACCGTTGATCGCCATCCGGCGAAAACCTAACGCCACTCTCGTAACGGGGATGCGGCTGCTCGCAGCCGGAGAAGCCGATGCCTTTGTCTCGGCGGGCAACACGGGTGCTGCCGTCGCTGCCGCGACCGTCTATCTGGGCTGCCTGCCCCCCATCACCCGACCGGCCTTAGGCATAGTTTTGCCCCGAAAGGCCGGTCAGGTGCTCCTTCTGGATGTTGGGGCGAATGTGGATTGCAAGCCCGAGCATTTTCTACAGTTTGCCGTGATGGGCTCCTGTTATCTGCGAGCCGTTTTTGGCATCCCCCAGCCCTCCGTCGCCCTCCTCAACATCGGCGAGGAGGCGGTTAAGGGTTCAGCGTCCGCTAAGGAAGCCTACCATCTCCTCCAGTCCGCACCCATCCGCTTTGTCGGGAACATTGAGGGGCGTGACATCTTTAACGGCAATGTGGATGTGGTCGTCACCGATGGATTCGTCGGCAACATTGTTCTTAAATCGGCAGAAGGCGTCGGTTTCTTCCTTTGGCAGGAGATCCGGAAAATGTTCCAGAGCCATCTGATCGGTAAAGTCGCTTCTCTTTTTCTTTCACCTTTATTCCAGAAACTGTCCCGGCGCTTGGACTGGAGGGAATATGGAGGGGCTCCTCTTTTGGGCGTTCGGGGACTTTGCATCATTGCTCACGGATCTTCCGACAGCAAGGCTTTTTCAAGAGCCATCACGGCAGCCCGCCAGAATGTTCTGAGAAAGACGGTCCCATTGGTGGAAGAAAGCCTTCGCCAAATTTCATCTTTTCTCACAATGAAAGGGTAAAGGGGAAATCACCGATGACCGCCATTGGCATCTTGGGATTGGGATCCTATTTGCCGGAGAAAGTGTTGACCAATCAGGATTTAGAAAAACTGGTGGACACCAGCGACGACTGGATCAGAACCCGAACGGGGATCCGGGAACGGCGCATTGCCAGCCAAAAAGAGACCACGACTCTGATGGCCATCCAGGCGGCGAAGGCGGCTTTGAGAACAGCGCAGACCGATCCGGCAGAACTGGACCTGATCATCGTGGCGACGGTCACGCCCGACTACTTTTTCCCAGCGACCGCTTGCCTCGTCCAAGAGGCTCTCAGAGCCCCCTCAGCCCCTGCCTTTGACCTTTTGGTCGGCTGCACAGGTTTTGTCTACGGTTTAGCCCTAGCAGAGTCTTTTCTCAAAGCGAGAAAGGGACGAAAGGCTCTGGTCATCGGGTCGGAATCCTTGAGCCGCCTGGTCAACTGGCAGGACCGAAAAACCTGTGTCCTGTTCGGTGACGGTGCCGGTGCCGCTGTGCTGGGTCCCGTGGAGGAGGGACGGGGCTTTTTAAGTTACGATTTGGGATCCGACGGTAGTGGCGCCCCTCTTCTCTCCGTTTGTGCCCTTCCCCCTCCCGAACCCGCCCTGCGCTTCGGCGCTGCGGACGCCAGTTTTACCATTTCAATGAACGGCAACGAGGTCTTTCGCTTTGCCGTTCGGGTGATGGAAGAAAGCACCAAAAAGGCTTTGGAAAAAGCGAATCTGACCGTGGAGGAACTGGACCTCATCGTTCCCCACCAAGCCAACAGTCGGATCATTGACGCTGCCGTCCGCCGGTTGGGAGTCCCGACGGAGAAAGTCGTGATGAATGTGGAGCGTTACGGAAATACTTCAGCCGCTTCCATTCCGATCGCATTGGAAGAAGCCTTTAGAACCGGACGATTAAAAGCAGGGGATCTGGTCGTTTTAGTGGCTTTC
>JANXBO010000076.1 GCA_025057575.1 Candidatus Caldisaccharidevorator malaysiensis
TTTCCCTTAGGCAGTCATTAAAACAAGGAGTGGCCAATAAATGGGTTCAAAAGCAAAGGTGATCGTCCTTGGTGGCGGAGTGGGAGGCACCTTTGTTGCTAATAAATTAGCCCGACATTCGCAACAGGTGCAAGTGACCGTGGTAGATGCGACCGGTTCTCACCATTATCAGCCAGGACTTCTTTATGTCCCCTTTAAACAAGAAAAACCCGAGACGCTTCGTTATGATGAAAGAAAATTGCTCCATCCTGAAGTTGAATTGATTTGTCAACCAGTCATCCGGATAGAACCCGATCGCCGGCGCCTTTTCTTCTCGGATGGATATTTGGAATACGATTACCTCGTGATTGCGACAGGATGCTGCCCCGCGCCCGAAGAGATCCCCGGACTTCAAGAAGGTGGTCATCACTTTTACAGCGAGCCAGATGCCATCCGCCTTCGTGATGCTTTGGAAACTTTTGAAGGAGGTCACATCGTCGTCGGCATCGGCGGCTTCCCTTACAAATGCCCTCCCGCCCCCATAGAATTCACTCTTCTCCTTGCCGATTGGCTGGAGCAAAACGGTTTGAGGAACAAGACGAAGATCACTTTTTTATCACCATTGCCCCAGCCCTTTTCCATCCCCACTGTTAATCCTCTGGTAGAAGAACTATTTGCCCGCAGCGGCATCACCTCGGAATGCTTCTTCAACGCGGAAGCGGTAGATCCGCAAAGAAGAATGGTATCGTCTTTGGAAGGAACAGAAATCAATTATGATCTGTTAATTCTCATTCCCCCTCACCGTGGTTCCCCTGTGGTGGACGCTTCCGGGCTGGGCGATAAAGGCGGGTGGATTCCTACCGATAGAAACACCCTCCAAGCGAAAGGACACGATAACATCTTCGTCATCGGTGACGCTACGGACCTCCCTATCAGCAAAAGCGGTGCCGCCGCACATTTTGAAGCACCAATTGTCGTTGCAAACCTACTGGCGTTAGTTTCCGGGCAAAGTCCCCAAACCTCCTATGACGGTAGTGTGCTTTGTTTGGTGGAGACGGGAAAAGGAACAGGAACCATCTTAAGATTCAATTACGATCGCCCCCCGAACCCTCCAAAACCGACCCGTTATTATCGCTGGGTCAAGCATTTTATGAATCGGTTTTACCCACTGGCAGTTTTAAAGGGCTGGTCCCTAACTCTTTTTCTGGATTCACTCCGGCGGGTGCCTTTTCAAAGACCGCCTTTCTGTGGATCTGAAGAGATGATAAGTCTCAAGGACCGCCAATAAAGATACGGCACTCCCAATCGGACAATGACTTTCGGATTATTTTAAGAACACTGCATATCAGAACGGTTGTGATTATTGTCGGACATTTGTTAAGAGTTTTTTGTCCGGGTGATTGATGATGTCCAGTAATTACCAAGGTTTAAGAGTTCAGATAACCCCCTACGGTCAATGGGTTAAGGAGTGGCATAACGGGGAGGAATTGGTTACTTTAAGAAAGATTCACTGTCAAGGCAGTAAAGCGTGGGCTATCAGTGAGGCCGGGTTCGTTCACTACGATGGTAAGGCTTGGGTCACTTGGTCGTTACCCTTTGCTGGTGCCCCTGATGATCTTTTGGTTAGAAGAGACGGTAACCTTTGGGTTGCCGGTCGCGGAAGGTTGTGGCGATGGATTGATGGAAACTGGCAACAAGAGGGCGACGCTCCTCGCATCCTCTCTTGGGCAGAAACCTCAGATGGTGTGTTATGGGCAATCGGCGAGGGCAGGCTGTGGCGGCGAGTTGCGGCGTGGGAGGAAGCCGGTCCTGTCGTTCCTCAGGGTGTTGAAGTGCGAAGGGTTACCGCCTGGAACGATCGGGTCGCCGTTGCCACGAACTGGGGTCTCTGGTTTGTGGAAGGAAAGCGAACTTACCTTAAGCCCCTTTTTGAGGGGTTTACCAAACTCCCGACTAACGACATTAGGGACGCCTGTTTTGATGCGTGGGGACATTTGTGGCTGGCGACCAATCAGGGGGTCCTCATCGTCGCCGGCGGCGATGGGTTTCTGCACCTAATAGGAAAAGACGGTCTGCCTGTTGAGGACTTAGAAAAGTTGGCGGTAGGTGCTGATGGGAGCGTATGGGTCGGTTCTAAAAGGGGCGCCGCCTGCCTGAAGGGGGGACGTTGGCACTACTTCGCTTCGCACCGTTGGCTCCCCTCTGATCTTGTAACAGCGATCGGGGTGATGGACGATGGTCGGACCATCATCGGCACCGACAAAGGAATTGGTCTCCTTTTCCAAACACCGATGACTTTAGAACAGAAAGCCCATATCTTTTCCCAACAACTCCAAGACCGGCACCGGCGGTTCGGATATGTTGCCAGCCGAGAGTTAGCGGAACCTGGGAACCTAAAGACCGGTCGGGTTCACATCTCGGACAATGATGGGCTATGGACGGCTCTTTACGCCGCCGCAGAACTTTTCCGGTATCGGACAATGATTCGGGAGGGGAGGGAGGAAAAGTCCAGACAGGCTCTTGACAGTGCCATTGAAAGTCTCCAAGCAATCCTTTTCCTGGAGAAAGTGACTGGCATTTCCGGTTTCCCTGCTCGTGCGGTCCGCCACAAGTCTGAACCGGAATATGGTGTTGCGCACCGAGAGTGGCATCCTTCGGCTGATGGTGAGTGGGAGTGGAAAGGGGACACTTCTTCCGATGAAATCGTCGGTCACTTCTTTATCTATTGGGTCGCTTACGAGACTTTGCCCGAAGGGACACTGAAAAAAGAAATCGTTCAGGTCGCCCGCAGGATGATGGACCACATCATAGACAATGGTTGGTATTTGATAGATATTGATGGCAAGCCGACGACCTGGGGTGTTTGGGCTCCCGAGAAATTGAACCACGATGAGATTTGGTGGGGCGATAGAGGTCTAAATGCTCTTCAAGTTTTAGCTTTTCTGAAAGCCACTTACCGGATGACCGGCGATGACAAATATGAGCATCTCTATCGGAGGCTGATACAGGAAAATCATTATGCTCTCAACACGGTCAAGCAGAAGATCATCTACTACGGTAGGACGAATCACAGTGACGATCAGCTGGCGTTCCTCAGTTACTATGTCCTACTCAGAGCCGAGGACGATGCGCACCTTCGTCGTCTTTTTGTGACCAGTCTGCGCAGGACCTGGGAACTGGAGAAGAAAGAACGCTGCCCCTTGTGGAATTTCATCTATGGTGCCGTCACAGGTGAGGACTGTGCCGCCGAAGAAGCCGTCCAAACCCTTCAGGCAATCCCTTTGGACTTAATCTACTGGAATGTTTACAACAGCCATCGGTCCGACATCTGCCGCCGCCAGGACTGTGGTCTTTTCGCCGAGACGGAGGCAGTAGACCCTCTGCCTTTCACTGAGCGACCCCTTCACAAATGGAACGGCAACCCTTATCGTTTAGACGGTGGCTCTGAGGGACGAGCCGAGGAAGAGCCGACCTTTTTCCTCTTGCCCTATTGGATGGCTCGTTACTACCAAATCATTATGGAAGACAGTTCTGGGGGCTCAGGTTGACGTTTGTCCCCTCCCTTCTGTTAAAAAAGGACACTTTGAGGCATAATTTAGATAAATTTAAAATCGTCAAATTAGAGGAGATGGCAAATGGATGCTATTTTCCGGGCTCTGTCGGATCCGACCCGAAGGAAAATTCTGAAACTGTTAAGCAAAGGTGAAATGACGGCGGGCGAACTGGCAGAACAGTTCCCCATATCGGCTCCGTCAATGTCCTACCACTTCAATATCCTTAAGCAAAGCAACCTGGTGGCGACCAGAAAGGAAGGTCAGCAAGTTTACTACTCATTGAACACGACCGTTTTGCAGGACATTTTGTTGGCACTTATGGACCTTTTTGGAGTGACTGCTGAAAACGGGAGGGAAGAGAAGTGAAGACGCACACGGCAGCAGGGCTTCTTCTTGCCGCTACTCTTGTCGTTGCTGGCTACACGGCTTGGGTCTATCCGTCGCTGCCCGAACGCATCCCCATTCACTGGAACATTCAGGGACAGGTGGACGGCTGGGGTCGGAAGGAATGGGCAGCGTGGTTAGTTCCAGGGCTGGGTCTTCTGTGGGTTGGTCTGATTTACCTCCTCCCGTGGCTGTCACCGAAGCATTTCAAGGTAGATCCTTTCAGACAGACTTTCAACTATGTGATGTTGGTCACGGGGCTTTTTTTCCTGTTCCTCCAGTTCCCAATGATCAAAGGTGCCTTTGACCACCAGTTTCCAACGGGTCGACTTGTCGTTGCAGCGATCTCTCTTTTTTTCGCGGTCCTCGGCAATGTCCTTGGTAAGGTGAGAAGGAATTTCTGGGTTGGTATCCGAACGCCCTGGACCCTCGCCAGTGACACTGTCTGGATTGCCACTCATCGCTTAGCCGCACGACTTTTCTTCACCGTTGGACTCATCTCTGCCGTTGCCGCTTTGGTCGGTGTCCCCATGGTTTTGTTAACCATCGTCCTGGTGGTGATGCCGTTGGTGCCGGTCTTTTATTCGCTGATCCTATACAAGCGACTGGAGGCTCTTGACAGGGTCTAAGGACCAGCGGTTCATCGGGAGACCGCTGTCTTCATAAGAAATTGACGAAGAGTGCGGGCGATGGGTGTTTCGGGTCGGTCTTTCGGAACGATCCCGTAGAACTTTCTTGTGACCCGTCCTTCCTTGAAGCGGAGAACGGCGACTTGTCGCTGTTGACTCTCCAATTGAACGGCTCTTAGAGAAACAGGGGCGATGCAGGTAGTGACCGTGACGAATTTTTTGACGGCTTCCGTGCTGCCGAGTTCTGCCCTGATCGTTAAATCCTTCGGCGATATGTTGTTGTGATTCAGGAATTGGAGGAAAGTCGCCCTCGTTCCGGAACCTTCCTCTCTTAAAACGAGGCTAACTTCCTTTAGGTCGTGAACGGAAAGGCTTTGCGCCTGGCTGAGCGGATGATGGATCCCACAAATCAGAACGACTTCATCATCCCAAAGGGGAAAGACGTTGAAGTCGCCCGTTTCGGGTCGTTGACCGACGATGCCCATATCCAAATCGCCCTGACTGACCTTTTCTATGACAACTTTGCTTGCCTGAACGGTCATCACAATCCGAATTCCGGGAGTGGTTTCTGAGAACCTTCCCAGAAGATCGGGAAGAATATAGTGGGCAGGGATGGTGCTGGCGCCCAAGTGAAGGGTTCCTTCCGTTCCGCCCATAAAGTTGGACAACTCTTGGAGCGCCATCCGCTCATATTGCAGAAGGACTTTAGCGTGGCGGTAGAGCAGTTGCCCAGCAGGTGTCAAGCGAACCCTTCGGGTCGTCCGTTCTACCAGTTTTACCCCCAGCCTCTTTTCTAAGGCGGCAATGTGGTTGGTGACGGTCGGCTGACTCAAAAAAAGGGACTCGGCAGTGCGAGAGAAACTACTGTTTTCCGCCAGAACTTTCAAAATCTCCAACTGCCAAAAGTCCAAACGCTTTTCCAGTTTCTTTCTCATGGGATGAATTCCATAACTTTCATACCAAATCTCTAATCAGTCGGGAGACCAAGCGAACCCTTTCAATGTCACCATCCGGTGGTAATTCATCGGAGATCCCAAGGATGAGGGATGGATAAAACAACCGGACCAGTTCTTCCACGCACTTGACCAGGTCGGACTCTGAATAATGGGGAAGAAAGTAAAGAGCCGGAATGCCGTCCAAAAGGATGAGGTCACCCATCGCCTCTTTCAATTCGCAAAGGGTAACATCCCCTTGCGGGAAAGGAGTTGCTGCCTCTATGCCGTCCCAATCCACCGACCTCAGATAGGGGAGCAACGGCTTCAGAGACCCGTCCATATGGATGTGACAAAACTTTCCCGCTGCCTTTATTTGAGTAACCCGTTTACGATAGTAGGGGATATGAAACTTAAGGAACATAGGAGGTGGATTGAGGCAGGCGTCAATATTCTCACCGAGATTAAGAATCGGGACAGGGCAGGATAAAAGAACCTGGTACATCCGGTCATCAGCCTTGCTGGCTACTTCAATAAAATGGTTGATCGCTTCAGGAGCATCCTGTAAAGCATACACTGTTCTCTCAAATCCCATATATTCAATTATTAACGATTGCAAAGGAGACCTTCGGTAGAAGAATTGGGGGACGCCCCGACGGCCAACTCGTTCTACGTCAGATTGATAGCCTTCAGTGTCAAATTCGTATTGTGAGTCTTGCAAAATGTATTCCAGTATCCTCAAATCGTCGGCGGTTTTAACACGATACTCTTCGTGGTAGTGGGAATAACCAAAGTCGGTGAAATGGAGGACCTCCCTAAGTTCACCAATTGGTGTTATCCAAGTTCGGATCAACCGGTCACCATTCCTCTGTTCACGTAGAACAGTTTTTTCATAACTAATTTTTAGAGGCCAGATGAAGTAGCGAATGGACGTTTCCAAATCGTCGTGGACATCCAATAAAGTGGCATTTTTGTATCGGTCAGGAAGGGTTCCCCGCGCCTTATTAACGAGGAACCAGAAGTCAATGCGGGGCTGCCAAACAACCCTTCGGGGTCGTTCTCTTCGGTAGACTGACAATATGTCTTGTTGCCAGTCGATGTCCTTCACGTTTTTCCCTTTTTTATTTTTTCTGGAAAGGTGAGCGGATAAAATACCTATGTCTCTTGCTTAGCGACACCAATTGGCACACTTTCTCACTGCTATGATAATTTCTTTTGGCCACCTGCCCTCCTAAGAAGTTCAAGATAACGCACGGCAACAGGGGAACTACTCCTGAACCTGAATGCTGATGCGACGAGTCTTCTTTGCCTCTTTCTTAGGAAGATGGATGGTTAACACGCCCTCTTTGTAAGTGGCGTGAGCAGCGTCGGCGTCTACTGGTGAGGGAAGAGTGATGGACCTTTCAAACTCCCCATAGATTCTCTCTAAGAGATGGTAGGTTCTATCCTCTCGGGGTTCGGGCTCCTTTTTGCCTCGAATGACGACCCGATCCTCCGAAACATCAATGTTCAGGTTGTCTTTTGAGACACCGGGAAGTTCCGCTTGAATGGTCAGGTGGGTGGGCGTCTCCGAAAGGTCAATGGCGGGCAACCAGGCTCGCGTCACCGCCCTTGGCTCCTCGCCAAAAAACTCCCTCCAAAACCGGTCCATTTCTCTTCTAAAAGCCTCCAACTCGCTGAAGGGCGACCATCTGCGGATCTGTGCCATCTGTGTCACCTCCAATTCTCTGGCTTTGTTATTTATTGTCGCATCAACATCAGGTCGTGTCAAATGATCGGAAATAAGACCCGTTGTCCAGGCTTTGGAGAGCCAGGTTCATTAAGAGAAAAAAGAACCGGTCCGGCACTGGTCCGGACCGGTCCAGTCGTCTTCAATCAGGTTCGCCGTTCATCAGCCGGAGATGGTGATCCTGCGGCTCTTCCGGGCTTCCTTCTTCGGAACCTCAACGGTCAGGATACCGTCCCGGTAGTGGGCTTCCGCCTTGTCGGCTTCCACTTCTACGCCCAAGCGGAAGGACCTCTCAAACTGACCGTCCCACCTTTCAATGAGGTGGTAGGTCCGATCGTCCTTCCGTTCCGACTCCCGCTGCCCACGGATGGTCACCCGATCGTCGGTGACGTCAATGTGAATCTGGTCCTTGTTGAAGCCGGGCAACTCGGCTTGCAGGACCAGTTTGTCCTCCGTTTCGTAAATGTCCACCGGCGGCAGCCAGGCTCCGGGTTCCCTGCGGGTCAGATCACCGAAAAACTCCCGGAAGAGTCGGTCCATCTGCCGCTGAAAGGCCTCCAGCTCGGCGAACGGCGACCATCTCGCCAGCCTCGCCATCCCAGTCACCTCCTTGCCGCTTCGGTTTCCTTTTTTGTGTTACCCAATTGTCAATATCTTTAAACCTCGTTATTCTCTCATCCATTTTTTTCGCACACCCATTACAATAGGTCCGCAAGAGCGTCCCTGAGTCTTTGTCGTGCTCGTGCCAGACGGCTCTTGACAGTGCCCACGGGGATTTTTAAAACTTGCGCCACCTCGCCTATATCCAAGCCTTCAAAGTAGTGTAAGATGACAACCTCCCGGAAGAACAAGGGGAGTGCCGCGACCGCTTGGTGGATCAAACGAATTTTCTCTCGCTCTTCCGCTTCGTTAATAATGTCTGGTGTTGGTTGCTCTAATATCTTCTCTTCTTCCTGCTCCGACTCCCAGTCAGCGCTTTCCCACAAATCTGCGGCGGTGACCACTGGCTCTGAGGTCCTCTTGCGAAGAAGGCTCCGGGCAAGATTGACGGTGATGGTGAGGAGCCAGTTGCGAAAGGCGTGAGGAGACGTCAATTGCTTAATTCGTTCCCAGGCTCTCAAGAAGGCTTCCTGGGTAATGTCATCGGCGTCGTCAGGGTTTTGAACCAAGTGGATGGCGAGGCTGTAAACGGTTCTATGGAACCGTTCAAAAACTTTTTGATAGGCTACCCGATCCCCACTCCGAGATCGGTTGATCAGTTCTTGGATGTCGTTATCCTTTTGCATTATGACCAGTGACCACCGATGGGTTGGAGAGCCGGCTCTATTGTGCTGCCGAGCCGCCAACGGCTACCAACCAGCCGATGATAAAATCCCAACGGGTGGAGGACGTGATGGACCAAGAGAGAGCCGATAGGTTCGTCCAATGCTTTCTTGGACTGGTGATTGCGGAGTGTCGGGAAGCCCAAATGGAAAACGATCTGCGCCGATCGTCATTTGATTGGGATGGGCGGCTCGGTTTTTCCGGGCAGGCTCTGTGCTTGGGTGAGTCGTTACTGGAGGCAAGGGGATGGGACCCGGCGGACTTTTTAAGGCGAGTTCGGCAAGGCGTGACGAATGAGGGTTGGCGGAACAGTGAACGGTTGCGAAGGCTATTGAACGGTAGCGATCCTACACCCTTAGAGGAACAAGGCGATTCAGATGCCGATCTGGCAGAGCCTTTGATTCGGGGAGTTGCCGTCGGTTTGCGCTACTTCCGAGACCTGGGTGGTCTGATGGAGGTGAGCCATCAAGTCTGCCGGCTGACCCACCCGGAGCCTATTTTTCGCTATTCATCGTTAGCGATTAATGCGATCATTTCTCGCGGCGTGCGCGGTTGGAAGAGGGAAGAGGCACTCAGTTTCGCCGCTGAGATCGCCGGGCACGCACCCCACGAGGTTTTGGATTGCCTAACGGCACCTTTTGAAGAGGGCGACGAGGAAAAAAATGGGGAGCCTGGCGTCCTTCGTTGCTTGAGACAGGCGATCCGTTACTTTCTTAACGGTGTCGTCGGTTTTGAGGATTCAGAAGAAGGTAGTGGTCGGTTATGGGTCCCTGGTGCCGCACCCTTGGCAGGTGCCCTGCTTGGTGCTTTCGGTCATTGGGATCTGGATCCTTGCCCTTCGTTGTCGCCGAGGGTAACTGATCGGGTCCACCGAATAGGGCATTCTCTTTTAAAAGCCGCATTAAGGGATTAACGACCACGGCAAAATGAGGAAGCCAACCAACAAAGGTTAGAAAAGGGGACGACCAATCGTGATGAGAAAGTCCGTCACAGTCCTGGATTACGACCTGGGGAACATTAGAAGCGTGACCAAAGCCCTGGAATCTCTTGGCGCCGAGGTGACGGTGACCAATGACCCGTCGGTTGCCCAATCGGCGGCTCGTCTGGTCGTCCCTGGGGTCGGTGCCTTTGGGACCGGAATGCGGAATCTGAGGGCAAGAGGTTTGGACGAGGTGATTCAGCGCATCGTAGAAGCGGGAAGACCGGTGCTGGGCATCTGTCTGGGACTTCAGATGCTCTTTGATTTCAGTGAAGAACTGGGGCACCATCAGGGTCTGAGGATCCTTCGGGGATGGGTCACCCGCTTTCCCGTCCTTAACGGTCTTCCGATCCCTCATATGGGTTGGAACAAGATCAGAATTTGGCAAAGGGAGCCCCTTTTTCGCTCTTTGCCCGATGAGCCGATGGTTTACTTTGTTCATAGTTACTTTCCAGTGCCAGACGAGCCGTCGGTCATCAGCGCCACTTCCGTCTACGGTGTGGAATTTACCTGCGCTGTGTCACACGGCAATCTTCACGGAACCCAGTTCCACCCCGAAAAAAGCAGTCAGGTGGGTTTAACGATCTTGAAAAATTTCCTGAGCCTTTAAAGGGCAGACGACTGACTTTATGAGAGGCACAGAAACGCAGGTCCCACGATTCGTCTGGTTGTGGGTCGGCGGTTGCTTTATTGTTTCGGTTCTCATTTTGGTTGTTGTTGGGCTTTTGGGGTTCGCCGCCTACCGGGTCGTGACCGAGCGGGCTCAGCCAACGGTCCGTTTGGAGACTTTTCAGGAGATGGCACCCGATTGGGCTTTTTTCCCCGGTGCGCAGTTTGACAGTCTGGCGACGAACCAGCCTCTTTACCGGTTGATTCCGTCCTTAATAGACCGACCCTTGGGTGAGAGCACCTATCTGGTCGTTTCCTTTCGCTGCGACGATGATCGGGACTCGGTCATCAAGTGGTATGAGAAGGAACTCAGTAAGAGAGGGTGGGTCGCTCAGCGGCTCCTGATTCGGGAAGAAGGGGACTTTGCTTCTACTGTCTTCAAAACTTTGGGGATTGGTCCGGACTTTGCCAGAGGTGGGGAAGCGTGCTTTCTTCAATTTCCCCCCGGTTACAAAGGCTT
>JANXBO010000077.1 GCA_025057575.1 Candidatus Caldisaccharidevorator malaysiensis
GAGGTTCGGGAAAAGGGGATCGGGGGGTATTTGGGGGCGGTTGATTTTGTGGGTCTGGCTGGGAGGGGCTGGGAGTTTCACTCTGCGATTGGGATTCGGGGGCTGGCGATCCTTCCTGATGGCTTTCGGTTGGTCCCTGCCTTTGGTTCTGCTCTTGGCTTTGGGGTGGGTTGATCACAAAGGAAGGGACCTTAAAACCCATTTGCACTTTGATGGTCCCCGACGCCGATTGGGTCCTGGCGGATAAAACCTGAAAGGTCACCTCCGCCTCCGCCTCGTATCGCACCTTTAGGTCCAACAACTGTCGGAGGGCGGGATCCACCAAAAGGTCCATCGGCACCACGGATCGGATCCGAAGTTTTAGGACCGGACCCATTGTTGTCCAGGTCCTGTCGGTGCACTGCAGTAGCAGCATCGTCAACTCAGGACCCAACCGGTGCGCACCCTGCCATGAGTCCCCGGGGATGATCCCCTTTTCGGGAAAAGGAACCAAAAGGGCGACAATCCCTGTCGCCAAAAGGTCAAAGTTGGCGATCAACTCGTCCAAAGAACGAACCCCGCTGCCCCGAACGTCCAAAATCTGCCCCTGCTGGTTCGTCCAGAAAGTTAAACTGCTTCTCCCCACGGTCATCGTCTGCGAATGGGGAGGCTGGAACATTCTTAACGAGCCGCCTCGGATGGTCAGGTCACACCGGAGCCGGTTGCCTTCTTTCTTCCACTTCTGCTCCAGTTCCACCTGCCCTGCCAAATGAGCGACCGTTTCGTGCCCTGTCCACCGAGCGGTCATGGTCCCGGAGAGGGAGAGCCGGTAGCGATAGGTTTTGCCGATGGCGGGAAGGTAGGATGGGGTAACGACTGGTTCGGGTAACGGAGCCGTTTGCTCGTGACCGAGGCTGATCCCAGAGAGGCAAAGGGCAAGGACAAGCAAAACTTTTTTCTTACCGATCCGTAGCCTCACAAGTTTCACGATCATTCGTTCTTTGGTGACGGCTCCTCAGAAGTCACCAGTTCGGCAACGCCCTTTATGTCGGTGGTCCACTGAAATTGAAACTCTCCTCCTCCGATCCCCTCGGGCAGTTTGACCCTGCCAGTGCCCTTCGTTTCCACCCTCGTCTCACTACTCACGGTAAGCCCCTTTTGGATGAGATGCACGGTGAGCCATCGGGTCTGAGAGGTTCCCTCAGCGTGAAACTCAACGCCCAGGGCTTTGAGGGGTGGGGCACCGCTCAGAATGTCTCCTAAGTTAAGAAGTTCCATTTTTGATTCCAAGCGGGCTGCCGGTCCGTGAGGGGTTTGGTCAATGGAGACGAAGCGCCCTTCCCCTTTAACCTTGGCTTTAACAATTTGTCCGGCAGGTCCTGGCGCCGTTCTCTCTTCCTCCACTGTCCACGACTCTCCGGGGCGGCAGGGGCGATCGGGTAACCGATCGGGAAGAAGAGCCAGCAAAGCGGGGCTGGCAGCTAAGACCTGAAAGGGGTCCTGCAAGAGTTCCGGCACGCCTCCTTCCTTAACGGGTTTTTCCCGAAGTTCCTTCAGTTCCAATACTTGACCGTCGGCAGCCATCCGGACCGTGAACTGTCTCTCTTTGATTTCGTATCGGCTGACTGTTTTGTCCAGACCGAGTCCAAAAGCTCCTGCACCGGCTGCCATCAGTTCTACAGTGCCTTTCAAAGTGACCAAAAGTTCTGCCGAACCGTCTTCGGCAACGGACTGGGTGATCTGCTCTCTATGGAGTTGTCCTTTGATGATGAGATCCGTCGCCACGCCGACCTCGCTCACAAAGGACAGGCGACCGTCCACCTGGTGCCGGTAACGAAGGACTTGCCCCTTCTCAAATTTCCACCTGACGGGGACGGACGGATCTTGCCCCTGCGCCCCTATCAAAAAGAAACTGATCAGAAAGACGGACCCGATCCGTTTCATTTCTCTTCACCCGCACCGTTGCGCTGAACAGCCGTCAATAATTAGACGCCCGAAGAGGAAAGCGGTAAACTGACCTCTGAAGACGATTATGCGGGTAGAGCGGATACGGGAACTGCTGAAGAGGGTGCAATCGGGCAGTCTGAGCGTTGATGAGGCGCTTAAGGAAATTCGCCATTTGCCCTTTGAAGATATCGGTTTTGCCAAGATAGATCATCACCGGCTTCTTCGGCGAGGCTTTCCTGAGGTCATTTTTTCTCTGCACAAGACACCCCAGCAAGTAGCCGAGATTGCCGAGCGGATGCATCGGGCGGGAAGTCTGGTTCTGTGCACGAAGGCGGGAAGGGACCATTACGATGCCGTTTATGCCCGGATCCCAAGCGCCCGATATGAAGAGACGGCTCGGATGATTGTCATAGAAGCCGCCGAAAGGGAATCCCTGGACGATTCCGAAAAGCCGATCCTTGCGGTGATCGCTGCGGGGACGGCGGATCTACCGATTGCAGAAGAAGCCGCTGTCACCGCCTCCGCCTGTGGCTGTTTGATCCGTCGGATTTATGATGTGGGGGTTGCGGGGCTTCATCGGCTGTTGGAGCATCGGTCCGAATGGGAGGAAGCCCTGGTTCTGGTGGTGGTGGCGGGAATGGAAGGGGCGTTGCCCAGCGTGGTGGCGGGGTTGACCCATCAGCCGGTCATCGCGGTCCCCACCAGCGTTGGCTACGGCGCCAGTTTTCAAGGCTTAGCCCCTCTTTTAACCATGCTGAACTCCTGTGCTCCGGGAGTTGCTGTCGTCAACATAGACAACGGCTTCGGCGCCGGATACTTAGCGGCTCTCATTGGAAGAATGGTGAAAGGGAATCTTTTAAAGTCTCGGGACTAAGGGGCAGAGTCGTAACCTTCCGTTGGCTAAGTCCCCCATCACAGGGCTTGGGCTTTGCTGTAGATCTCAGTCCCAAACCGTGATTGACAGTCCTTGGTCAGCGCGCTATAAAGGGTCTCAAGATCAGAAAGGGGTTTTGAGGGTTCTTATTCAGTAACAAATCATGACAAGAGGAGAATTGGCGCAACGGTAGGCGTTAATTTGTGGTAGGGAAAAAGAGATGACCGAAGAAGAACTGACGAAGCGGAGTAACTGGGTCGGGTTTGCCATTGCCCTTGGTCTGATCCTTTTGTTTTCCTTCAGTATGCTGCGGCAGTATCGGCGCTCACCCCGAGTGACCCAGGTGCCCCAGATCCCCGAGCAGAAGGCAGATGTGATCCTCTATTGGACAGCGAACCGACAAGGAAAGTTGGAGATTTGCGGCTGTCCCGGGAAAAAAGGTGAGGACATTGCGAAAGTCGCCTCGGGGCTTCATCAGATCAGTTCCTTAGCCAGAAAGGGAGGGAGCACCATCGGCATTCTGGAAGGCGGCGACTTCGCCGGCTCCCAAGAGGTGATCCCCTACCTTCTGGAATGCTACGAGATTATGGGCTACCAAGCCCTGTGCCTGAGCCCCCGGGATATGGCGTTCTACCAACAGATAAAGGACAAGGCAAAGAACACGACCCTTTTGTTGCCCGTCTCTGAAGGTTGGGACCATCGGTTCACGATTGTCAATGAGAAAAAGGGATTGGCGGTTGCCGTGGTCAATTTGGGGGCACCGTCGCCCACCAACGAAGAACAGATGAAGAAAGTAACCGAAGCCCTTACGCGCCTTCGCAGTCGTTATCAAGTTGTTATCGCCGTGACTTATTTGAATGCCGAAAAGGTGAAGGAACTTCAAAAGAGGTTAAAGGGTCTGGCGGATCTCATTTTGGTAGACGATCCGACCTTTATGGTGCTGCGGTCGGCGGGACACGAAGGGGCTGGGGAATCGGACCTGTCTTTGCCCCGCGTGCATCGGCTGCCCCACCTTCGGTCCAATGTCTTGTCGGTCCTCGTCTGGGCGGGTAAGGACGGAGCGAAGCCGATTGTCCAGCCTTCTGAGATTCCGATCCACGGCGTCCCCGATGAGCCTCGGGTCAAGAAAGTGGTGGACCGTTACTTTGCGATGAGGCAGCAGCGCCTCCAAAGGGAACTGGATAAGGTTTTGAGGGTAGCGTTAAAAAAGGACTATGTGACCCCTGAGTTTTGCGGATCGTGCCATCAGGCGGAATACAACCAGTGGAAGGAAACCGCTCACGCCCACGCCATTGAAACGCTGGAAAAACAAGGGCGGCTGGACAAGCAGTGCCTAACGTGTCATTCCCTTGAGTTCCGGCTTCGGGGTGTGATTACGGAAAAGAAGAATCGGGGTGTAGAATGCGCTGACTGTCATACCAACCTGATGGACCCTGCCCAGGCACGGCTGCACGGTCAGCGACCGGGGGAACGCTCCAGCACGCCCGCCATTTCCCCCGCCGTCTGTATCCGCTGTCACGATCGCCAAAACTCCCCCAACTTCAACTACACGACCGCCCTTCCAAAGGTTAGCCATTAAGGACCTTCTGATGATGTTGCTCGTTTAACGGAAAAACCGCCTGTTAACAAACTGGGTCAAGCCGGAAAGTTCCCCGACGATGAAAAGCCCCTCTCCCTCCCTTTTTATCGTCCACCGCAAAGTGACCCCTTCCTCCTTCATTTTTCGGGACAGTTCTTCTAGGGTGGATCGCACCGCTGAAAGCCAGCCATCGGGAACGGACGGGCAATAAATGTCCATCGTCATCCGATCGCCGCTGACCACATCGCAACCGATTTCCGCCGACAGCCCCAAAAGACCCCATTGACGCCAAAAAGAGGCGTGAGGGCGGAGGAAAGCCACCAAGTCGTAAGACCCTTTCAAATGGGTAACCATCGGTGGTGCGGAAGTTTGCCCTTTTTCCAGCCGATCCACCAACTGTTGAAAAAGAGGTTCACTCTCCGCCCAAAGAAGGGTGGCTCCGTAGAAGCCGAAGGCATAGGTGTGGCGAACGGTCATATAGCGAGCGCCTTTATACTCTTTTTCCCAGCCTCCGACCGTAGTCCCAATAAAGCGTATCAGGCGCAGTTGCGCGCCCCCGTTGACGGCAGCGGCTCTCTGCAAGGACCCCTGCCCGTCAAAAATAACGGTCATTTCCGTCGGCAGCAGGGCGATGAGAGACTGTTGCGATCCGGTGTCGTGCGGGGACAAATTTCGCAACCACTCGGGCAGTTCCTGTCGGGATTGTCCTTCCCATCTTTCTGAAAGTCGCTGCGCCAGTTCTTGAAGACCAGGGTCGGTCGGATCCGGCTTTGCGTAAGCGATGACGGGCTGATTCGGCGCGATGATCCGATGAGTCGGAAATTCGGGGACCAAAACCATTAGGTAGATAAAGAGCCCGAGGGCAAACACCGCAAAAAAAAGCATCACCATCCCGCAGCCCAAAAAGCAACCCATCAGCCACCGACTTTTTCGGAAGGCTGAATCCTCTGGTGGTGGGGATGGGGGAATCACTCGTCGTTCCCGTCCTCTTCCCTTTCATTGCGGCGCCCCAGGACCATCGCCTTGATCAGAACAAAACGGATCTGGTCCTCAAAAAATTGGGAGATGATCTCTTCTTCCCGAAGGGCCGCCACATATCGGCGCAGTTCGTCCAAGTCGGGTGCTGTCTCGGGAAGGGGTTCGCCTCTTTTGACCATTTCCTCAAACGTTTCCAGCCTCTCCTCCAGTGCTTGGCGCCAAAGAGACCATTGTTCGGCTCGGGGCTGATCTGGGGTGATCTCTTCAAGGATCTGCTCTACGATCCTTTCAATATCCTGCCTTGTTACACCAAAAAGAGGATGGTGAGAGTCCCTCATCGGCATCACAGGTCCTGTTCTCTCTTGAATTTTATGATGGTTTACTTGGTCTTTTGTCGGTGACCGCTGAGAAGCCCCGCCCGTGAGAGACTCAAGAGCAACCTAGGCTCATTAGGTCTGAGGCGGGCGAACGACCCGGACCACAACCTCGTAAAAGCCTTCTTCGTTCCACCAGACTTTTCGAACCTGGTGACCTTGTTGGGCAAAGTAGGAGGGAAGAGTCTTTTTCGCTGGCTCAAAGTCAAAGCGCACGAGAAGGACGGCTCCGTCGGGAAGATGAGGGACACACTCTTTCACGCCGATGGTGAGGAAGGGTTCCACCTCGCCCGTCAAGTTGAGGACCTGGTCGGGAACGAAAGGGTCAGGCAAGTCAACGGTTAAGTCATTGTCCAAAATGGTCAAAAGGGGAAGTTCGTGGAACGAGGCACCATCAAAGAAATGGACGCGGGCTTTGACCTGGCGCCCCTCGTAGATGGCGACGATGAGGTTCAAGGTATTGGTCCATGCCAGTCGGGCATCGGCGGCGGATGGGTAAGGAGGCACATCCGGATGGGAATGAAAAATACCCAAAATTTGCAAGCCCTCTTGGCTGGCTTCCTTATCTATTCTCAAGTAATCTTTCGGATCTATTTCAAACTCGTATCGTTGGGCGGATTCTTCTTTGGAATTCGGAACGGGATGACAGCGGACGATGCGCCATCGGGTCTTTGAGCGCGTTCCGACCAGAAGTCCACAACCCTCTTTGGGATAGGATTGGAGGCAGTGATGAACCAGTTGCTCCCTCTGGGAAAGAGGTAGGAACACCATCGGCATTCCTCCAATCGGTTTTCCAATGACACCCTTAAGAATTGGGCGGTATGAACAGCCCCTTCTCCATCGGACTATGATCCCAAACCCGGGAACTGAGGTAACGATCGCCGCCGTCGGGAAAGATAGCGACGATCACACCCGAGGACAGGCAACGGGCGAGTTGGACCGTTGCCACCGCCGCTGCCCCAGCCGATTGACCCACCAAAAGACCACATTTTTGAGCCAACCATCTCATCGCTTCATAGGCGACCTCTGTGGCGACGGGAATAATCCGGTCTGGAAAGGTGGGATCGTAAATCCCTGGCTTAATAGCAGAGGCCATATGTTTGAGCCCCTCAATCCCGTGGAAGGGAGCGTCAGGTTCCACGGCAATCACTTCAATGTCCGGATTGTATTCCTTTAGTCTCTTTCCGGTCCCGATCAAGGTTCCGCTGGTTCCGATGCCGGCAACGAAATGGGTCACCCTTCCCCCCGTCTGTTCCCAGATTTCCGGACCGGTCGTTTCGTAGTGGGCGAGGGGATTGGCGGGATTGTTGTATTGGTCGGGCATATAGTAGCGGTCGGGATCTTCTTCGTAAATCTGATGCGCCCGTTCAATGGCTCCGTCACTGCCCTTGAGGGGATCGGAATAAATGACCTCCGCCCCCAAGGCAAGGAGCATCTTCTTTCGCTCGGGGCTGGCGTTGGCAGGGACGACCAATTTGACTTTATAGCCCTTGACAGCAGCAATGAGGCTATAGGCGATGCCGGTGTTGCCAGAGGTGCTGTCCAAAATTGTCTTCTCCTTGGTCAACAGCCCTCTCTCTTCACCGTCTTTAATCATATACAGGGCGGGTCGGTCCTTAACGGAACCCCCCGGATTGAACCATTCCGCCTTGGCATAAATCTGGACGGACGGGTTGCCACTCAGTTGCTCCAAGGCAGGGAGGTGCACAAGAGGGGTTTTGCCGATTAAATCCAGAACACTGCCAGCGGTCTGGAGCCCTGAAGGGCGGTGACCGCCCTCGTCGGCAACAACGACTGGTTTTGACTCCTTATCTGCCATTGAGCGCCGGTTGAGCACAGATCTTTTCCCTTTCGCTTCGTCTCTGACTGGTATAACGAACGGCAGGCATATAAAGTTGCCCGCCGCCAGAGGAACTGCCCAGAAAGGATCGGGTCCACCAAAGACCCAGTTGTTCCTACAAAACGGCTTCCTTTAAAGTCTTGGAAGGTCGGAAGACGGGGACTTTAGTGGCAGGCTTTCGGATCTCTTCTCCCGTCCGAGGATTGCGGACCGTCCGGGCGGGTCGGTGCCGAACGGCAAATTTCCCAAAACCAGCGATGTTCACCACACCCTTTTTGCCGCCCTTTTTTATCGTTTCGGTAATGGTCGCAAAAACAGCGTCCACGGCGCTGGCGGCTTCCTTTTTCCCCAGACCCGTTTTTTGAACCACTGCCCGAATCAATTCGGCTTTGGTCATTCCCTCCACCTCCTCATCAATTTCCTTCAGAATTGTGTCAAGAAATGGTAAGTTTTGCTACGAATTCTGCTCTCATTCCCGCTGCCGGAACATTAGTCGGACGGGCGTCCCCCACAGCCGGAACCGGTTCCTTAGGCTATTCTCAAGGTAACGCTGATACGTTTCGGGTATGTCGTCGGGTCGGTTGGCAAACAGAACAAAGGTCGGTGGTGCCGTCTGGGGTTGGGTGGCATAGTAAATCTTGAGGGGTTTCGTTCCAAAAGCCGGGGGCGGATGACGGGAGACGGCTTCCTCCAGCCACTGGTTCACTTGCGCAGTGGCTATCCTTCTTTGCCATTGCTCATAACATTCCAGACTCTTCTTCAACACCTCATCAACATTCCACCTCATTACCGAAGAGACATAGAGGACCGGTGCATAAGAAACGAAGTGCATTTCCTGTCGGAGAAAGCGAGTGAAGTCCTGCTGAAGGACTTTCTCTCGGCGCCTTTTGGTTGCGGGATCGCCGTCAATCTGAGCCGCAACCAGATCCCACTTGCTCACGACCAGCACCAGTGCCTTCCCTTTCTCATCCGAATAAGAAGCGATCCTCAGATCTTGTCGGGTGACGCCTTCTTTTCCGTCAATGACCAAAACCGTCACATCAGCACGGTCAATGGCGGCAACGGCGCGGACCTGAGCATAGTAGTCCAGTTTTTCTTTTATAGCTGATTTCTTTCTGAGTCCAGCGGTGTCAATGAGGATGATGGGTCGTCCCTTCCACTCAAAGAAGGTGTCCACCGCATCTCGGGTCGTCCCAGGGATGGGGCTGACGATCACCCGTTCTTGACCCAGAAGGGCATTGACCAGAGACGATTTGCCCACATTGGGTCTGCCGACGATCGCCAGCCGGACGGCTTGCTGTGCGTCCTGTGTTTCTTCTTGGGAAACCGGCGGGGGAAGAACGGCAGCAACAGCATCAATTAACGAACTGATGTTGCGCCCGTGAATAGCAGAAACGGGTAGTGGCTCGCCCAAGCCCAATTCCCAAAACTCCGCCATTTGGGTGTCGGGATCATCGGCTTTGTTGGCGACGAAGACAGAGGGCTTTCCCGACCGCCGGACCAAATCGGCGATCTGGAAATCGGGAAGGGTTGGCTCCTGCCGTCCATCAACGACAAAGATGAGGACATCGGATTCTTCAATTGCTTTAGTAACCTGCTGAGCCACCAGTGATGCCATTGCCTCTCTCTCACCTGGAACCAACCCACCCGTATCAACTAGAAGGACAGGACGACCCGCCAGTTCCGTTTCACCGGTCACCCGGTCACGGGTGACGCCTGGGGTCTCTTCTACAATGGAAACCCTTTTCCCCAACAACCGGTTGAACAGAGCCGATTTGCCCACATTGGGCTTGCCGACGATGGCAACAACGGGTCTTCTCAATTTTTCCTTCTACCTCAGTCTTGAGGTGGATCACTGACCGATTCCTTATTATCCTATAGCGCTTGCCTCCCGTCCTGAGCCAAAGTGATAGGCAAGGGGGAAGGAACAGTGACCGAGAGGGAATCGGAAAAGAGGTCGTCGGTCCTGGAGGGGCAAGAAACAGAGAGGCAGAAAATAGGACTGTCTGCTTATGAGAAGGTTCTTTTAGCCCGGCATCCCGACCGACCCTACACCCTGGACTACATTGGCGCCCTTTTTGAGGATTTCATAGAACTGAAGGGGGACCGTCTCTACGGTGAGGACGGCGCCATCGTGGGGGGCTTGGCTTGGCTGAATGGGAAACCTGTTGTGGTGGTCGGGCATCAAAAGGGTCGGGATCCTCAAGAAAGAGTCCAGAGAAACTTCGGGATGCCCCACCCTGAGGGCTACCGGAAAGCGCTACGGCTAATGAACCTGGCAGAGAAGTGGCGCCGACCGCTGATCTCCTTTGTGGACACCCCAGGCGCCGGCTGTTTAGACGAAGACGAGCAGCGAAACATCTGCGGCGCTTTGGCTCAGTGCCAAGCCTTCGCCGCTTCAATGACTGTGCCGACCGTTGCCATCATCATCGGAGAAGGTGGCAGCGGTGGTGCCATCGCCCTGGCGGTTGCCAACAAGGTCTTGATGATGGAGAACGCCACCTATTCCGTGATTCAACCGGAAAGCTGTGCGGCTATTATCTGGAGGGATCAGAAGGAGGGTCCCCGTGCCGCCGAAGCCCTTCGGCTGACGGCACAGGATGCGTTGGCTTTGGGGGTTGTGGATGCCATCATTCCCGAGCCCCCTGACGGGGCCCATAGCGACCCCAACTTAGCCTTCCTCCTTGTCAAAAACG